>JAETOP010000084.1 GCA_021771675.1 Oscillospiraceae bacterium | reverse complement strand
GAGGAGCATTTCAGCGAGGCGATTGAGATTGCCCGCACAAGCGGGATACCTCTTGACAAAATGCTGAACCTGCTGACGCTTCTGTATGAGGAGGATTGACCATGACAAATGCTTTAACTGTTTCAGGACTGACCAAAACGTATCAGGATTTTGTTTTGGATCAGGTTTCTTTTTCTGTCCCCAGCGGCTCCATTGTAGGGCTGATTGGGGAAAACGGCGCCGGAAAAAGTACGACGATCAACGCGGCGCTGGGCCTGATCCAAAAGGAGGCCGGCCAAGTCTCTGTTTTGGGCAAAGACGGGCTGGACGGCGATACCAAGGAAGAGATCGGCGTAGTCTTTGACGGCAGCAACTACCCTGAGATCCTTTCCCCGAAGAAGCTCAACGCTGTTATGAAGAACATCTACCGCTCCTGGGATGAAACAACCTACTTCCGCCTTTTGAAGCAGTTTTCTCTGCCTCCGGAGAAGCGGATCAAGCAGTTTTCCAAGGGGATGAAGATGAAGCTGGCGATTTCAGTCGCCCTTTCCCACCACTCCAAGCTGCTGATTCTGGACGAAGCCACCAGCGGGCTGGACCCAGTGATCCGGGACGACATTCTGGATATGCTGCTGGACTTCGTGCAGGAGGAAGACCACTCCATTCTGGTATCCTCCCACATCACCAGCGACTTAGAGAAGATTGCGGACTATATCGTGTTTATCCATGAGGGGAAAGTGGTTTTCTCCAAGCCCAAGGACGAACTGGTGGAGCAGTACGGCGTCATCAAATGCGGAGCGGCACAGTTTGACGCGCTGGATAAAACCGATATGATCGTGTACCGAAAAATGGACTATGAATGGCAGGTTCTGGTGGCCGACCGGGAGAAGATGCAGAAGAAATATCCCAAGGCCATGGTTGTCCCGGCCACCATTGACGAGATCATGCTGCTCTATGTAAAGGGGGAAAAATAATGAAGGGCGTTCTGTTGAAAGACCTCTATATTGCCAGAAGCAATATCCTGGTCACCGTAGTCAGCCTGGTTGTTCTGGGCTTTGGGCTGTCGTTTCTTCTTGAAACAAGCGCCCTGCTGGTTCTGGCGCCGGTCGCCTCCACCACCGCGGTCTTTATCAGCATCACCAGCGACGCCGCCTCCAAGTGGAACAAAAACGTGATGACCATGCCGGTATCGAGAGGGCAGATCATCGGGGAAAAATTTGTGTTTTACATTCTGCTCGCCGTTCTGGGCCTGATCACCGCACTGCTTCCCTGTCTCGCTCTCGGATTTTTCGGCGCTGATATTACCCTCCATTCCCTGTGCCTGTATGGGGCGATTGGTATAAGCGCCACGCTGCTGGCCGGCGGCATCAGCTTACCTTGCGCCTATCTGTTTGACCCGGAAAAATCCCAGATCGTGTTTATGATGTCCTTCATGGCATCCACGGGAATCATTGTGGGGATCGTTCTTCTTACCAATTTGTTTATTCCGGTAAAAGAAAACATCCTTTTGGCGTTTAACATTGTGCTTGCGATTTCCGCCGTCTGGTTCTTTATCTCCTATCGGATCGCGGTAAAGGTATATCAGAAACGAGATATTACCTGACTGTAACTCCATCTCCCCTCCAGGCCAGCGGGGCGGCTGAGGCTGCTCCGCTGGCCTTTTAAGAGGTGCAAAAACATTTCATTACATACCTGCGACATTCCATTACATCGGGGTTGCATCCCTGTCCTGCTTTTGTTAATCTGATGAATTGATAGGAAAACGTGGTGGTGAACATGATAACATTTGCGATCTGCGACGACGAGCCGCTGATGGCCCGGGAACTTGCCGGTCATCTCGCGGGCTATATGAAAGAAAAATCACTGACTGATTACGACCTCAGCAGCTTTTCCAATGGCTGCGCCCTGTTGGAGAGCGGCGGCAGCTTTGATGTGATCTTCCTGGACATCCAGATGGAACAGCCGGATGGAATGGAGACGGCCAGGCTGCTGCGCCAGCGGGGCGTTCACAGCCTGCTGATTTTTGTAACGGTTCTGAAGGAGTGCGTTTTCGACTCCTTCCAGGTGGAGGCATTTGACTATCTGCTCAAGCCCCTGGACAGCGCCCGCTTTTGCCGGACAATGGATCGGGTCCTCCGCTCTCTGGAACAGAGGACGGCTGAGGACCTCGTGATCCAGCGGGGGACCGGCTGCGAGGTCGTTCTCCTCTCGGACATCGTGTACTGCGAGGTGCTGGGCCGAAAGGTCTATCTACATAAACAAGACGGGACCGTGAGCGACTACTATGACAAGCTGGAGGATCTGGAGCGGCGGGTAGACGGGCGCTTTTTCAAGTGCCATCGGAGCTATCTGGTCAATCTTGACTATGTGCGCGGGTGCCAGGATGGGCAGGTCCTGCTGTCCCAGGGGGAGCGTATCCCCGCCTCCCGGCTGCGGGAGCGGGAGCTGACCCAGGCCCTTTTGCGCTATATGAAAGAGAGGGGGATTTGACTTGGACTGGTTTAGCCTGTTTATGGATGGCCTCTGCCTCGGTGGGCAGGGGGTGATGCACATAATCTTTGCTGGGCGCCTCACCAGGAAGAAACAGAAACTGTGGCACTTCGCCGCTTACATTCTCCTCCTGGCTGCACTTCAGCTTATCCCAGCCAAATTTGACGTCGGCGGGGTAGTCTCCGTTGCTGTGGGTGTACTGGAGTTGTATGCCGTCAGCCGCTTCTGGATGGGAAATCAACGATCCGTATCCTGGCTGGCTTCCGTGCTGGCCTTCTACGTCTCCCAACTCTCTTTCGGGATCATCAACTCCGTGGAGGCGGCGTTCTTTCCTCATTTTATTGGAAGCCCGCTGCTGTATCTGCTGCTTATAGTGGCACAGGTCCTTTTCTTCGGACTTTGCATCTGTTGTTACCATGCTGTATTGAAACTCCTGACGTGGACAGAGGGCAGTCAACCCCCCTATATTGGACTTCTGTTGTTTCCCGGGCTGTTTTTCTTTGCCGCAGAGCTCTATATTCTCCATACCGCCTACAGCTTTTTTGCCCCTATCATTTCTCTGGAGGAGGTCGGCAAGCACAGTACGCTGCTGCTCCTGCAAGTGATGGGGCTGGCGGCGCTACTGTGTACCCTGTATGCTTACCGCCATCTCTGCCAGGGGTTCCAGGCCCAGGCGGAGCTGCAATCGCTGACCCAGGCAGCCCATGCACAAAAGGTCTACATCACAGAGGCTCAGACCCGCTATGAGCAAACGAAATCTTTTCGCCATGACATCAAAAATCATTTATCTGTCCTGGACGGCCTACTCCGCAGCGGAAACCTGGAGGAAGGCCGGGAGTACCTGAAAAAGCTGGAGGCAGTCTCGGAAGCTCTGTCTTTCCCATACCAGACTGGTAACTCGGTGGTTGACATCCTGTTGGGAGAAAAGCTGGGGCTGGCGAAGGAGATCGCGGCGGAGGTGTCCCTGGTCCTGCCCAAGCCCTGCGGGATCGACGACTTTGACCTGTGCGTACTCTTTGCCAATGCCCTGGACAACGCCATCGCCGCCTGCCGTGCCAACGATGGAGCCAAGGCGATCCGCATCAGCGGGAAACAGCAGGGGGACTTCTATATGCTGACCTTTGAGAATACCTGCTCCGATGAACCCATGCCCCCGGCGGGAACCGGTCTTTCCAACATCAAGGCAGTGGCGGAAAAGTACCACGGGGCAATGCTGACGGAGAAAAACGGAAGGCAGTATTATCTGAGCGTGCTGCTGAATATAGCCCCCTGCAATTCTGAACTTGCATCCGAAAGGAAATAGATGATGGAAAGGATTCTTTATGTTGAGGATGATTTGAGCCTGATTGACGGCCTGCAATATACTTTGGAAAACAGCGGCTATTCTGTGGATAACGCCCGGACCGTGCAACAGGCGTTGGCATTATTCAAAAGCAATCTTTATCATCTGCTCCTGTTGGATGTTACCCTGCCGGATGGAAGCGGGTTTGATATTTGCAAAGAAGTGCGGGGCACTTCATCTGTTCCAATTATTTTTTTGACGGCATCCGACCAGGAGATCAGCGTTGTAAAAGGTCTGGATATGGGTGGAGACGACTATATCACAAAACCATTCAAGCTCAACGAACTGCTTTCGAGAATCAACGCGCTCCTCCGCCGCTCGGCTGGATTTTCAAGGTCAATGCTTTTGGATGCAAATGGGATTAAGGTAGATCTTATAGAACGACTTGTTTGGAAAAATGGCAATTTGCTTTCGCTTCCTTTGGTTGAATACAAGCTGCTCTGTCTGCTGATGCGGAATCCAAACCATCTGTTGACAAGGGAAACCATTTTAGACAGCTTGTGGGATGGGGCCGGCAATTATGTGGACGACAACACTCTGTCCGTCTATATCCGCCGTCTGCGAAATAAGATCGAGGAAACGCCAAATACTCCGAAGTATCTGCTGACAGAACGCGGAATTGGATATAAGTGGGTTGTGGAGTGAGGAAATGCCATGTGGAAGTTAGAAAAAGAAGCCAAAACGCTGCTATTCGGAACTGCCATTGTGTGCATCTTGTCTCTTTTGCTCGCTTTTGGGATTTCCTCTGTCCTGGCAAAACATTTCCAAGAGGATCTGACTGCGCACGATTATGGTGTGGCCGGCTATCTTCTGAATCACAGCGATGCGCTTGTCCTCTCCGCTTTTACCGATGAAAAAGGCGAAGAGGACATCTTACGCGGCTTCCGTGCCTTGTCTCCGCTCGGGTATCATGATGCAGCCTCCATAGCATTGCTTCCAACGGTTTTGGCCTATCGAAATCAGCTTCTGTTTTCACTGGCGGCGCTTCTGCTCTTTGTTTTTACCGCAACGTATGCGCTCCTGTTTCTATACTTGCGCAGGCAGCGCAAGGCGATCCAGAGCGCCGACCGCGCAATCCGGGAATTTCTTGACGGGAATGCTGCGTCCCGTATTGAATGTGAGCAGACTGGAGGCTGGTACAGCCTGTTCCATGAGGTGAATGAGCTGTCCGCTATTCTCTCCGCTCATGCGGAAAAGGAGAAACAGACAAAGGAATTTTTGCAGGGGATGATCTCGGATGTTTCGCACCAACTCAAAACGCCGCTCTCCGCCTTGAAAATGTATCAGGAGATCATTGGCAGCCATAGTAGCGAACCAGAAACAGCCGTCAGTTTTTCTGAAAAATCCCTGCGGGAGATCAAGCGAATGGAGGCAGTGGTCTATACACTTCTGAAATTGGCGCGGCTGGACGCGGGAATGATCCAGATGCAGAAGGCGCCGGAGCACATTGAGACGCTCATGCGGGACGTTTTGGAGCGTTTTGAGATCCGCGCTGAACAGGAGGGCAAAGTTATCGCTCTGTCAGGAAGTGAGGACGCCTCTCTCTGCTGCGATGCCCTATGGATTTCAGAAGCGGTCGGGAATATTGTTAAAAATGCGCTGGAGCATACCGAGTCAGGAGGGCATATCAATGTCCGTTGGGAGCAAAACGCTCTTATCACAAAGATTGTGATCGAGGATGATGGGAAGGGAATTTGTCCAGAAGATTTATACCATATTTTTAAGCGTTTCTATCGGAGCCGGTTTTCACAGGACAGTCATGGCATTGGATTGGGCCTGCCTCTTGCAAAAACCATCGTGGAGCTTCATAGAGGAACGATTTCTGTGGCGAGCAGACTTAATACCGGAACCACATTCACACTCAGCTTTTTTAATCTTACAAATGAGTAAGATAGAAGTCATTTATAAGTAAGCTGGAGGGGATATGATGGGATGGTAAGGAGGTACTTGCCATGAATATTCTTGAAGTACAAAATCTGTGCAAAATTTATGGATCGGGTGAAGCGGAGGTTCGCGCCTTAAATCAGGTTTCGTTCTCCGTCCGCAGGGGAGAGTTTATTGCCATCGTTGGTGAATCCGGCTCAGGCAAAAGCACACTGCTGAACATTGTGGGAGCCTTGGACAATCCTACATCGGGTAAGGTCTGGATTGATGGGAAAGATGTCTTTTCCATGTCTGAGAAGAAGCTGACCGTATTTCGGCGGCAGCACATCGGTTTTATCTTCCAATCCTTCAACCTGATCCCTGAGCTGAACGTGGAACAGAATCTCACCTTCCCGCTTCTTCTGGATTACAAAACTCCGGATCAGAAATTTGTGGATGAACTGCTGTATGTGCTCGGACTGACGGAGCGCCGGAATCATTTGCCCAGCCAGCTATCCGGCGGACAGCAGCAGCGTGTGGCGATTGGGCGCGCCCTGGTCACTCGGCCGGCCCTGATTATGGCCGACGAACCGACCGGCAACCTGGACAGCAAAAACAGCCAGGAAGTGATTGCGCTCCTGCAATCTATGTCGGCAAAGTATCAGCAGACGATCCTGATGATCACGCACAACGAAAATCAGGCGGGCGCCGCCGACCGTGTTTTCCGTATGGCGGATGGTGTTTTGCAGGATTTGGGGGGTGTCCGGCAGTGAAAAGCTATCTTGCACTTGTCCCCCAATATGAACGGGTACATCGAAAAAGCAGCAGAATGTCCGTTCTCTGCATCGTATTCTCAGTGCTGCTTGTGACCGCAATTTTCAGTATGGCGGATATGGCGCTCCGTGCGCAAAAAAGCTATTTCATTAAAACAAATGGAGAGTACCACGCCAGTGTGACCGGTATCAGCGAAGAAACCGCCGAAATGATAGGCGCCCGGCTTGATGTGGCGGTCTGTGGCTGGACTTATCAAGGCAGCACAGGGGAAATAGGCTCCAAAACAGTCAGCTTCGCTGGAGCAAATGAGGCCGCTTTCTCGGTTTTGACAGAGATGGAGCTGCAAAACGGGACATATCCTGCACAGTCGAATGAAGCTCTGCTCAATCAAACGGCGCTGGAGCAGTTAGGCATCTCTGTTGGAGATACAGTTACAGTCGCCTTGCAGGATGGAAGGTCAAGAGACTACCGTGTGACCGGGGTACTACGGGATATGGGCAGCCTGCTCAAAGCAGACATATATGGCATGGTTCTCACTGAGGATGGTTTTCGGGAGATTGCAGATGAAAACGCCAAGGATGGGACAACATTTCGCATCCAGTTCAAGCCCGGCGTAAATATCCAGTCTGCTGTCCAGGAAATCAGAGACGTATACGGCCTCTCCGATAAACAAGTAGCGGAAAATACAGCTCTGCTCGGCTTGATGGGACAGAGTGAAAACAGCACCATGCAATCCCTCTACATTGTAGCGACGTTTCTGATTCTGCTTGTATTGATAGCGGGAACTGTGATGATTGCCGCCAGCTTCAATACGAATGTTTTGGAGCGTGTCCAGTTTTATGGCCTGCTTCGATGCCTGGGCGCGGACAGAGGACAGGTAAAGCATTTCGTAATCAGGCAGGGATTGCGGCAGAGCATGAGAGGTGTCCCCATCGGCCTGATTGCCGGTCAGATCGTGACATGGTTTGCCTGTTTCCTGCTGAAGTCTGTCAGCGGAGAACGCTTTTCCGAAATCCCCATGTTCCAGTTCAGTGTCAGCGGACTGTTGGCCGGAGCGGTCATCGGCTTTCTGATTGTAATTCTGGCCGCTTTGTCACCAGCCAAAAAAGCGGCAAAAGTATCGCCTATCACCGCAATCAGCGGCAACGCACAACTCGCAGAGCATAAAAGGGCCGCAAATACGCGCAGCCTTCATGTGGATACAGGCATGGGGATTTTTCATGCGCTGTCCGGCAAAAAGAATCTGTTCCTAATGACATGCTCCTATGCGATCAGCATTACGATGTTCCTGTCCTTCCAAGTGCTGGTCGTTTTCCTGGGGGAAGGTATGCCCGCTCTTACACCGTCCGCCGCCGATTTGACCGTTACAATGGGAAATACAGTCCTGGATAAAACGCTGATCGCCCAAATCAGCGGTATGGATGGCGTTGAACGGGCATTTGGCCGGATGGAGTGGGTAAATGTTCCCGTTTCTTCCGATGAAGGAGATGGGACCGCTACACTGGTTTCCTATGACGTTCTCCAGATGCAATGGGCAAAGGAGGAATTGATCCAGGGCAAGATTCCGCAAGAAGGTGGAGATGGCGTTTTGGTGGCCTATCAAGACGGTATGAACTGGTCGGTAGGCGACAGATTAACTGTCCAAACTGATACAGGAAGCCGGCAGATAACCATAGCTGGCATATTATCTTCCGCTCATGCAGTCAACAGCGCAGGAAGCTGCGGCTACGTGGTCTGTTCGGAGCAGACGTTTACAGAGCTGGCGGGGAATATTGGCTATACAGCGATTGATGTGCAGCTCTCAAATACAAATGACGATGCTGCTGTCGCTGCAATACGGGATTTGTTCCCCGCAGACAGTTCTGTTTCGGATAAGCGTTTGAGCAATCAGGAATCACAGAGCGCATATTACACAGGAGCAATTTTTATTTACGGATTCCTGATTATTATCGCTTTCATTACAGTGTTCAACATCTTTAATAGCATGAATGCCAGCGTTGCATCCCGAACAAAACAGTATGGTATTATGCGTTCTATTGGCATGGGAGTAAATCAGCTTTACAAAATGATTGCGGCGGAAGCATTTACCTACGCAGTCCTTGGCTGTATAACAGGCTGCGTTTTGGGATTGCCGCTGAACAAGCTAATGTTTCAGTATTTGATTGCTGAAAAGTGGGGAACAGGATGGACTGTTCCTGTAGGCCCTCTCCTGATTATTGTTGTAACTTGTCTTGCTTCAGCCGGAATTGCAATCAGGCGTCCAATGAAGCAGATCAGTGGCATGGCTATTGTGGACACCATTAAGTTACAGCAGTAATCTATTACAAATCTCCATAGCTATTTAGGAGAAGTTGGGAGGTTGTTGGAAAGTGCGTATCTTGGTGCTCGAAATAAGTGAATCAGAATCAGAAGGAGCTATCTTGCAGGAGCTTATGGGACTGTTATCTGAAAAAACAGGCGTTCAGGCTATAGACCTGCTTCAGGAATCAGAGGAACGTGGCATCACGGCCCCGCAAGTGCTGACATTCTCGGATTTAGAGATTCGTATAAAAGAGCAGGCCGTCTACAAAGGTGGCATCCATATCCCTATGAGTCACTATGAATTTTTTACGCTCTGCTATTTAGCGAAGCATCCAGGCTGGGTGTTCACCAAGCAGCAAATTTACGAGGACGTTTGGGGCGAGTTAGAAGGTAACGGAATGGCCGCAGTCACCAATATTATCAGCCAGATCCGAAAAAAGCTAAATCCTGATGATCCCACGCATGGCTTTATCCAGACGGTAGTGAATAGCGGCTACAAGTTCGTAGCTTGAAGGATCAGCATAGCAAATCTCATGACATTCAGCCCTTTTAAGTGCCAACTCAAATTGACATGAATAAAGTCAGCGGCATTATCTCAGCAGCAGGGCAGCGTGCGCTGCCCTGCTGCTTCTGTGGTGCTATTCCTTTTTTCAAATTTTTTAGCACTTCGGACATTTCTGTGACATTTGCGTTTTACAATGGCCTCACCAAAGGAATCGAGGTGTGGTTTATGAGAAAGATACTGCTGGTCGATGACAACAACGCCATCGCACAAAACCTGGCAAAGCTATTGCAGCGCAGGGGCTATGAGGTGCAAATTGCAGCCACCTTGGCTGGGGCCAGGGAGGTTATTGAAAAGGAGCGGCCGCTTTTTATCAGCTCCGACCTTGATCTTCCGGATGGCACCAGCCTGGAGCTGCTGGATATGGTTCGAGCCACAGACGCCGATCTTCCATTTTTAATTGTGTCCTGCCACTCTTCCAGCCACTATGAAGCGGAGGCTGTGCGGCGGGGCGCCACGCTTTGCCTGGACAAAACGCGAACCAGTCTTGTGGCCGACAAGCTGATCGAATACGCCTACCGACAATCGTGCGGAGCGCCGCAGCCAGTCTTTCATAAGCTGCTGTATGTTCATGCCGATACCGCTGATACCAGTAATGGACTGCGATCCGGGGTACTGAGTGCAGCTATGCTCCAAAAGGGATTTTATATTGTGACCGCAGAAACGCTGGCCGGCGCAAATGATCTGCTGCTGGAGGATGACAATATCGAGTTGATCCTGTGCGACACCGTTTTGCCCGATGGGTCAGGGCTTGATCTGCTCCACAGCCAGCGGCATTTAGCAGAACAGTATGGGAGCCTTGTAAAACTCCGGCCGCTCTTTATCTTGACGGACAGCAAGGATCTTGCTACGGAATACCAATACCGCCAGGAGGGAGTCAACGACTATTTGACATCTCCGGTCAATATCCCAGAGTTGATACGGCGCATCCGCTATTTTATAGCGCCTCAAGAGCAGATACAGACGGCGACATGAGTCCCATCAATCGAAGATGAATATTTCTTCGATTGGAGCCTCAACCGCCCTGGAAATGTCAATGGCTAGTTTCAAGGAGGGATTGTACTGCGCCTTTTCCAGCCGCATGATGGTTTCCCGGCGCACACCTACCTGTGCGGCCAGCTGCTCTTGGGTCAAGTCCTTCAGCTGCCGGTACTTTTTTAATCTGCACTCAAACTCCGCCATTCCTTACTCCCCCGCCTCCTCCGTCTGATCATCGTGGTCATAGCGGTACAGCAAATACTCCGGGAGAAAAATGCCCAGGGCCAGGGTGAGGGAAAGCACGATGATGACAGCAATCAGGGTATATTCCAAACTGCCGAACAGCTTCCCCTGACAGAGAATCACCAATGCAATCAGCGTAATGCTGAACGTGATTTTGTATGTTTTGAGCTGGGCGCGGGCGGCATTCTCACGGAATCGTTCGTCCATAAAAATCCCGGACATTTTTCCCTCATAGAAAAATCCGAAGAAGCCGAAGAACAGGAAAAACATAAAAGGGAATACGGCGCCCATGGCGGAATAGGTCCAAAAACCGGCCAGCCCCAAGAAACCCAACAGCCCCAGGAACCCCAGCCTGGGATCAACTTTGCGGGTCATGTTTGTCTTTGTGATGATCTTCCTGCTTTTCCCGTTGCTGATAAAAAGCTGGATAAACAGAGCGATTACATATTGGCCTGTCAATAGAAAAATAATAAATATTTGTCTCTTTTTATCTTGGGCGCTTCGGAGCGCCACCGCAAAACATTTCATGACATTCAGAAAGCATTTGGTTACAAGTGGGCTGATGACCGCTTGCCAGTATAGGGCCGCCGTAGTATAATATTTCGTCATAATAAGGGAGGATGATTGTTCCATGCTGCGTATTGCCATCTGCGATGATGACGGCGCCACCGTGCAGGCCAACCGAAGTATCGCGGAGGACTGTCTGAAGCAATGTGGGAGCGCCGGCGAGATCGCCGCCTATACCCACAGCGACAACCTTCTGTACGACATCACCGAGGATGGCTTTTTCTTTGACCTGATCCTGCTGGACATTGAAATGCCCGGCAGCACCGGGATGGAGCTGGCCGGGAAGATCAGGCCCTTTTTGCCCAATGTGAAGATCATCTTCATTACCTCCCATGTGGAGTATGCCATCGACGCCTTTGAACTGTCCATCTTCCGGTACGTCCCCAAGAACGACATCGCCCGGCGGCTCCCTGGGGCGATCTGTGACGCCATCCGGCTGATTGAGTTGGAGGAGGGGCAGTTCTACACCATCCAGACCAACAGCCGCCTGGAAAAAATCCCGTATAAGGAGATCCTTTTCCTTTCCCGGGACGGCAAGAACACCAGCATCGCAACCGCAGACGGGACAGCCAAGGTGCGCAAGAGCTTACAGCAGGTCTATGAGGAGCTGGCCGCAGAGGAATTTATCTTCATCGACCGGGGCTGCATCGTCAACATGATCCACGTCATGCAGGTCAAGGAGGGCGCGGTCATCCTGAAAAACGGCACCGCGCTGCCCATCAGCCGCTCCCATCTGCAAGAGGTAAAGGCGCAGATCAACGCCTATTGGGGGGCACACATATGACGGACGTGTTTCTGCTGTTCTCCGGCCTGTTGGCCGGGGCGGTGCGTGTTCTTGTAGGGTTGTTCCTCGTTCACCGGCTGCTGTCCATAAAAAGGCCAGATCGAAAAAGTATCGCGGCGGGGCTGGCCGGGGCGCTGGTTCTCACGGTTTTGCTGTCCCTGCTCCATGCGCCGGATTTCTACCGAATGGCTCTGGAGGCAGTGCTGATTGCCGCCTGTACCCACCGGCTGCAAGGGGCTGAGTTGAGAATGGGCCTGTTTGTCGGCATCTTTTACGAGATTGGCGTCTCCTTCTGGTCGTTTCTCCTGCCGGCATGGATGGGCGTGCTATTCCGCTCCCAGGACTTCCTCAATACCGGAACATTGGCCGGACAGGCCGCCCTCTGGCTGCTCCACGGGCTGCTGGCCGTTTTAGCGGTCTGGCTCTCCAGAGACCGGGAGATTGACCGCAAATTCTCGTTCCGGGCCGTCTCTGCGCTGACGCTGGCGGGATTCCTCGGGGTCATCACGCTGTCGGAGCAGACCGTTTTGTCGATCCCCGACGACACCCTCTATATGTGGACCATTCTGGCGGTGGTGCTGATGATGTCGGTGCTGGTGTTCAACATCAACCGGCAGTACGAGGTGGAAAAGGAACTGGCAAAGCTGAAATCGGAGCAGGCCGAGCTGCTGGAGCGGGACTATACCGCCGTCAACCGGGCCTATCAGGTCAACGCCAAGCTGTTCCACGACCTCCACAACCACATCGGCGTCTTGCGGCAGTTCCTCACCCATGAGAAGTACGGGGAGGCTGTCCGCTACCTGGATGAATTGCAGGCCCCGGTGCGAAACCTGACCGCCACCGTCTGGACAGGGGACGAGACGGCGGACTACCTGATCAACAGCAAGGCGGCTGCGGCGGAGGCCGATGGCATCCGGTTCCAGGCCCAGGTGGAGTTCCCCCGGCGCACCAACATCCGCAGCGTGGATCTGTGCGCGATTTTGGGGAACCTGCTGGACAACGCCATCGAGGCGGCCCGGCAGGTGTCGGACCCGTCGGGACGGATGGTGGCCCTCACCATCCGCCGCATCCACCAGATGCTGGTCATCAAGGTGGAAAACAGCTTCGCCGCCTCCCCTGTCCAGGAGAACGGCGAACTGAAAACCATCAAGACCGAGGGCGGTCTCCACGGCTGGGGCCTGAAAAGCGCCCAGACCGCCGCGGAAAAGTACGATGGCATGGTGCAGGCCGGTGTCTCCGGGGAAGTTTTCCGGGCGGTGGCTACACTGTCCTATCAAGGAATGGAGGATATTCATGAGTAAATACGACGCTTTGTGGGCCTATGTGCAAAAGGATGGAAGCCAGACCCTCAAATTGACCTTTGAGCAGATCCAGGAGATCGCGGGGATACCCATTGACCACTCTTTCCTGAAATACAAAAAGAAATTGACGGACTACGGGTATCAGGTCGGGAAAATCTCTATGAAGGAGCAGACGGTTATCTTTAAGAGGACATAAGTATGACAGGGCTGAAAAGAGGAACTGTCATGCTGGCGCCGCATCAAGAGGAATGGACGCAAAATGCGAAGAGGACTATTCAAGCATTAAAGCGGCTTTTAGAACCTGTTGCAGTTGACATTCAGCATATCGGAAGCACCGCAATTCCCTCCATTCATGCAAAACCGATTATTGATCTTGTCGTAGGCGTTCGTAACCTGGGCGATATATTGCCTTATGTCGAATTGCTCAAACAACATGACATTGTGTTTCGCGGAGAAGATGTTGCGGGGCAGCTGCTGTTTGTAATGGGCGACTTTGAAAAGGATACCCGTACACACCACATCCATGTGGTCAGATGGAACGGAGCCGAATGGAACAACTATATCAATTTTCGGGATTATTTGAACCGCTTTCCTGATAAAGCAATAGAGTACGATGCCTGTAAGAAAAAGTTGGCGGCGCAATTTGCAGATGACCGAGGGAGCTATACCACAGGCAAGCAGGAACTGATAGGCCGCTTGCTGGAAGAGGCTCATGCGTGGAGGTCTGGGACATAGTGTTGCAGATGATGCTATAAAGCGGAGGAATGATTATGTTCGGAAAGAAAGAAAAAAGATTCAGCGTAAAAGAAGCAGAAAGCTACAGCGGAAGCGGAACCATCCGGATCATCGTTGATACAAAGACAGGCGTTAATTATATTATGACAGAAGGCGTTGGCGGTTCGTCTATCACACCCTTGCTTGACAGCAATGGGAAAGTGGTGATTGATAACTGACTTTTTATCGAAGGGGGAGGCAAAATGAAAATCAGATTTCATGGCGGTTGCACAACCAAGATTGCCTTGCTCTTTTGTTTCTTAATGAAATTTGTTGGCAAGGACAAGCATTTGTTTCCTCCAATAACGCAAGAATATTCATGTAGATGTATTCAAGTGACCGAACAAAGTCGTAAGCAAGTGGAACTTTTATTGCAAGGAAAAATCATTGATACTCCCGGTCACACCGCCGATTCCATATCTCTTTTAACTAATGACGGTTCTCTATTCTGCGGCGACGCTGCTATGAACGGATTGCCAAGTTTACACAGAATAACTATTTGGGCGGAGGATAAAACGGATTTCCGAAAATCTTGGGAAACAATCATCGCACTTAGACCAAATCTAATATATCCGGGACATGGCAAGCCGTTTGGATATGACGACCTTAAAATAAATCTAAAGCGGGCAAAAAATATGGAATTATTACCGATTCACTAACTTCCGATTTATCGAACAGACAAGGAGGGCGAGAGAAATTAAAATAGAGGAGATTGAAGAAAAATGATCGTTCTGATAGCGGGAGCATCACACAGTGGAAAAACAGTTCTTGCTCAGAAGCTGCTCGAAAAATATAAATATCCATACTTATCAATAGACCATCTGAAAATGGGGCTGATTCGGAGCGGAAATACTGAACTTACCCCACTGAGCGCAGAATCTGACCTCATGGCATATTTATGGCCCATTGTTCGTGAAATGATCAAAACCGCCATAGAGAACGGGCAAAACCTTACCGTCGAGGGGTGCTACATCCCTTTTGACTGGAAAAAGGATTTTGAGGGGGAGTATCTCGACCACATCAAATATGTTTGCCTGATTATGAGCGAGAACTACATAAGAAATCATTTTCCCGATATAAAGGGATACGCAAGTGTGATTGAAAATCGTTTGGATGATGATGGCTGCACAATGGAGGGCGTGCTTGCCGATAATGCACGGATGCTGGAATTTGCCCGAAAATATGCGGTGAACTATGTACTGATCGACGATGAATACGATATTTCCCTGGAATTTTAGCTTACCGGGCGCTTACCCTCTGCGGGCAAGCGCCCCTTTTCGCGGTCAAAAACCTGCCGTTTGCGGACATTCCCGCACAGCGCCCGGTTTTCTGCTATGATGCAGATACATCAAAGGAAGCACTGCTTCAAGGAGGAAACTGTTATGCGTCATGTTGTTATTCGTGGTATCCTGGCTCTGATCTGGCTGGCGGCGGCGGTCGTCAGCGGCCTGTCCGGCAATCTGGAGTGGGCCGGGCTCTATGTCCTGATGGGGGCGGCCTTCGGGTATTCCGCCTGGGCCTCCTGGAAAAAGGCAAAGAACGATAAGAGGGGGAGCTGACCATGGGCGGGAACATCCTGGAGCTGCAAAACCTCAGCGCATGGTACAGCGAGGGGAAGAATGTGCTGTCCGGATTCTCCCTCCAGCTGCGGCCCCATGAAGTGGTGGGGCTGATCGGCCTGAACGGGGCCGGCAAGACCACCTTTCTGAAAACTCTGTCCGGTCTCCATGAGGGCTTCCGCTGCGACGGCATCCGCCTGAACGGCCAGACGGTCAGTTTCCGGGACAAAGGCTTCAAGCTGTGCCGGTACACCGTCTTTGCCGAGGACAACTCCTTCCAGTATTTCACCTTCCGGGAGTACCTATCCTATGTGGCGGCGGCGTACAAAATGAAATTGCCCGATGTGGCAGAACTGGTGCGGGGCTTTCACTTTGAGGACTATATTGATACATTGCTGAAGGACTTGTCCACCGGCAACAAGAAAAAAGCGTTTCTGATCACCGCCTTCGCCCTGAAGCGGCCACTCCTCCTGCTGGACGAGCCGGTGAATGGGCTGGACTTCCAGAGCACGGAATACCTGTACCGGCTGATTGCCGGGTACAAAGAGTACGGGACGGTCCTGTTCTCCTCCCATATCCTGGAGAGCATCACCCTGACCTCCGACCGGGTATTGGTGCTGGAGGACGGACAGATCCGCCGGAGCTTTGAGGGCGGCGAGATCAACGCCGCCAACATTCGGGAGGCCCTGCATGATGAAAATGAGCTTTGAAGTCACCGCCAAAAAGCTGTTTGGCGTGAACTATGAGCGGCTTATTCGGACGCTCTTTCTGGAGCTGGTAGTCTTTTGGGGGCTGCATATCTCCGGACTCCAGGTGGAGATTGCCCCCTCCATCCTGTACCTGATGTCTGGCGCCTTCTCCGCCGGGGTCATGTGGCAGGCTCTCTCCGCCGGGGACAACCGGGCCAACACGGAAAATATGTTCATGCTCCCCTTTGAGGGCCGAATCCTGGTGTTTTCCTATGTAGCCGCCCTGGGGGCCTACACCCTGCTGACCAAAACCGCCGGACTGCTGGCGGTTGTCTGGGCAGTCGGCCACTGGAGCTGGGCGGAGATTTTGGGTAGTATCCTCTGCGCCCTGGCCGCTATTGTTGTGGCGTCCTGCCTCTATCCCCTGCGTCTGGGACGCACCGACGCCTATGCCTTTTATGTCCAGCCAGAGCGCCGCCGGCGGACGGTCAAGGTCCACCACCGCTACTCTGTGTGGCG
>JAETOP010000206.1 GCA_021771675.1 Oscillospiraceae bacterium | reverse complement strand
CAATTCTCCGATATAGCTCCATACCATTGAAGCTGCCGCCGCGTCCGGGTCAACGGTGGGCGGGGCGCTGGCAAACACGGAGAAGATGATGCAGGCCAGCACGATGACAGCCCCCTCCAGACAGACGGCGGCATAGCTTTTCAAGAAGCTCTTGCCCACGTTCTGGCTGGGTTCCCCGGCAAAACTGGACAGGGGGATGGGAGCCAGCGCAGCGTACATATACATTTTGAAAAAGCGCCCGTAGACGCTCAAAATCATGACAAAGGACAGCACCCAAATGAACAGTCCGCCGATCAGCGTCACCGCCCAAAGGGGGATGCTCTCAAAAAAGCCGCAATCCTCAATGGCCGTCACGATCTCGTCAGGCAGGACGGTGGAGTTGGGAGCGCCGAAGCCCGCCGCGTTCATAATGGTGGACACCACGCCCTGGATGATGCTCAACAGGGCCAGCATCAGCTCCATGCCGTGGGTAATAAGGGCCTTTGCCAGCGCAAAGCGGACGAACAGTTTCATGGCGTGTTCCGGCTTTTTGATCTCCACAAAGCTGCCGCAGGTCTTGACCACGCCTACCACAAAGAACAGCACCAGCAGGGCGTAGCCGATGGCTTGAAGCGCCCCGTGGATGTCCGACATCACGTTCCAGATCGCGCCGCCCTTGAAGTCCTGGGGTGACTGTGTGATAAGCTGCCATATTTCGCTCAACTTGCCGTTCCAGACCTCCAGCGCGTTCTCTAAATTCTGGACTACCCAATTATCCGACACGCAAAGCACCTCCTTTTAGGGGCAGGCCCTGACGGGCCTGCCCCATGTGTTCGGATAACTCTGCGAAATTAGCCGCCGGTGATAAGGGTCAAAATCTCCTTGGCAAAAGTTATAATGACGCCGCCCGCCAGGGTCAGGAAGCCGTTGGAACGCTGGGACGGGTCGTGGCTCTGGAGGGAGAGGCCCACCTGGACGATGCCCCAGCCCAGCAGAATGAGGCCCACGGCCCGGATCAGGCCGAAGATAAACGTGGACAGGTTGTTGATAACCGTGAGGGGGTCATCGGCGGCAAAGGCCGTCATGGTGCAGCAGCCCATCAGGGCCACGGTCGCCACCAGGGAGCAGTACCAGCGGTAGCCCCGCTTTACCTTGTCGGGCATGGGCAGGCGGTTGTCGTTCTTCCTCTCGTTCTTCTTGAAAATGTTCATTGTGTGTTACCTCCATGACTGTTGATATATTCCTCCAATTCTTCCTCGGTGAGAAGAATGAAGTGGTGTTCTCCGGCAACATCCAGTTCCGCCGCCTGTTTCAGCAGCTCCGGGTCGATCTGGATGGATGCGATGCTGTGGGTGTCCTCCCCGTGCCGGTACGGTTCAGCCCCGCCGTCTGTGGTCAGCTTCACATTGGGGTGTTTCAGAATGTCGTACTTGAAGTCCTGAATGGGCCGCTCCCCGCGGATAAAAAGAAGTGCGTACTGGTTGTCCAGCATACGCACTTCATCCGGCATGAGCAATTCACGGCCCGCTAATTGCCAGTTGGTGGAGTAACTGCCGCTCCGCCCCCTGGACTGTCCGTAGGTGTTCGTATCAATGGTTTCTTTCCCCAGCAGCTTGGAAACGTACTCATGCGTCGCCTGCTCGTTCCCCCCGAGATAGATAAATTCATCACAGTTGCCCACGATGCTCTCCCACTGTTTCTCAAAGAGGGCCTTTAGCTGGGCGAGGTTCTGGATGATGATGCTCACGGAGATCTCCCGGCTCCGCATGGTAGCCAGCAGCTTGTCAAATTCATC
>JAETOP010000083.1 GCA_021771675.1 Oscillospiraceae bacterium | reverse complement strand
CCGTGCCAGCTCCCCTTACACAGGGGAGCCTCCCTCAAAAGCCGTTACCCATTACCGCTCAACGTTCTGCCCAGAAAGCGTCGGACAGCGGGCGGGTCAAACATCCCGCCAACTTATAATTTGCCGGGCTGCTGCTTGAAACTGGCCTGCACATCATTATATATACATATTTCTCCCGTGTCAAGGAATGGAAACCTACACCGCTATGATTTCCCATCTCCCGCACAATATCCCTCCCCTGGAATAAAAAAGCCGCTCCAAATGGCAATGTCATCAACTCCTGACAGTTGATGACATTGGGGTGAAATATGCTGTCTATCCCTTGATTTCCCATTGCCTGATCTGGGCAGATTTCTCATAGAGCCGAAGGTAGCTTTCGTACCGGGAGGGGGCGATTCTCCCCGCCTCCACGGCGGCCCGGACGGTGCAGCTGGGCTCAGCTCGGTGGGAGCAGTCGGCAAACTGGCACCGGCCTAGGTAAGGCCCAAAATCCGGGAAGGCATATTGCAGATTCTCCTTGAGAATCACGTCCATCTGGTCGGTGTCAAAGGAGGAAAATCCCGGGGTGTCCATCACAAAGGTATCCTCCCCCAGGCTGTAGAGCTCCACGTGGCGGGTGGTGTGCCGCCCCCGGCCCAGCTTCTCGGACACCTCTCCTGTGGCCAGGGCCAGAGCGGGGCACAGGCGGTTGAGCACGCTGGATTTGCCCACGCCGGAATTTCCGGTGAAGGCGGTAAGCCTGCCCCGGAGGAAGGCGCGCAGCTCCTGAATCCCCTGGCCGGTTTTGGCGCTGGTGCAGATCACCGGGAAACCGGCCTTTTCATAAATCTGCCGCAGATTTTCCCCCGGGTTCAGGTCACTTTTGTTCACGCAGATGAGGCAGGGAACATTCTGATTTCCCGCAATGGCCGCCACCCGGTCGATGAGGAAGGGCTCCGTCACCGGGTTCACATTGGCGGCAAAGATAACCAGCACGTCCACATTGGCCACGGCGGGGCGGACAAAGCTGTTTTGCCGGGGCAGCACCGCCTCCACCATTCCCTTTCCCTTCTCCAGAGTAATCTCCACCCAATCCCCGGTGAGGGGGGTGATATGGTCCCTGCGCAGGATTCCCCGCCCCCGGCAGGTGACCACAGCGTTCGGGAGCTGCACATCATAAAAGCCGCTGAGGGAGCGGACGATCCGTCCTGTCAGTTTTTCAGCCATTATTCTTAAATGTCACCTTCATCGTCTGGTAATATTCTCCGTTGATGTACAAGTCATACTCCTGAACGCCGCTGCCATCGAGGGGGACAGAAAAAACATTATCTCCCGGCTGAATGGTTCCGGCGGCCACCTGCTGATTCGCCTGTCCTTTGGGGCAGATCACCAGGTTGTAGCTCTCCGGCCGGACGGGCACGTTAAAGAGCACCGTCTCCGGGCCGGTGGACGGTGTCGTAGCCTCGGTGGGAGCCGTCGTGGGGGTGGTGGCTCCGCCGCTGGAATTTCCGTTGGAGATGCCCAGCAATATTTCCTTGCTCAGCGCCACCACAGTTTCCGGATCCTCGGACTGAATGGCCACCTGATTTTTGGGCAGCCAGCTTTCCACGGGATAGGTCTGAACACTCTGGAACCCCTTGGCCTCCAGCACCTGGATGGCAGTTTCGGCATCCAGGCCCAGCACATCCGGCATGACAGCGGTAGGAATCTCCGGCCCGTCGGAAATCTCCAGAACGATATGGGTGTTCACATCGATGGTGGTTCCCGCCGTCTCAGACTGGGTGACCACGTTGCCCCGGGCGACCTTGCTGCTGTACACCGGCGTTGTGGATACATTCCGGAAGCCAAACTGCTCCAGCAGCTGCAGCGCCATTTCCTTTTCCACATCCAGAACCTTTGGCATTTTGGCGGTCACATTGTCCGGGCCGGTGCTGACAAAGAGCTTTACAGTCTGGCCGTCCCCCAGCTCCTGCCCGGCCTCGGGCTCGGTTCGAATCACATAGCCTGCGGGATATTCATCGCTGGGCTCCTCCCGGATCAGGGTTTTCAGGCCCTGGCCGATGAGGAAGGAGGTAGCCCGGTCCTGGGTCACACCCACCAGATCCTCCATCAGCTTCATCGTGGGCTCCTTGCCCATGCTGATGGTCAGGTAAATTTCCGTACCCTTGGCCACGGACAATCCTCCCGCCGGTTCCTGATGCATGATCTGCCCGGATACATAGAAGTCGTCGTACTTCTGGGGCAGCAGGCGGATGGCAAAATCGGGATAGCGGGCATCAAAGTCCTCGGTGTACATGCTGCCGGTGAGGTAGGGCACCTCCACCCGGCCCCGATCCTGGTTGATGAGCAGGCCGTTGAAAATTGCAACCAAAAACACCACAATGGCAATGATGGCCACTGCGCTGCAGGAGACCACCGCAATGGTGGCGGTGCGGCTGCGCTGGGCGTCCCGGCGAACCTCCTCCTCCCGGCGCTTCTTGGCCCGGGCCAGGGATTCCTTGCTTCTTCCGGCAATGGGAACCGACGGATCCTGCATCCGGCCGCTGCCCTGGCGGACGGTGAGATTGGGATTGCCCACGCTCATCATCCCGCCCTTGGCCTGGGCAATGCGCTGGGCGGTGGTCTTGGGCTTGGAGACGATGGGGGTAATCTTCTTGGTGGAATCGTCCACAATGGTATGGTACTGGAAGGTCAGGGCGGGATTTTTCCGGAATTCCTCCAAATCCGTCAGCAGCTCTGTGGCGCTGGTGTATCGATCCCGTGGATCCAGGGCCATGGCCTTCATGATGATCTGTTCCATCCCCTCCGGGATATTGGGATTCAGAGTGGTGGGCATGGGGGCCCCCCCGTTGATATGCTGGATGGCCACTGCCACCGGGGATTCCCCGTCGTAGGGGGGCCGCCCGGTCATCATCTCATACATCACCACGCCCAGGGAATAGATGTCCGACCGGCTGTCGGTGTAGCTGCCCTTGGCCTGCTCCGGAGAGATATAGTGCACAGAACCCAGGGCCTCCTTGGTCAGGGTGCTGCTCTTGTTCATCACCTGGGCAATGCCGAAGTCCATCACCTTCACCGAGCCGTTTTTCAGCACCATCACATTGTGGGGCTTGATGTCCCGGTGGACAATGCCCCGGCTGTGGGCGTGCTCCAGGCCCGTGGCGATCTGACTGGCGAAGTGGAGCGTCTCCTTCCAGTTGAGAGTACCCTTCACTTCCATATACTGCTTCAAAGAGATGCCGTTGATGAGCTCCATGACAATGTAATAGGCATTGTCGGAGGCGGAGACGTCAAACACCTGGACAATGTTGGGATGGCTGAGCATGGCAACAGCCTCTCCCTCCGCCTGGAAGCGGCGGAGGAACTCCTCATCCTTGGCAAATTCGTCCTTCAAAACCTTCACTGCCACAAGACGGTTCAGGCGGTGGCAGCGGGCCTTATACACCACCGCCATGCCTCCGGTGCCGATGACCTCCAAGAGCTCATACCGGTTGTCCAGCAGCTGTCCAATATATTGGTTCATATTCAGAAGTAGCTCCTTTCCAGCCAAGCCTACAGGCTCACCAGCACACAGGTTACGTTATCCGGGCTGCCCCGGGAAATGGCAATATCCAGCAGCCGCTTGCAGCAGCGCTCCTTATTCACACCGTGAACCACCTCGAAGAGAATCTCCTGGTCATCCAAGAGGTTACTCAGGCCGTCGCTGCACAGCAGGAGAAAGTCCCCCTTGTTCAGCTCCTGACGGTAAATGTCGCACACGACCACGGGCTCCGTGCCCACGGCACGGGTAATCAGGTTCTTCCCCGGGTAGCTTTTGGCCATTTCCGGAGTAAGCTCCCCCCGATCCACCATCATCTGCACCACAGAGTGATCCTTGGTGATCTGGCGGATGCCCTTTTGATTGATGATGTACGCCCGGCTGTCTCCCACATTCACAAAAGAGACCTTCCGCCCCCGGACAAAGGTGGCAACCAAGGTCGTGCCCATGCCATCGAATTCCTCGAACTGCTTGGCCTGGTCGTAGACGGTGAAGTTTGCCAGCTTCACCGCATTTTTCATCAGCTGGTCGGTTTTGTCCCACTCCATGGTGGGCGTCCAGGTTCGCTGAATCTCCTGGGAAAACACATCCACAGCCAGGGTGCTGGCAACATTGCCGGATTTGGCCCCGCCCATGCCGTCACAGACAACGCACAGCAGGTTATTCCGATCCAATTGACATATTTCGTAGGCGTCCTGGTTCATTTTCCGGACGCAGCCCTTGTCTGTCAGTCCCCAACTTTGCATGGGATTTCACCTCATCTGTTTCTATTCCATAAATGCCGGAAAATGTCGTTTACCTGGCGTTTTCCCGGTTAAATTTTCTTCTCAGCTGGCCGCAGGAGGCGTCGATGTCTCCCCCCAGGGTGCGGCGAACCGTGGCGGTGACGCCCCCCTGCTCCAATTGTTTCTGAAAGGCCGCCACCGCCTCCCGGGAGCTGGGCTTCAGCGGGCTCTCCTCCACACGGTTCAGCGGAATCAGATTGAAATGGGCGCTCAGGCCCTTGAGCCTTTTCAGCAGCTCTTTGGCATGCTCCACGGAGTCGTTCACGCCGTCGATCATGGCGTACTCAAAGGAAATCCGCCGGGAGGTGGCCTGATAGTACCGGCGGCAGGCCTCCAGAAGCTCCTCGGTGGGATAGGCCTTGTTCACCGGCATGATGGTGTCCCGGATTCGGTCATTGGGGGCGTGGAGGGACACGGAGAGCGTCAATTGCAGTTTTTTCTGGGCCAGCTGGTCGATCTTCGGCACCAGGCCGCAGGTGGACAGGCTGATGTGGCGCATGGAGATATTCATCCCCTCGGGGCTGTTCACCAGCTCCAGAAAGCGCATCACATTCTCAAAATTATCCAGCGGCTCCCCGATGCCCATGAGCACAATGTGGGAAATGGGCAGGCCGGAATCCACCTGGGTGAAGAGCACCTCATCCAGCATCTCAAAGGGCTCCAGGCGCCGAACCAGCCCTCCGATGGTGGAGGCGCAGAAGGCGCAGCCCATCCGGCAGCCCACCTCTGTGGAAATACAGACGGTGTTGCCGTAGTGATAGCGCATGAGCACCGTCTCCACGCAGTTGCCGTCGGAGAGCTGCCAGAGATATTTGATGGTGCCGTCCCGGGCGGATTCCTGGCGGCGGACCACCTTCGGAGGACAGATCGGAAAGCGCTCTGCCAGCTCCTCCCGGAGATTCTTCGGCAGATTGGTCATCTCGTCATAGGAGCGGACGCCCCGGTGGAGCCAGGCGTATGCCTGCTTTGCCCGGAAGGCGGGCTGGCCCAGCTCCTTAAAAACAGCGGACAGCTCCGGCAGTGTCATGGATTTCAGGTTCATGGGTTCCTCCGCAGACGGCAGATAAAGAAGCCGTCGGTATCATATTCCCCGGGAATCAGGGTGAGCATTCCGGTTTCATTTTTTGGAAACACCTCCGGAAGGTTCAGGCTCTGGGCGGAAAAATCCGGGTGGGATTTCAGGAAGGCCTCCACCACCCCCTCATTCTCCCGGGGCAGCACCGTACAGGTGGAGTACAGCAGCACCCCGCCGGGGCGGACATAGCCGGCCTGGGTCCGCAAAATATCCAGCTGGAGGGCGGGAAGCGCCTCCAATTGGGAAAGGTCTTTATAGCGAATGTCCGGCTTTTTCCGGATGATGCCCAGGCCGGAGCAGGGCACGTCCACAAGCACAGCGTCAAACTGTTCCCGCCAATCGGGATTTTCCCAGGAGGCGTCCCGGCATTGGGTCTGAATTATGTCCAGTCCCAGCCGCTGTGCGCCCCGGGCAATCAGCTCCACCTTGTGGGGGTGAAGATCACAGGAGCAAATTTGTCCTCTGCCCTCCATGGCGATGGCGGCGGCAAAGCTCTTGCCTCCGGGGGCGGCGCAGCAGTCCAGCACCTTCCAGCCCGGCTCCAAGCCGGCGCAAAGGATACTGAGTCTGGAGGCGGCATCCTGGACATAGAACAGTCCACGCCGGAATTCCTCCAGCGCTTCCAGGTTCCCGGAGCCGGAGAGCACCATACAGTTTTCCATCCAGGGATGCCGGACTGCCCGAATGCCCCGCTCTTCCAGCAGCTTCTCTAACTGGTCGGCGGTGGTTTTCAGGGTGTTCACCTGAATCACGGTCTGGGGGGCGGTGTTGTCCGCAATGAGCATGGGCTCCAGCTTCCCCTTGGGAAGGCTCCGTTTCAGCAGCGCAATCAGAGCGTCCGGATGGCTGTACCGGTCGGCGTAGCTCACCGGCTCCTCCCAATCCCCTTGGCTTCGGACGGCGTTTCGCAGAACAGCGTTCACCAGGGCGGGGGCATTTTTCTGCTTGGGGCAGTATTTCTTGGCCAGCTCCACGGACTCATTCACCGCAGCGCTGTCCGGCACCCGGTCCAGCTCGGCAATCTGATAGATTCCCAGATGGAGAATGTCCCTCACCACCGGATGGAGCCCCGAGGGCTTCCCGGTGAGCAGCTGCTTGAGATAAAATTCCAGCTTGCCCCGGTTTTGCAGCACTCCATACAGGAGCCTGGTGGCGAGAGCCGCATCCCGGCTGTCCAGCCGGTCCCGCAGCAAATATTCTTTCAGGGCGGCGTTGGGCCAGGCCCCGTTTTTCCGGCAGGCAATCAGCGCATTCAGCGCCGTCTCCCGGGCTCCCATCAGAGCTTCAGGGGATGGCCCCGGAAATAGTCCGGCGGCGCCATCCGCTTGCCGCCCTGGGCCTGGAAGGAGCGAATCTCCACGGCGCCTTCCCCGCAGGCGATGACCAGCCCCCGCTGATTCAGCTCCAGGATTTTTCCCGGCTCCCCGGAGCCGGGAACCACTCTGGTCTCGTGAACCTTAAAGGTATTTCCTTCCAGCTCCATGGTGGCCACGGGCCAGGGGTGGAGGCCCCGCACCTGATTGTGAACCTGCTGGGCGGTCTTGTGCCAGTCGATGGGGCACATGGATTTATCCAGCATGGGGGCGTAGCTCACCTGGCTCTCGTCCTGGGCTTTGGCAGCCACCTGCTCCCCGGCGTCAAACCGGGCCAGTGTGGCGCTGAGCAGCTCCGCCCCCAGCACCGCCAATCGATCCAGCAGCTCTCCCGATGTTTCGTTCTCCCCGATGGGGGTTTTGCGCACATCGATGACGTCTCCGGCGTCCATCTCCCGCACCAGATACATGGCGGTAACGCCGGTTTCCTTCAATCCGTCCAGCACCGCCCACTGGTAGGGAGCGGAACCCCGGTAGCGGGGCAGGAGGCTGGCATGGATGTTGATGCAGCCAAATTGGGGCACATCCAGCACCTTCTGGGGCAGAATCCGTCCATAGGCCACCACGGCGCAGATGTCGGGCTTCAAATCCCGCAGCTGCTGCACCGTCTCCTCCTCCCGGAAATTCTCCGGCTGGAACACAGGGATTCCCGCCTCCTGGGCGATTTGCTTCACCGGGGAGGCCACCAGCTTCATTCCCCGGCCCTTGGGCCGGTCGGGCTGGGTGTAGACCCCCACCACCTGGAAACCGTCATTCAAAATCCGGCTCAGACAGGTGGCGGCAATGTCCGGGGTGCCCATGAAAACAACTCTCAAGATTCTTCCTCCGCTTCTGCGTTCAGTTCCTCCTCAGTCAGGAAGCGCTCCATGACCTCGGTGTAGACGATGCCGTCCAGGTGATCCAGCTCATGGCAGAAGCAGCGGGCGATCAGCTCCTCGCCCTCAGCCTCAAACCATTCTCCATCCCGATCCTGGGCCCGAACCTTGGCATAATAGGGCCGCTTCACCAGGCCGTACTTTCCGGGAACACTGAGGCAGCCCTCGGCTCCCTCCTGCTCCCCATCGGTTTCCAGCAGCTCCGGATTCACCAGCTCCAGAATTTCCTCCCCGGCATCCACGACCACCACCCGGCGGAGGATGCCCACCTGGGGAGCGGCCAGGCCAACGCCGTTGGCCTCGCTCAAGGTTTCCTTCATGTCATCCAGCAGCTTGTGCAGCCGCCGGTCGAATTTCTCCACAGGCCGACATACCTTGTGCAGCGCCGGCTCTTCGGTGGTCAGAATTTTACGTAGTCCCATATGCTCTCTCCTATTTCTGCTGTGTTTCTGTTATTCAAATCCGTTCACGTCCGCAAAGGCGGCAACCCCCCGGTTGGCCTTGTCCTTGCCGAACTCCCCCAACAGCCAGGCCACCAGCAGCCGCAGCTGCTTTGTCATCCGGCAGTTTACCGTAAGCCGGTAGCGGTATTGATAGTTGATCTTCGGCACCGGGCAGGGGGCGGGGCCCAGAATCTCGGCCTGCTCCCCGGCGTAGGAGGGCTGAGCCAGGCAGGCGCACAGGCTCTCCCGGAATTTCATGGCTCCCCGGAGTACCGCCGCCTCCTCCTGACCCCGAAAGGTGACCATCAGCTGGTCGCCAAAAGGGGGGGCTTTCTGCACCCGGCGCAGCCGGATCTCCATTTCATAAAAGCCGTCGTAGTCCTGGCTGGCCGCCAGCCGGAGCAGCTGATGGTTCGGCACCATGGTCTGAATCACCGCCCGGCCGGGGCGCTCCCCCCGGCCGGCACGGCCCACCACCTGGGTCAGAAGGTTGAAGGTGGTCTCTCCCGCCCGGTAGCCTCCGGCATAGAGGGACAAATCCGCATCCAGCACCCCCACCAAAGTGACCCCGGGCAGGTTCAGCCCCTTGGCCACCATCTGGGTGCCCAGCAGCACCGGAACCCCCTCCCGCTGGAAATGATCCAGAATCTTTTCGTGGGTGTTCACCGCACTGACGGTATCGGCGTCCATTCGCTCCACCCCCATCTCCGGGGCGATCTCGTGGAGCTCCTGCTCCACCTTCTGGGTGCCGGTGCCCATGGTCTTCATGGGGCCGCCGCACCGGGGGCAGCGCTTGGGAACGCTCTGGGAGTAGCCGCAGTAGTGGCACATCAGGCGGTTGTTGGCGCTGTGATAGGTCATGGCCATGGAGCACCGGGGGCACTGGGGGCTCTGCCCGCAGTCCACGCAGACCAGGCACCGGCTGTTTCCCCGGCGGTTCAGCAGCAGCACTGTCTGCTCCCCCCGGCTCCAGGTATCGAAAATTGCCTCCCGCAGGGGGTAGCTCAAAGACAGGTCGTTGCCCTGCTTCACTTCCTCCCGCATGTCCACAATCTCCACCTGAGGCAGGGGGCGGCCATTGTAGCGCTCTTTCAGAGTATACAGGGAATAATCCCCGGTTTTGGCCCGGTACATACTCTCCACGCTGGGGGTGGCCGAGCCCAGCAGCACCAGGGCGTTTTCCTTCACCCCCCGCCAGATGGCCACCTCCCGGGCAGAGTACCGGGGGGTATTTTCGGACTTGTAGGAATGCTCCTGCTCCTCGTCCAGAATGATAATTCCCAGATTCTCACTGGGGGCAAACACGGCGGACCGGGTGCCCACAATGACCCGGGCCTGGCCGGAGCGCACCCGCTTCCACTGGTCGTACCGCTCCGCCATGCCCAGGCTGCTGTGCAGAATCGCCACAGCATCGCCGAACCAGGCGGCCATCAGCCCAAGAAGCTGGGGGGTCAGAGCAATTTCCGGCACCAGGAGCAGGGCGGCCTTCCCCCGATCCAGGCACTGCTGAATCAGGCGGATGTACACAGAGGTCTTGCCAGAGCCGGTGACGCCGTAGAGCAGGGCGACCCCGGGGTGCTCCCCCTCCATCTGTCGATTCAAAGACTGAAAGACATCCTCCTGGGCCGGATTCAGCACCAGGGGGCGGCTCACCTGGGCGGGCTTAATCTCCCGGCAGCGAAGCACCGGCCGCTGGGAAAAGGACAGCAGCCCCCGCTGCTCCAGCCGCTTCAGCACCGCCGGGGTTGCCCCGGTGTAATAGCAGATGTCCTTGGCCGCAGCGCTGCCCAGGCTGCATAAAAGAGAAAGGACGCTGCTCTGGGCGGCGGATTTGGCCCCGGCGGCGGCATCCATGGCCTGCTCCGCCGGAACCGCCAGGGACACTACCTTCTCGGCTTTGTCGCTGACCCGGCGCTGGAATTCCTGCTCGCAGGAAATCCACTTTTTCCGGAGCAGATAGCGCACTGCCTCCTCAAAAATCTCCCGGGACTCTGTGGCTTCCTCCAGGGCCGTCTCCTCTGCCCGGCCTCCCAGGGTCTGCAAAAGCCGCAAAATGGCAGCTGCCCCCTCCTTGCGGATGGTAGCGGTCTGCCAGCTGAGATCATCGGTGAGGGAAAAGGCGGCCTTGGTGTGAAACCATGCTCCCGCCGGGAGCATGGCCCGGATGGCGTCGAAAAAGGTGCAGAAATACCGCTCCCGCAGGAAAGCCGCCAGCCGGAGCTGATGGGGGGTCAGCAGGGGCTCCTCATCCAGAACGCTCTGGACTTCCTTGAGTCCCTCTCCCTCCCCCGGCTCCACTGAGAGCACAATGCCCTCGCTTACCTTGTTGGCACGGCCGAAGCTCAGGCGCACCCGCTGCCCGGGGCACACCGCCATTCCCTCCGGAATGCGGTAGGAATAGGGCTTATCAATGGCGAAAACCGCCGCAGAAACCGCAATTTTCCCGATCATAAGCCCTCCAAAAAAATATAAATGTTTAGCGCTTGTACTCTTCCTTTACATAGCCGGTGAGCTCTCCGTCGGCAACCTCCAGGATTGCCATGGTGACGGGCTTATCGGGCAGGTCCTCGTGGAAGGCCTCCGATTCGGCGGCAATCTGCCGGGCCCGGTGGGCTACCAGATTCACCAGCAGATAACGGCTCTCCACATTTTTCAGCAAATCGGCAACAGGGGGATAAAGCATATTCAAAGCCTCCAATTTATTTTAAGATATAAGATATGGGATATGAGATAATTAGGAGTTAGGAATGAGGAATTAGGAATTTAACGGGATGCCCGTAGGGGAGGCTATTAGCCTCCCGCCAGGTAATGAGCTTTGAGTGTTCCATTGAATGGAACCAGGAACCGGCTTCTGAGCTCATGCCCCCCCTTGTGTAAAGGGTGGTGCTCGCGCAGCGAATTGAAATATTTATGATTGCCGGTGGCAATCATTCCTCTGCTCAGTGGAAGGGGGGATCGGGCAGCAGGCACCAAAAGGACAGTACAGCCCAATGCGGGGAGGTACGCCTCCGCTCATTGCCAAAGGCGGAATTGCCTTTTCCGTTTTTCATAGACCGGGTGCTCCCCGACCCCTGCCGGGGGCCTTCCTTTCTTGTCTCGGCAAGAAAGGAAGCAAAGAAGCCGACCGGGGAGGCGCTGAATGTCGTGCCGTAAGCACGCCAAAGCCGATGAATTGTGGTATGATTGCCACCGGCAATCATTAGGATTCTAATTCGCTGCGCGGAGCACCACCCTCCCCGGACTCCTTCCGGCGCGCACTTGGCAACAAAGAGAAAGCTTTCAGTAAGATTTACCGCAAAAACGTTACCGGGCGGGTCAGGGAAAAAGCGATGACAGTCCAGCCCCGTGCGAAATTGGCTGCGGGCCTTGCCCGCCAATTTACGGCGTATCATTCCCCAATAATTTCCAGAATTTCCCGGGCGCAGCGCTGCGCTGTATCGTTGACCACCACGTGGTCATACCAGGACCGCTGCTCCATTTCCCATGCGGCCCGCTCCATGCGCATGGCGATCTGATCCTCCGGGGTGTCCCCCCGGCCTCTCAGGCGCCGCTCCAGTTCCTCCACCGAGGGGGGCATGATGAAGATCAGCACCGCCTCCGGCATGGCCTGGCGAACCATGGCCGCTCCCTTTGGCTCGATGTCCAGCAGCACATGGCCCTTTTTTCGCTTTTCCGCCACCTGGGCCCGGGGGGTGCCATAGTAGTTGGCATCGTGCTGGTCATATTCCAGGAAGGCATCCTGGGCGATCATCTCCCGGAACCGCTCCACCGTAATGAAGGTATAGTGCTTTCCCTCCACCTCTCCAACCCGGGGAGCCCGGGTGGTAGCGGAGACGGAGAAGAACAGGTCAGTCCGCTCCTTCATTATCATATCCAGCACGGTGCCCTTGCCTACGCCGGAAGCACCGGAAATAACAAACAGCTTTCCTTGGCTCATTCCAAATTCTCCTCTGTCTCGTCTTCCAGCTTTCCCTGCCACCGCTCCCCCATGGACTGGGTGGTCAAAGCGGACAGGATCACATGGTCGGTATCCATCAGCAGCACCGAGCGGGTCTTGCGGCCGTAGGAAGCATCGATGAGCATTCCTCTGTCCCGGGCCTCCTGGATTACCCGCTTGATGGGGGCGGAATCCGGATCCACCACCGCCAGGATCCTCCCGGCGGCCACCATGCTGCCGAAGCCAATGTTCACCAGCTTCATTGGTTCCCTCCTCAGGCCTTACTCGATATTCTGGGTCTGCTCCCGGATTTTTTCCAGCTCCGCCTTGATCTCCACCACCACCCGGGCCAGCCGCAGGTCGGTGCACTTGGAGCCGATGGTGTTGGCCTCCCGGTTCATCTCCTGGAGCAGGAAGTCCAGCTTCCGGCCCACGGCTCCACCGGAGGCCAGCATGGAATCCATCTGCTCCAAATGGCTTCTCAGGCGGACGGTCTCCTCATCCACCGCCACCTTGTCGGCGAAGATGGCCGCCTCGGTGAGGATGCGGCTTTCGTCGATGGCGGTGTTGGAGAGCACCTCCTGGAGCTTGCTGTAGAGTCTTTCCCGGTAATCCGCCACGGTCTGGGGATTGCCCTCCTCCACCTGGCTGACCAGGGAGCGGATGGTATTGCCCCGGGAAGTCAGGTCATTTTTCAGGGCCTGGCCCTCCTGCGCTCGCATGGCGTCGAAATTCGCCAGGGCGGCCTTCACCACCTCCAGCATGTCGCGCAGCAGCTGCTCCTCGTCCACCTGGGGCTTGTCCACGGTGAACACGTCGGGCATCCGGGAAACCAGGGCAACGCTGATGTCCTCCCGGAGGTTAAATTCCTTTGCCATCCGGCGCATGGCGGAAATGTACCCTGCCGCCACCCCGGCATTTAAGGTCACGCTGACATCCGAAGTCTCCTCGCTGCGCTGGGTGATGAACACATCTACCTTACCCCGGGAGACGGTGGCTTTCACAGCCTGCTTCACCGCATCCTCTCCAAAGGCCAGGGCCCTTGGCAGCTTCACGGAGCAGTCCAGGTATCGGTTGTTGACGCTGCGAATCTCCACGGTGAATTCTCTTCCGTTCACCGTCTGAACGGCACGGCCATAGCCGGTCATGCTTTTGACCACAGTTATTATCCCCTTTTCTGGTATATTTTACCCCACTGCCTGGGTGTCTTCCTCCGTCTGGGCCGCTTCCGTCCCGGGCTCGGAGGTCATGGTGCCCAGGGGCAGCACGCTGGCGGAGACGCTCTCGGATCTCCAAATGCCCACATCCTTAAATCCGTCGGTAAACACAGCCCGCACCGGGAAGGTTGCGGTGCCCACCTCCGCACCGGTGAAGTCCACCACCACCATCACGTCGTCGGTCTTCAATTTGGCAATCTGGGCGGAGGGGCCCCGGACGGTCATGGTGAGCTCCTGGGTAATCAACTCCACTTCCAGGCCCTCGGGCACATTCACCACATTGATCTGACGGATCAGGAAATCTCTGGTGGACAGTCCGGTCAGACGGATGTCCGCCGTAACCTCCGTCACACCGGTGAGGTTGGTGATTCCCTCTTCCAGCGGAATGGCAAAGGTCTTGGTAGTATCCCGGTCGATTTCCGCCAGGTTGATGGTGCCCACCACCAGCTGGTCGCCCATCAGCTCCAGAGCGGCCTCGCTGCCGGAGACCCGAATCTTTTCCATGCTCAGCGTGATCTGGGCATTTTCGGCCTTGGCACCGCCGCCCTCCACCAGGTGGTAGGTCAGCAGCACGTCCTTGACCCGCTGAATCTTCACATCCAGATGAAGCTGCTCGGCGTTGGTGGTGATGAGCGCCGCATCCACCGGCTCCCCCTCTCCATTGCACAGGGTATAGGCGCAGTCCCAACTGATGGATTCCCGCTGATCGGTCAAATCCACGTCAATGACAGCCTTCTCGATCTGATCCGTCACGGACTGGGGACCGGTAATCTGGATGGTGGGATATTCCAGGAGCATATTATCCCGGTCGGCGATGAAGCCGTCGGGCACGGAGCCGATCCACTTGACCTCCACCGGAATGGATTTGGAAATCCGGCGCTCCACCTTTAAGTAAATTCTGCTGGGGGACTTGGACTCAATCACGAAGGCGTTGCTGGCCACGTTGCCGGGGAAGGAGTGAGTATAGCTGATGGGAATCTGGTTCCCCGGCTCGTAGATGGTGGACAGATCCGCCTTCAATGTGATATTGCTCTGATCCACCTTGGCCAGATCGGTGCGGTTGCCGGAGAGCACCAGGGTGGCGGTGGTGGCGGACTGGGCGGTGATCATCAGTCCCCGCTCGGCCAGCACGCTCTCATTGGCCATCACCACAGGGATATTATAGTAGGTTTCCTTGGAGCCGGGGCTGACCGTGGTAATCACATACAGCCACAGCGCCATGGCAATGAAGACAGACAGGGCCGCTACGGCCAATTTATTTTTCATGGCTGTCCTTCCTTTCCAGCTTGCGCAGCTGTTGCTTCAGCCGCTGGGCCAGCTTGTTTTCCTCCTCTGCCTCCTGATCGGCGCAAAGCTCGCTGTACAGCAGCCGCTCCAGGGTCTGGGGGGCCAGATGCCGCTTGAGCATTCCGTCCACCGCCACGGAAATGGTGCCGGTCTCTTCCGAGACGATGACCACCACCGCATCGGAGGCCTCGCTCATGCCCACCCCCGCCCGGTGGCGGGTGCCCAGGTCGGCGCTGAGGTGGCTGCTGTCGGACAGGGGCAGCACGCACCCGGCGGCGGCCACCCGGCCATCCCGGATAATCATGGCGCCATCATGAAGGGCAGCCTTGGGAAAGAAGATGTTGCGGATCAGCTGCTCGGACACCATGCCGTCGATCTGACTGCCGGTCTTGAAATACTCATCCAGCCGGGCATCCCTTGCAAACACGATCAGCGCTCCCACATGCTCCCGGCTCATCACCTCGCAGGCGGCCACGGTCTGGGAGATCACATTGTCCATGGCCTGGGCGGGCCTGCCTCCGGAGAAGAGGCCCCGGAACCGGACGGTACTGCCCAGATGATCCAGCATCCGCCGCAGCTCCGGCTGGAAGAGAATCACCACTGCCAGCAGCCCTACGGACATCACCTGATTCAGGATGAAATTGATGGTATAAAGGTGCAGCAGCCCCGTGATGGCGGAAAGCACCACCAGAGCCGCTACCGCCCCGGCAATCCGCATGGTGCTGGGGGATTTGACCAGGGGGAGCAGCTTGTAAATCAAAAAAGCAACCAGAGCAATGTCCAGATAGTCCGACCACTGCATTCTGCCCAGCTGCTGCACTATCGATTGAATCAGTTCCATAAGATCTTCATCCTTTATATCCAGTGGCCGGAAAAACCGTTGTGAAATCCATTTTCCGGAGCCAGCGCATAGTTACCTAGTATCTTTTCTATTATAGCGGAAAACATAATTGATGGCAATAGAAATTCTGCATAAATTTTTCGTGAACGAACCGCCCGGGCGCTGTAGCTCTTTCCGTTATCGTCCAGTCAGTCTCCCGGCGGCCCGGAGGAAGGCGGCAGTCTGCTCCGCCGAAGCGTCCGGGCCAAAGCTGACCCGAACCGTCCCCGTTTCCAGTGTTCCCGCACTCTCGTGGGCCAGGGGGGCGCAGTGGAGCCCCGCCCGGACGGCAATGCCCATTTTGGAGAGCCGCTCCGCCGCCTCCTGGCAGTCTCCCCCCGTCTGGAAGGACACCGTGCCCCCCTGGTGAGGCCCGGTGAACACCCGAAATCCCAGTCTTTCCAGCCCCCGGGCGCAGGCAGCCCCCTGTCGGTGCTCCGCCTCCCGAATCTGTCTGCCGTAGCGCCGGACGTAATTCATACCCTGGGTCAGTCCCGCTGCCCCAGGGACATTCATAGTGCCCGCCTCCAGCCGCTCCGGGGGCATATCCGGCATATCATGGCGGATGGACTCGCTGCCCGTTCCCCCATAGAGCAGGGGCAGGGTCTGCCCGGCGCACAGCAGCAGCCCCGTTCCCTGGGGGCCCAGCAGTCCCTTGTGCCCGGGCATGGCGATAAATTCCGCTCCCAGAGCCCCCAGCTTCACCGGCAATGTTCCCGCCGACTGGGCCGCATCCAGAATGAAGGGCACCCCCGCATTGGTGCAGAGCTTCGCCAGCTCCTCCACCGGGAGCTCATAGCCAAACACATTGGATACATGGGTGAATACCGCCGCATCCGCCCCCTCCTGAAGGGCCCGCCGGAACTCCTCCAGGGTATCCTCCCAGTCAAACAGCCTCCGCCCCGCCACGGTGATTTTTGCGTTCAGGGCATACAGGGGCCGCATCACCGCATTGTGCTCAAATCCGGATACCACCACTTTGGCCTCCGGCCTGACCAGGCTTCGGATGGCAATGTTCAATCCGTGGGTGCAGTTGGAGGTGAGCACCACCTGCTCCGGCTTGCAGTCGAAAAGCTCCGCCGCTGTCTCCCGGCACGCAAACACCGTCCGGGCCGCCTCCTCCGCCGCACGGTAGCCGCCCCGGCCGGGGCTGGCGCACCGGAGCATTGCCTGCTGCACCGCCCGGTACACCCCGGGGGGCTTGTGAAAGGAGGTTGCGCCGTAATCCAGATAGATCATATGGTCACTTCCTCCAAATCTCCATTCTCTTTCCGGAGGTAGACCCGCCCCAGGGGCAGCTGCTCCCCCCGAAGCAATGATACTGCCCGGCCGATGTTCCCGGTCTGTACACGCAGGCTGTAGCCGCAGCCCTGCTCCTCCATCCACCGGGGCGTCCGCTGCAAGGCGCACCGCTCCCCCGCCCGGCTCAGCACCCGCTCCCCCCGCTGGGCATAGGTCACGGAGCGGAAGGTAATCAAGTAAACAAAAACAGCATTCATACGACAAAACCTCCCGGAACATTCTATGTAACAGAGGGCAGGAAAGATACAGGGCAATTAGAAATTAGGAGTTAGGAATGAGGAATTGTGCATATCGGCTCTCCTCAGATGACCGGTAAATTGTAAGTTGAAGCGCAGGGCGCTTCACCCCAATTCGCACGGAGATGGTCTGTGGTCGTTACCCCAATATAAGCCCGGTAACGCTTTTACGGTAGTGGGTTGAATGGTGGGCACTTTCGGCTATCCCGTAGGGGAGGCAACCTGCCTCCC
>JAETOP010000205.1 GCA_021771675.1 Oscillospiraceae bacterium | reverse complement strand
CCCATGCTCCCGGACAGCGACACCGGCAAGGTGAGCGCCTGCGCTGAAAATGTCTTTGAGATATGGCAGCGCACGGCGGATCAGCGGTCTACGCAAATGGTGTTTTGCGACCTGTCTACGCCGAAAGGAAACGGCGAGTTTAACATCTATGACGACCTGCGGGACAAACTGATTGCCAGGGGCATACCAGCCGAAGAAATAGCCTATATCCACACTGCCAACACGGAGGTACAGAAAAAAGAGCTGTTCGGCAAGGTGCGCTCCGGGCAGATACGGGTGCTGCTCGGCTCCACTCAGAAGATGGGGGCGGGCACTAACGTACAACACAAATTGATCGCGCTTCACCATTTGGATTGCCCGTGGCGACCCTCCGATGATGGACGGACTTTGCGGACACATATCAAAGCGGAGCCACCTGTCAGGGTGTCTCCGCTTTTTCAAGGAAGGATGTAAGAAGTTACTTTGTGTCGTTGGGGCATCTTGATTCGATACCTGTTGCGGGGCCTGTTATCGTCTGCAAAAATGCTATCTTAAAACTTTGTGCAATTTTTCAGAAAATAAAAGTTCGGTTTTGGGCCTTAAAAGTTGTGGTAGGGAGTTGAGGGTATTCCCTCGCCGCTCCTTGACAACTGGACACGCATTCGTCAAGTACATCAATTCCGATGTGCGAAAGCATGAGCCACAGCAGCAGGGTACGCCACGACACCCACCCCACCGGGCCGAGCGAGAATACCCCCTGCAAGTGCCGGTTTGCCCCCGGCATGGCGATGACAGTCGGAATGACAATGGTACTCCCGCCCAGCCACAGTCTCAAACAATGGGGGCGGCTCTGTCAGAATGGCAGTTGGGGTGAAACTCCCGTGAGGTGGTGCGGCACACCGCCGCTTGACGACTTCCCTTGCGGGCCGGGATGTCGGGGACAAATAGGCTCTGCCAGTACATATCAGACAAGGATGTAATAAGTTATTTTGTGTCGTCGAGCCTGGATTTTCAAGTATGCGACCTCTTTACATAGGGGCTGGTCTGTGTTTATCGTACAGACTGGCCCCTTTTTACTTTAGGGAGGTACGAATATGATTTACGGCTATATCAGGGTAAGCACCAGGGAGCAGAACGAGGATCGGCAGCTTATCGCCCTCCGGGAGATAGCAGTGCCGGAAGCAAACCTTTTTATGGATAAGCAATCCGGCAAGGATTTTCAGCGGCCACAGTACAAGAAGCTGGTACGGAAGCTGAAAAAAGATGATTTACTCTACATCAAGAGCATTGACCGCCTGGGGCGCAACTATGAAGAAATCCAAAACCAGTGGCGGGTTTTGACCAAGGAAAAGGGCGTTGACATTGTGGTGCTGGATATGCCCCTACTGGACACCCGCCGGGGCAAAGACCTGATGGGAACGTTTCTCAGCGATATTGTCCTGCAAGTGCTGTCTTTCGTGGCGGAGAACGAGCGCACCAACATCCGCCAGCGGCAGGCGGAGGGCATAGCGGCGGCAAAGGCCAGGGGTGTCCGCTTTGGCAGACCACCCAGGCCGCTCCCGGAGAACTACCATAGCGCCTATCAGCGGTGGAAATCCGGGGCCATCACCTGCACAGCGGCCGCAAAGGAGTGTGATATGCCACTGTCAACCTTCCGTTACCGGGCAGAAATTTACGAAAAGGCCAAGTTGTTGTAAGAGCGTGTATTTTACAGGAATGTGTACTTTCCTGTAAGTACGCCCTTTTTTGAGGCTGACCATAGCTTACCAGAGAAAGAATGAATTTTCAATACAATTAGATAAAATTTCTCTCCTCAAAACTGCCTGACGGGAAAGT
>JAETOP010000082.1 GCA_021771675.1 Oscillospiraceae bacterium | reverse complement strand
CTGCAAAGAGCCGTGGCAGGTGCCGGCGGCGCCGGCCTCGGACTGCATCTGGATGACGTCCACGGTGGAGCCGAACAGGTTTTTCCGGCCCTTGGCGGACCACTCGTCCACCTTCTCCGCCATGGGAGAGGAGGGAGTGATGGGATAGATGGCCGCCACCTCGGTGAAGGCGTAGGCCACATGGGCGGCTGCGGTATTGCCGTCCATGACAACGTATTTCTTACCCATTGTTTGATTCTTCCTTTCTTCTATATCGGCGTCAGCAGAATGATTTAGAACACCTCTGCGTAAGAGGACGCATCATCTCTGGACGCGGCCGGAAGCGTTGCCGCCGGCCAGGTTTTCCACCTCAGAAATGGAAACCAGATTGAAGTCATGCTCAATGGTATGCTTCAGGCAGGAGGCCGCGATGGCAAAGTTAATGGCCTTCTGGTCCTCGTAGCCGCTCATCAGCGCATAGATCAGACCGCCGCCGAAGCTGTCACCGCCGCCCACGCGATCCACGATGTCGATGCGGTAGGTGGGAGAAAATACTGCCTTGCCATCGCTGTACAGCATACCGGCCCAGTCATTCACGGATGCGGAGAGGCTGCCGCGCAGAGTGATGGCGACCTTCTTGAAATGGAAGCGGTCGCACAGCTGCTTGGCCACGCTGATATAGCCCTCGTGGCTGATCTTGCCGGTGTTCAGATCCGTGTCAGCGGCCGCGATGCCGAACACATCCTTGGCATCCTCTTCGTTGGCAATGCAGACATCCACATAGGGCATCAGCTTGCTCATGGTCTCGCCGGCCTGCTCCTGGCTCCACAGCTTTTTGCGGAAGTTCAGGTCGCAGCTGACGGTGACGCCCATCTCCTTGGCGGTCTTGCAGGCCTCCAGGCAGATCTCAGGCAGACGGCCGCCCAGTGCGGGAGTGATGCCGGTGAAGTGGAACCAATCAACGCCCTGGAAAATGCTCTTCCAATCGAAATCCGAGGGCTGAGCCATAGCGATGGCGGAGTGGGCACGGTCATAGATGACCTTGGAGGGCCGCTGAGAGGCGCCCTTTTCCACGAAGTAAATGCCCAGGCGGTCGCCGCCGCGGACCATCATGCTGGTATCAACACCATAGCGGCGCAGCGCATTGACCGCGCACTGGCCGATCTCATGGGCGGGGACCTTGGAGACGAATGCGGCGTCAATACCGTAGTTGGCAAGAGACACCGCCACATTGGCCTCACCGCCGGCATAGGTCGTCTCAAATTTTTCAGACTGGACGAAGCGCAGATACCCTTCGGGATTCAAACGCATCATGATCTCACCAAAAGTAACGATTTTCATAGGAATTCTCCCCTTTTAAATTTTTAGTGTGGTATAGGCCTTGTTTGAAAAATGTCAAAACGCCCAGGCAATGGATCTTTTTTCGCTGTGTAGCGTTAAAAATTCTTGAAATACACAAAGTATTCCTGCGTATTTTTGCCTTACCCAGCGAAAAAATCTCGTACCGTTGGGCATTCCGTCATTTATCAAACAAGGCCTAGTCGGCACACTTGAAAATCGGTAAATACCGATTTTCTGACAGCGGCAGAGCCGCTGTCGGGCGCCGCCCGTGTGCGGACTATGAAGTCTGACGCAAGGCCGCTTTGCGGCCTTGTGGGGTGAGATGTTTCCACCCACAAGTTGAAAAGAAGTTTTTACTTCTTTTCAACTGCGTCAACTATAAATTGCCTTACCTTACGCGTTGTGCGCGATCTCCACCAGCTGCCGTGCCACGTCCGTGATCTTCTCATATTCACCGGCCTCGATCCATGCCTTGTTGGCAAGATTCCCGCCGACACCCGCGCCGGACATGCCGACCTTCAGGAAATCGGCAAAGTTCTTCTCGCTGACGCCGCCAACGGCCAGCAGCTTGATGTGGCTCAAAGGAGCACGGATGGCCTTGATGTAGTCCACGCCCAGATTTGCGGCGGGGAACAGCTTTACGTACTCCGCACCGCACTCATGTGCGTATTCGATCTCCGTGGGCGTCATGGCGCCGGGCATGGCGACCATGCCCAGCTCCACGGTGCGGCGGATCACATCGGCATTGGTGTTGGGGGCGATGGTATAGCTGCCGCCGGCCTGGGCGGTCAGCTCCACCTGCTTCACGGTCAGGACCGTACCGGAGCCAACCAGCATTTTGCCCGCATATTTCTTGGCAATGGCGGCGATGCAATCGGCAGTCTCCTCATCGGAAGAGGGATCTTTGGGATTGAAGGGCACTTCCATCAGGCGGATGCCGCCCTCATAGAGAGCGTCTGCGACCTTCATGCACTTTTCCGTGCTGACACCGCGGACAATGGCAATGACTTTTTCTTGATCGACCTGTTCCTTGATTTCTGCAATCGTCATAATAACCTCCTGTATTTTCCCGTTTCGGGAATATTGATCTCGACTTTAACTGATACGGATTTCAAATAAAATGCTTTATTTGAAATCCCGTGTGCTGCGCACGCTTGCGACATGCGTTTAGGATGGACTGAGAGCGTTCTTTTCCCCTGCGGCACGGATGCGGAGCGCGCTTCGGGAAAGAGATCAAAGGCTCTCCAGCTTTTTCATGTCCATGACAGCACCCTCGGCGCCGGAGCCTGCCAGCTTGCAGTACAGGCTCAGCCAGCCGCGGGTAAACTTGGGAGCGGGAGCCTTCCATGCGGCTCTGCGGGCAGCCAGTTCCTCGTCGCTGACCAGAACGTTCAAAGAGCGCTCCTCAATATCAATGACGATCCGGTCGCCATCGTGTACCAGGGCAATGGTGCCGCCCTCGGAAGCCTCGGGAGAGATATGGCCGACAAAGCAGCCGTTATTGGTGCCGGAGAAGCGGCCGTCGGTGATCAGCGCGGTGGACTTTGACAGCCCGCGGCCATACAGGTACTTCATAGCCTTGTACATCTCGCGCATGCCGGGACCGCCCTTGGGGCCTTCGTAGCGAATGACCACCACGTGGCCCTCATGGACCTTGCCTGCCAGAATGGCCTCCTCGGCTTCTTCCTCAGAATCGAAGCAGATGGCCTCACCCTCAAAGTGGTGCAGGTTCTTGTCAAAGGCACCGGGCTTGGTGATGCCGGTGTTGGGAGCCAGGTTGCCGCGCAGGACGGCCACGCCGCCAGTGAAGCCGAAGGGATCGTCAAGGGTACGGATGGTGCGCCCGGTATCGGGATAGAGATACTTGTGGGCCGCAATGTTCTCCCCAATGGTGCGTGTGGTGACAGTCATCTGATCGTAATCGAGAAGCTTGCCGGTCATGTTCTGCATCATGCGCATCACGCCGCCATCCTTAAAGAAGTCGATGACGTTGAAGCTGCAGGCGGGATTCATTTTGGCGATCTGAGGCGTTGTGCGGGAGAGCTTGTCAAACTCAGACAGAACGTCGATATCCAGCTCAGCTTCATGGGCGATCGCGGTCAGGTGCATGACCGCATTGGTGGAGCCGCTCATGGCCATGCAGGCCTTAATGGCGTTGCGGATACTGCCGGTGGTGATGATCTTGTGGGCGGTGATCTCCTTCTCCACCAGCTCCATGATCTTGATGCCGGTCTCCTCAGCCAGAGCCAGCCGGCGGGCGGAGGTGGCCGGGGCCAGACTGGCGTCGGGGAGCGTCATACCCATAGCCTCGGCCAGAGCGCACATGGTATTGGCGGTGCCCAGGTAGGAGCAGGAGCCGCAGCCGGGGCAGGCGGTATCTTCCAGGGAGACATACTCTTCCTCGGTGATCTTACCGGCAGAGAGCATACCGTAGGCTTCGGTGCTGGAGGTCTGGTCGGACTCGCGGCCGTCAAACACCTTGCCGCCCTCCATGGGGCCGCCGGGCAGCAGGATGCAGGGGATATCCAGGCGGGCAGCCGCCATCAGCATGCCGGGAACGATCTTATCGCAGGAGCCTAACAGGACCAGTCCATCAAACTGGTTGATCTGCGCCATGGTTTCCACGGAGTTGGCGATGATCTCCCGGTGGGGAAGGATGTAGTGCATGCCGACATGGCCGTTTGCCATACCGTCGCAGCCGCCGATCACGCCGAATTCCACGGGGGTGCCGCCAGCACGGTAAATACCGTCACGGACACGCTGCGCGACCTGACGCAGGTTGAAGTGGCCGGGGTCAGACTCACTCCAGGAGTTCGCAATGCCGATGATGGGGCGAGTTAGATCGTCAGAGGTAAAGCCCATTGATTTGTAGGTGGCGCGATAATACTGATTACCGAGACCAGTCAAAAACTTTTTGCTTCGTTCCATAAGCATTCTCCTTATGCCAATTTCATAACCGGGGTGATCCCCGGGATTTTTCCAAATTCAATCCGACCATGCCGAAGTTTTCTTAAATTTAAAGAAGCTGGGGGTAAAAGCGTCAATTTTCTTCAGCAGACAGTTGATGTGCATACTCCTGGATCAAGGGCAGCAGCTCGGCGAGCTTTTTGCTCAGGGCATCGACGCTGTCCTGGGCCATACCCACACAGATCGTGTCGTTGGCCAGCATAATTTTAACCACGCCGATCGAGGCGTCATTGTCAAAAGACAGATTTAAAATGGCGTTGAGAGGTACGCTTTCCATGCGGGTGCGCCAGAAGGACCGCGTCTGGGCCATCAGGATGCGCTTGTTGGTAAAAGCGTACGCAAAATTCCGCTGGTGGGCGGACATACTGTGAAACCGATGCAGCCCGATAAAGGTCAGGTAGGCGGATTCGTCCGGGTCCATAGCCTTCTCGATCAAACGAAAGCTGTTGATCCCCCAGGCGCGGCTCATGCCCTTGCCGAAATTGTGAGAACAGCTGTACATATACAGATGCTCTGCTTTTTGCAGACGGACTTCCTGCTCCATATGAAATGCCTCCTTATCCAATCACTCTTTTTAAGGCTTGCCCGGCTTTTGCCGGGCAAGCGTAATCGTAACGGACTGCTGATGCTTCCGCGCCGGGGATCAGCCCTTCACAGAGTTCAGAAGGTCCATGATCTCAGAGCCGGTCTCCTTTGCGATCATGTCCTGAATGTGAGCGGTCTTGGCCAGGAACTCAGCCTTGGCCTCGTCGGTCAGGTAGGTGACTTCAATGCCGTAATCATCGATGCAGGACTGCAGGTTGTCGGCAGCCGCCTGACGGTTGATGGCCTTTTCCTCTTCACCGAAAGCCGCTGCGGCCTCGCTCAGGATGGCCTGGGTGTCAGCGTCATAGGTGTCCCAGATCTTCTTGGACATGTCGAACAGGAAGGGGCTGTAAATGTGGTTGGAAATGGTGATGTACTTCTGGACTTCCTGGAACTGATAGCTGTAAAAGTTGGCGATGGGGTTCTCCTCGCCGTCAACAGTGCCCTGCTCCAGAGCGGTGTACAGCTCAGAAGAGGACATGGGAGTGGCAGCAGCGCCCAGGCTGTTCCACAGCTCCTGATGGAACTTGTTTTCCATGGTGCGGATCTTCAGGCCGGCAACGTCGGAAACGGATGCAACAGCGCGCTTGCTGTTGGTCAGCTCGCGGAAGCCGTTCTCGTTCCAGGCCAGGTTGATGATGCCCTTGTCGGCCAGCTTGGCATTCAGATAGTCACCGACCTCGGAGGCCAGGACCTTGTCAGCCTCGGCTTCATCCTCGAACAGGAAGGGGATGTCGAAGATGCCCAGCTCAGGCACATAACCCACCAGGGGAGCGGTGGAGGTGTTGTTGATCTCGAGCTGACCGGCGACGACCATCTCGGTAGCGGTGGTGTCGTCACCCAGCTGGGCACCGGAGTAGACCTCAACGCCGATGTTGCCATTGGAGTTGTTCTCGACCATGGGGGCGAACACGGACAGCTGGGCCTTGACGCCGGGGGAGGTCTCGCCGGCACCGTTGGAGACCTTCACAACGATGGGATTGGTCTTGCCCTGCGTCTCGGCAGAGGAGCCGTAGGGGCCGACCTCGGTGGCGTCAGCAGGGGTGGTGCTGGGGGCGGGGCTGTCGGAGTTTTCGGGTGTCTTGGTCGCGGCCAGACCGCAGCCGGCCAGAGATGCTGTCATGGCCAAAGCCAGCAGCAGCGCAAGGATCTTCTTTTTCATGGTGTTTCCTCCTAGGTAAAAATATTAATGAACGGGTGAGCGAAAACCCGCGCATTTCTGAAAAATCAGCCCAGATGATTGGGTACGAACAGGATCAGCTCGGGGAACATGGTGATGATGAGCAGCACCAGATACATAACGCCGATGAAGGGCAGGCTGGCTTTGATGAGGTCGGCCAGCTTGATTTTGGACAGAGACACACCGCAGTACAGCACATTGCCGACAGGGGGCGTTGCCAGGCCGATGCACAGGTTGGCGACCATGACGACACCGAAGTACACGGGGTCCAGGCCAAAGTTCTTGGCGATCGGCAGCAGGATCGGAGTCAGGATCATAATGGCGGGACCGGAGTCCATCACACAGCCGACCAGGATCAGCAGCAGATTCACCAGGATCATAAAGGTCACGGGGCTGCTGGTCATGGAGAGGATGACCTTTGCCAGCAGCTGGGGAATGGCGCAGGTCGTGACCATGTAGGCGGCCACCTGGGCGGAGCCGACGACGAACATCATGACAGCGGTGGACTTCATGGCGTTGATCATCAGGTGCGGCCATTCCTTGAACTTGAATTCGCGATACACAAAGCCGGAGACGATCAGTGCATACAGCACGGCCAGAGCGGCAGTTTCCGTGGCGGTGGCAACACCAGTGGTGATGCAGAGGATGATGAACACCGGCAGGCAGATCGCCAGGAAAGCTTTCTTGGTGGCGTCGAAAATGCCGGACAGGCTGGTCTTGGGGCCCACAGGATAGTTGCGCTTGCGGACATGGAAGAACCATGCGATCATCAGACCGATGCCGATCAGAATGCCGGGCACGATGCCGCCCAGGAACAGAGCGGAAACAGAGACCTCGGCGCAGACGCCGTAGAAGATCATTTGGGTGGAAGGGGGAATGATGGGGCCGATGCAGCCGGCGGAGCAGATGATGCCGGTGGCCTTGCCCTTATCATAGCCGGCGCCCTCCATGATCGGCAGCATCATGGAGCCGACCGCGGTGGTGTCCGCCACCGCGGAACCGGACACGCCTGCGAAGATCATGGATGCCAGGATGCCAACATAGCCCAGGCCGCCCTTAAAACGGCCCAGCACCGAGTAGGCAAAATCAACGATCCGGCGGGAAATGCCGCCGCGGGTCATGATCTCGCCTGCGATCATGAAGAAGGGGATCGCCAGCAGAGGCACGCTGTCCGTTCCGTTGACAAACTTTTGAGCCAGAGTAAACACAGACCATGCGGTGGGACGGCTCAGAGACTGCGTGAGCATCATGAAGAAGCCGGTGCCGACCAGAGAGAACGCGATGGGAACGCCGATGATAACCAGGCCGAACAAGGCGATCAGAAATACAGCTAACATTTTTATTCAGCCTCCTTACCTGCGTTTTCCAGTTCATCGCCGCTCATGGTAATGATCCTTACCAGCTTTACCAGCGTCTGGATAAACATATAACCAAAGCCGATGGGGGCACAGAGATAAACAGCGCCCTTGGGAATGCGGAGCGCGGAAGTCAGCATGGGCCAGGTGCCCTGCACCAGTTCAATGCCGCCAAAAAACAGGGTGCCGAGCATCACCAGTACCAGGAGCAGAGCCACGACCTCCACAATCTTGCGGGGGATCCCGCGGAACATTTCCACTACAAAGTCCATTCGCATATGCTCACCGTGGAGAGCAGTGTCGTTTGCCAGCATCGCACCCAGGAATGTGACCCAGATGAACAGGAAGCGGCAGGCCTCTTCGGACCAGGAAAGGCCGGAATTGAAGACATAGCGCAGAATGACGTTCATGATCACCAGACCGGTCATCAACGTACCGGCGCCAATCAGAACGATCTTGATAAATGCCATCAATCCATCGTTGATTTTTTTGAGAACACTCATGATTTGCTTGCAGTCCTTTCTTTATATTTTTTATGACAGCCGCAGACGCGGCGTATCACCCCAAAAGAGCGGCTGTTCTCAGCCGGCAGCGCCGATCAGCTGCTGTACAGCTGACTGGCTGCATAGAAACGCGGGTTCTCCGTTGACCGCCACGCCGCAGAGGCGGTTTTCCAGAGCAAAGAAGGCATAGGATGCTGTCTGTGTGGTCTCATCGGCGTATTTGGTCTGTATGACCATCTCCGCCAGAGGCGCCCCATGGGCCTCCGCGCCATCCCATTCACCCTGAAGGGAAATGCGGTTCAGCGCGGTGTATACACCGTTCTGGAATTCCTCAAGAGACTGCTCCGTCCCATCCCGCGTCACGTTCAGGGTGGGAGGCGTACCGGAGATCTGATACACATGATCTCCGATCTGCAGGGCCGTCAGGTTCCCCATGGACACATCCACCAGGTTCTGCCCCACGACCTGCAATGCGGTATCGTAGAAGAAGGAGAGATTGGCCGTGGGCACCAGCATCACCATGCCGGTGTCTTCACGCAGGACATACGTTTCAGTCCCCGCCTGCGCTCCCACGCGAATGGCAGCGGTGCTTCCGTCCTCAAAGGTCAAAATGAAGCAGCTGCCGCGGTCTGACAGGCCGTAGGCTTCCAGGTCCCCGGGCTGGCCGATGACCTGTGTCCCCTTCAGCTCGCGCAGCGGCGTCAGGATCTCATTTTTCGCCTGATGGATGCCTAAGGTCAGGGAATAGGGCGCCGTCATGGAAAATACGGCTGTACTGCCATCTTGTGAGGCGAAGGATAGACGCAGTGTGTAAACTGGGACTCCGTTCCTCTGGACCTCAATGCTGCGCAGACCGCACACGCCTTCCCCAGCCAGAGAGGGATACAGACTCAGGTCAAAAAAGCGATCCACATTGCGCAAAAGCTGCTGAGCGTAGATGCGGTCCATGACGAATACCCGTGCATCTCCGCTGAGGCAGGCGTAATACCCCTCACCATCCGGGGTGGCGCTGCCAACGCGGAAGAGGACACCGCCCTGGCTCACATCCTGCAGCAGGATCTCCGCCCGGGGTTCCGTCAGCCCGTACTGCGGATCCGATGCGTCCGCTTCCTCCAACAGGCGCTTCAGGGGCAGACGGTATACGGTGTTAAAGAAGGCCTCCACTTGTTCGCTGTCGGCTTCCAGCTGGAGATCGCCTGCGGCGCGGTAGACACCGTTGGCCGCCGCGAGCACCACGCTGCCGGTGTCATTTTCCAGACTGGCCAGCAGCAGCTCCTCCGGCGCGGAGTAGTTGGTGAAGTAATACGTGGGGGCCTGATCTGCCGCCGTTTCGCCGCGCCCTGAAAAGGTCAGCAGCAGCGTGGCCGCAATACAGGCCGCCAAAGCTCCGCTCAGGCAGAGCAGCGTTCTCTTCGTAGCCTTCATCATGAGTGCCTCCGCTTCAGGAATACCCAGACGCCTGTCAGCAGCAGGCCCAGCGGCAGGATCACCACAAAGACCGCCGCGAACAGCATGATCACAGCCCGGGAAACAGACAGGCTGTCAGCCGCCAGGTTTTTTGTTGGGATATTCAGTGTCACGTCGTTGCCCGTCATATAAGAGAGCACTTGCAGGATCAGATCGGAGTTGCCGAGGCTCCCGGTTTTCAGATAACTGTCCTGATAAAAGCCGGAACAAGCAACGGCAAAGACGTACTGGGTATCATTTTCACCGGCGCTGTTGGTAAAGCTGCGCTCACTGGTGGCGGCCACAGTAAAGGGGCCGGTGGCATCCTCCGCGCTTTGAGCGAGTGTGCTCATGGACGAAAAATCCTTCGCATAGGAAGACGAAGTGGAACGCAGGACCGCGTTGGTAATGCTGGCGTTCGCGTTGGTCAGCTCCAGCGCCCTGCACTCCGGCAGCACCAGATAGGTGGAATGCTCGGAGAAATAGACGTTGATCATGCTGACACCGAAATTGGGGATGATATTCAGCGGACTGCCCATTTGCTGACGGGGTTCCAGAACGATCTGGTCTGTGACCGTGATGCCCCATTCAGCCAAATAGCCGTCCAGATTCGGCAGACTGTTGACTTCCGGATCCCGGAATACGCACAAGCTGCCGCCCCGGTCCATAAATGCTTCCAGAACTGCCAGCTCCGCTTCGGAGAAATCCCGCTTGGCACCGGCGATGACGACTACTTCCACATTTTCATCCATGGTGTCCACGCCCAGCACCACCTGGGATACTTCGTAATTGCTGTTTGCCGCCAGATTCCGCAGGGTATCGGTGTCGTCCTCGGAGTGGCCGGCGGTAAAGGCAACTCCCGGGCAGTCCTGCCCGCTGACCGCCACGATGGCGGAGGTCAGCATGGTCTCCGCTTTCAGACCGGTGATGGAATAGCTTTGACTGCCATCTCCGCCGGAGGTGGTGCGGATCTCGTAAAGATCGCTCCACTGCATAAAGCGGGACTGAATGCCGCAGGTCACCAAGATCCCGTCAGGACTGAGCTCAATGCCCTTTTGGCTGTATGTCTCCACCAGAGCGGGGTTGGCGTCCAGATCCACATACGCCACATCGATCCGGGGAGATGCGGAAGCGTAGCGGCTGAGGACTTCTTTCAGGTTGGTGTCTGCGTCGGAGCGGTTATTGCAGTATGTAAAGGTTACCGTGTCCTCCAGCTCCGCGAGGATATTTTTCGTTGTGTCTGTCAGACGGAACACCTGGTCTTCCGTCAGGTCCAGCTTCCAGGAAAAGCGATCTGTCGCCGCGCTGACAACGCTGAACATGCCGAAGATCACGGCGACCGTTAGAAGCAGACATGCGATCCGCAGGCGGCTTTCCCGCCTGCGCTGGCGCTGCACCTGCAAAGGGACGACGCCGCGGTTGGCTTTTCTCTGATGTTCCATGGCGCTCACCCTCTCTTTCCCCGCACGGCCGCGGTGGTCAAAAGCAGGAAAACGGCGGTGATCGCCAGATTCAGAGCAATGCCGGCGGGATTCAGAATGCCCAAGGCCAGTTCATAGTACATCTGCATGAGGGACAGCTTGTTAAAAAGTGCCAGCAGCAGCGGATCTTGGATCGCCGAGCCAAGGCCGTAGGAATACCAGAGCGCGAAAATCAGAACATAGGAGATGATCGCTGAGACGATCTGGTTTTCCGTCAGAGCGGAAACGAAGATCCCAATGGCAATGAAGGCGCTCATCAACAGGATGATGCCAATGTAATTGCCCAGCGTGATCCAGATCTGCACGCTGCCGCACAGCGCCAGGATCACCGGAAATGCCAGCGTTACCGCAAGTCCCAACAGGAACATGCTCTCTGCTGCCAGAAATTTTGCCAGCACCACATGCGTGCAGTCCACCGGCATGGTATACAGAAGCAGATCCGTTTTCTGCTTTTTCTCCTCTGAAAAGCTCCGCATGGTCAGCATGGGCATCAAGAACATCTCCAGCGTGATGGTCGCCTGAAAATAGTCCGTGATGTCGCCGCTGCGGGTCAACAGATTCTGAAGCAGGAAGTAAAACGCGTTGATAAAGAGAAAGATGGCCAGAAACACATATCCGATGACGGAATGGAAGTACTGACGCATCTCTTTGCGATACACAGCCCTCATGATCCCGTTGTCTCCTGTTCGTTTTCGGTAATGCGGAGGTACAGGCTCTCCAGCGAGACCTCCTCCGGCTTCATCATCAGCAGTTCATAGTCGGTGGCACGCAGCGCCCGGTATAGGGCGCCGCGGATATCCGTGCCTGCCCGGTGCGATACCCGGTAAGCCCCGTTCTCCAGTTCCTCCACCGCCAGCACCTCGGGAATGCTGCGGAGCAGTGCGCCTATCCCTTCGGCATCGCCGCTGATCTCTGCTTCCAGCATACGGCACCCGGACAGCTGCTCCTGCAGCTGCTGAGGCTGACCGTCCGCGATGAGCATTCCCTCACAGAACACAAGGATGCGGCTGCATACGGAACTGATCTCCGAGAGAATGTGGGAGGAGAGGATGATCGTGTGTTCCTTGCTCAAATCGCTCAGCAGCTCCCGGAATTCCCGGATCTGCCGGGGGTCCAGGCCCACAGTCGGCTCGTCCAGGATCAGGATCTCCGGCTCACCGACCAGCAGCTGTGTCACAGCCACACGCTGGCGGTAGCCCTTGGACAGGTTTCGGATCAGGCGGTCCCGGGTGTCCAGGATCTGGGTACGTGTGCAGAGATCATCAATGTAAGCCCGCAGCTGGGGCTTTTTCATCCGGAGCCCCCGCAGCTCGCAGGCGAATTCCAGCTGCTCCGCCACCGTCATGTCCATATACAGAGGAGGGACCTCCGGCAGATAACCGATATGCCGCTTGGCTTCCAAAGGGCTCTCCGCCATATCGACACCGGCGATCCGGACCTGGCCCCAGGAGGGCGTCAGATAACCGCACAGCAGATTCATCGTGGTGGATTTCCCGGCTCCATTGGGGCCGAGAAATCCCACGATCTCACCTTTTTCAATCGTAAAATTCGCATCGAATAGCGCTTTGGCAGCACCATATTGTTTTGTCAGATGGACCGCTTCAATCATCATTTGTATCCGCCTCTGCGCAAAGCGCACTCAATAAAATATCAAAAAGGGGAATTACCACTCAGCCACAGAACCGTCAGGGTGACGCCAGACAGGGTTCTTCCACTGGTGAGGATGCTCGTTTTCCTCCAGCACCAGCGCCTTGTTGACCTCGACACCCAGACCGGGCTTGGCGGGCATCTTCACAAAGCCGTTCTCGAAACGGAAATCCTCACGATTGAGAGCGTAATCCAGAACCTCTTTGCCGACATTGTAGTGAATGCCGATGGACTGCTCCTGAATGACCGCATTGTAGCTGGTGGCGTCCACCTGCAGGCAGGCGCTCAGCGCAATGGGACCGAGGGGGCAGTGCGGAGCCAGCGCAACGTCATAGGCCTCAGCCATGGAGGCGATCTTCTTGACCTCTGTAATGCCGCCCGCATGGCTCAGATCCGGCTGGATAATGTCCACACCGCCGGCCTGCAGCAGGCGCTTGAAGTCATACTTGCTGAAAAGACGTTCACCTGTGGCGATGGGAATGTTGCAGCAGGCGGCAATCTCCTTGAAGCACTCCATGTTCTCGCACAGAACAGGCTCTTCGATGAACATGGGATCGAACTCTTCCAGCTTCTTGGCAAGGATCTTTGCCATGGGCTTATGTACACGGCCATGGAAGTCAATGGCGATGCCGAAGTATTTGCCGCAGGCCTCACGGATGGCGGCCACACGCTCCAAAACGGCATCAACCTTTTCATAGGTGTCGATCATCTGCAGCTCTTCAGTCGCATTCATTTTAATGGCGCTGAAGCCGGCGTCCATGCGCTCCTTGGCCATTGCGCCGGTATCAGCGGGACGGTCACCGCCGATCCAGGAGTAAACACGGATCCGATCACGGCACTTGCCGCCCATCAGTTCGTAAACGGGGGCGTTGAAGACCTTGCCCTTGATATCCCACAGCGCCTGATCGATGCCGGACAGCGCGCTCATCAGAACGCCGCCGCCGCGATAGAAGCCGGCACGGACGATCGTTGCGTTCAGATCCTCAATGCGGGAGGGATCATGGCCGATCAGGTAGGGCTTATACTCGTTCACGCAGGCCAGTACAGCGTCAGCATGTCCTTCCAGTACAGCTTCTCCCCAACCGGTGTAACCCTCATCGGTTTCAATCTCTACAAACCCCCATCTGGGCCGGACATAGTAAGTGTTAACAGCAGTAATTTTCATGATGACCACACTTTCCTGATTTATTTTTTCCGCACCGCGGACATCGCTGTGTTGCTGAGACGCACCTTTCCGTACTGGATCTCTCAAAAGTGATCCGGCCGGTATACATCATTGAAAGGTGCTTTGTTTTTTCGGCAGAATGAATTTATACGAAACATTTTCTTCATGTCCTGTTTACAGCTTGATTATAAATTTTGAAAAATGGCGTTACAAGTTGTCCGAAATCATTTCTACTTTTTAATAGAAAAACCAGTTTCTGCTGGTTATTTTGCATAAAAATACGCTGATATTTCGCCGTTTACCACCTAAAATCAAGCTTTTCTCGGATTTCGAATATAAAAGTTGTTGGATGACTTTAGCATTTGAAAGTGCCGGGATCGTCTGAAGGGTGTTGGTGTCCGGAACGGACAAGGGCACCGCTCAGGCAAAATAGAAAAGGAGCCATTCCAAAACGGCAATGGTTTTGAAATGGCTCCTGACGGGGCTGACCGGTCTAAGCGTTTTAGCTCGATCGCTGTTTTCGGTTTTTTTTGTATTCCTGCTTGATGACATTTCGGTTCAGGGCCAGATGCATGGACATAGCGGCCCGCGCGCCCATGGAATCCTGATCGATAATGCAGTGCACCACCTGGTCGTGAGTCTCGATGGTTGCCTCCAGAAGCTCTTTACGGGTTATGTTGGCGATCAGGATGACTGCCGCGTCGATAATAGGGATCAGGGGCTCGACCACCATATTGTGGGAACACTTGGCGATATATGAATGGAATATGACATCCTCATTCAAATAATCCGCTCCGGCTTCGATTTTTTTACGAACAGCATCACAATATTTTACTAAGAGTTCGATCTCCTCGTCGGTACGATTGAGGGCGGCCATTTCAGCAATGGTCGGCTCCAGCATCAGCCGCACGTCCGTCAGATCCAGCGCCAGTTGAAACTTATCCTCAATTGCCTTCAGTCCCAGAAGGTCTTCACGAAGAGGTGTTGTCGAGGCAATATAAGTGCCGGAACCGTGCTTAACATTCAAGATCCCACGGGAAACCAAGAGTTTTACTGCTTCGCGGATCGTTCCCCGGCTGACATCAAACTGATTTGCCAGTTGGTATTCATTTGGCAGTTTGGTTCCAACCGGCAGCTTTTCATCAAGAATATACTGGAAAAGCCGTTCTTCTATCCGCTCGGTAAGCGCCTGATTCTTAATATTGGATAACTGCCCCATTTTGCACTCCTTTCAAAAACCGATTTTTCCACCTGATATATCGCCGATTATTTTAGGATCCCATTCTGAGTCAAGAAAATCAGCGATACAAAATGTTATATCAAACCTATTATAACATAACACTCAGCCATACGGAAGTTGAAGTTTATGAGAAGATCGGAAGCGCAATGGCTTGGCTTTTTTGCACATTCAGAGAAGGGCACCCGCTTCCTTTCGCATAAGGAGGCGCAGTTATAGCAGAAGATTGCGCAAAACATACTGTTCAGAGGCGCAGCCCCTTGATATCTTTGATCCGGGACAGAATAATGTTGCACCCGCAGCTGACCACGCCGGGCAGCGGGTCGATGACTTCTCGGACCAGGTTTTCCATTTCTTCGCTGGAGGCAGCCACTGCGTGAACATGGAGTTTGTTTTTTCCTGTCACCCGGTAGACCTGCGTAATGACCTCGTTCTGCTTTAATGTCTCCGTCACTTCAGACAGCGTGTCCGGCAGAGTCTCGATCTCAAAATAGCAGGACACTGCACCGCTGATCTTCTGGGGGTTGATGATGGTGGTATATTCCTCGATAATGCCCCGCTGCTCCAAAGCTTGGATACGTGCTTTTACCGCCACCCGGGAGATCCCCACCTCCTGCCCGATGTCCGAATAGGAGATACGGGCGTTTTTGATCAGCAGCTGGATGATTTTCCGGTCCAACGCATCCAAGCCTTCCAAAAACATATAGGAACCTTCTTTCGTGCATGATTTCAGCCTTATCATATCAGCTATTACACGAAATGTAAATGAAAGATTGACTTTAGAAAAGAGAATCACTATAATGATTGCGAAACGTAAGATAAATCTTTCTTTTTGGAGGACTTGGGATGAATGGAGATCTGACTCAAGGACCGGTCATGCGTTCCATGCTGCTTTTCGCGGTCCCCATGATTCTGGGAAACCTGCTGCAGCAATGCTATAACATCGCGGACACATTGATCGTTGGGCAGTTCTTAGGAAAGAACGCTCTGGCAGCGGTTGGCTCATCCTTCACGCTGATGACCTTTTTGACCTCCATTCTGCTGGGACTTTGCATGGGCAGCGGTGCGCTGTTTTCCATTCGATTTGGGCAGCGGGATGAAGCCGGCCTGCGGGAAGCGGCATGCGCATCCTTCGTGCTGATCGCATTTGCGGCCCTCCTGCTGAGCGGTGCTGCCTTTGCCGGGCTGGACGTTCTCCGGCGTTTTCTACGGGTGCCGGCAGAGGTGTGGGGACTCATGCGGGAATACCTGTCCGTCATCTTCTGCGGCATTATCGCCACCTTCCTGTACAATTATTTCGCATCACTTCTGCGCGCGTTGGGCAATTCCGTGGTGCCGCTCGTATTTCTGGCTGTCTCCGCCGTGCTGAATATCGCACTGGACCTGTGGTTTGTTTTGGGCTTTGAGCGGGGCGTGACAGGGGCGGCGGAGGCCACGGTGATCGCCCAGTATATTTCCGGTATCGGGATCGCCGTGTATGCCTGGTTCCGCTGTCCACAGTTCCGGACTGGCCGGTGCTCCATCCGTTGGAACTGCGTCCGGGAGATCGCCGGTTTTTCCATTCTGACCTGTGTTCAGCAGTCTGTCATGAATCTTGGCATCCTCATGGTGCAGGGGCTGGTCAACAGCTTCGGTTCCACGGTCATGGCGGCTTTCGCGGCGGCAGTGAAGATCGACGCCTTCGCCTATATGCCTGTGCAGGATTTTGGCAATGCCTTTTCCACCTTCATCGCGCAGAATTACGGGGCGCAGAAGGAATCGCGCATCCGTGCCGGCCTGAAGGGCGCGGTGGGTGCGTCCATGCTGTTTTGTGCGGTGGTATCCGCGCTGGTGTGTTTTTTTGCCCATCCGCTGATGGTGCTGTTTGTGGGAGAAAGCGAGACCGGGATCATCCTGGAGGGCGTCCGCTACCTGCGCATCGAAGGGATGTTTTACTGCGGGATCGGCTGCCTCTTCCTGCTGTACGGCCTGTATCGGGCGCTGGGAAAGCCAGGCATGTCCGTGGCCCTTACCGCCATTTCTCTGGGGATACGTGTAACCCTGGCCTATGCGCTGTCGGCTGTTCCGATGATCGGTGTGATCGGCATCTGGTGGTCGGTGCCTATTGGTTGGGCTATGGCTGACACGGTTGGGATCCTTTATTACATATTCCGAAAGAGACATCTGCTTTCTTGGGAAAACTGAATTCGAATATAGCTGCCTGCGGCGTTTCAAACGGTGGATACCAAGGGCATAGATCAGCAAGGATCAGCAGACTCTCATGAAGAGATATTCAAGACGGATATGATAGAAACTGCGATATCCGGATTCCATTTTTATTTCGCCAGCGCACTTTTTCGGACCATATAAACGCATAAAAAGCACTGAATTTTGACCGTTTTAGTTAAAACCCAATGCTTTGTGCGGCTTGCCGATTTATAGAATTGCTTGCCGCTGTGCCGCGGGGTGTCCGGCATAAACTCATCCGTCCATACACACCCAGGCACAACGGCAAGGTGGAGCGCAGCCACAGAGAAGACCAGAAACGCTTCTACTCTTGCCATACCTTCTTCTCTTTGCAGGATTTTGAAAAGCAGCTTGCCCTTCACAACCGCCGCTC
>JAETOP010000081.1 GCA_021771675.1 Oscillospiraceae bacterium | reverse complement strand
CCGCACGAAATGATACTTTTGTCAACCCCTATTTTGAATGATTACGAAAAAAATCCTCCTACCATCTCATTCCTGAGGGTAGGAGGATTCGTCAGCTTAACTTACTGACATTGCCCCAGCGGGGTGACTTTTTCCTTGGTGGACTTGAGGAGGCTCGTTGCCTGTTCGCCTTTGGCGAACAGTACAGAGTTGTCGGCGTCCAGCCGCCGACAAGCAGCTGTCCACTGGACAGCTGCTTTGAATGGTTCGAATCTCCTCTGCGTCTGCAAGGAAAAAGCCACCCCGATGGGGTAGCTTTTTCCTTGGTGGACTTGAGGAGATTCGAACTCCCGACCCCCACAATGCGAATGTGGTGCGCTCCCAGCTGCGCTACAAGCCCTTGTTCACTTACCGGGATATTATAGCCCTTCCCTCCGCCAAAGTCAAGCAAAACCTGCCCGAATCCAGAAATTTTCCCCAAGCCCGGGGCCTACGTCGGCCCCGACGGGTGCAAAAACAACACCGGGCGGATAGTGGGGTAACGATTGCCGACCATCTCCGTGCGAATTATCAGCGGGCAATGCCCGCCCGGCAGGGCCGGGCGGGTTACTCTACGCTTTTCAGAGCCTCAGCCATATTGATCTGATCCAGGCGGAAATAGAACAGGAAGTCCACCATCAGAGCCGACAGAATGGTCAGCCCCAGAGACAGAAGCAGGGACGTATTGGAAAGCATGGGCTTAATCCAGATCATATCCACCTTGATCTGACTCATAACGAAGCGCAGCAGCAGCCGCCCCAGAGGAATGCCAAAGATGGTTCCCATCAGGGTCAGCACCAGATTCTCCTTGAATACATACATGGCCGTCTCCCCGGCGTTGAAGCCCAGAACCTTGATGGTGGCAATCTCCCGGATGCGCTCGTTGATGTTAATGTTGGTCAGGTTGTACAGCACAATCACCGCCAGCACCCCGGCGCAGAACACCACCACAACAACCACCAAATCCAGCGCAGACATCATCTCATCCACCATTTTCGCCATCTGCTGGCTCACCGTCACATTGGCTACCCCCTCCAGCTCATTGGCGGCGGCTCCCGCCACGCTGGGGTTGCGTCCCTCCTTCACGGACACATAGGCCATTTGCAGCTCCGGCTCCCGGCCCCACTGGCCCAGGACGGTCTCGGGGGTGACGATGGCGTAATTGTACACATGGTTCTCATAGATGCCGGAGACGGTTACATCCAGCTCCTCCAGATCGGGATTGCGCAGCGTCACCCGGTCCCCCAGGTGCACATCCAGCATCTCCGCCATGCCGGAGGAGAGCAGCACCTCATCCTTCCCGGGCATGGGCACCGGTTCCTCCCCCTTGTGGAAGTCGATGAAATCCGTCAGCTTCTCCCCCGCCGCCATCAGGTAGATGTCCCGGGTCTGATCAGCCGTGTGGATTTCTCCGCTGACCTGGTAGAAGAAAAGGATATTCTGGGCAAAGCTGTCCATATTCTCTGTGAAGCTGTCCCGCTGCTCCTGACTCTGTCCTTCCTGGAAATATACCTCAATGTCATATTTCGTCACATCCCGGAACTGGACGTCCACAATCCTGGAAATGGAGTCCCGGATGCCGAAGCCGGTCATCAGCAGGGCGGTGCAGCCCCCGATGCCCAGCAGCATCATCAGCAGCCGCTGACGGTAGCGGAAAATGTTTCGGATGGCTACCTTGTTGAGGAAGCTCACATGCCGCCACACCGGAAGCTTCTCCATCAACAGGGCCTTCCCCGCTGCAGGCGCCTTGGGGCGGATCAGCTCCGCCGGCACCTCCCGCAGCGCCCGGTGGCAGCAGTACCAGCTCACCGCCAGCATGGCCAGGGTATACATTGCGGTGACGGACAGGGCCATCTGCCAGTCGAACCGCAGCTCAATATTGGGCGTGACGTACAGGATGATGTTATAGGCCTGCCACAGCACCATGGGGAAGAGCACACTGCCCAGGGCCACCCCCAGGACGCTGCCCAAAATGGCGCTGCTTCCGGCGTATTTCAGATATTTGGAGATGATGGCCCCGCTGCTGTAGCCCAGGGCCTTCAGCGTGCCGATCTGGGTTCGCTCCTCCTCCACCATTCTGGTCATGGTGGTGATGCAGACCAGTGCGGCCACCAGCAGGAAGAACACCGGGAACACCCGGGAGACGCCTGCCACAATGTCGGAGTTGCTGTCCAGGTCTATGTAGCCCAGGTTGGTGTTCCGATCCAGCACATAAACCCGGGTATCGGTAATATCCGCCAGGCGCTGCCGGGCGTCTTCCAGCTTGACAGCCGCATCAGCAAGCTCCTGCTCTGCCTCAGCAAACTTCTCCTGGGCTTCCTGATTTGCCGTTTCCCAGTCCACCCAGCCGGTTTTCAGCTTTTCCCGGCTTTCTTCCAGGATTTTTTCCCCCGCCGTCAGTTCCCTTTCTCCCTGCGTCAGCTCCCGCTCATAGGCCTGAATCTGCCGCTGTCCCGCGAGAATCTGATTTTGGGCGGAGATGAGCTGATTCTCCATGGAGGTGCGCTGGTTGGCAATCTCCTGGAACCCGTCGCGAATCTGCTGCTGCCCGGCACGAAGCTGCTCTCTGCCGTCCAGCAGCTGCTGCCGCTGCTCCTCCAGCTGGCTCTGCTGGGCGGTCACCTCCGCCAGCTTCTCTTCCAGCTGATCCCGGGTGACATACAGCTCATCCAGCTGAGCCTGGTATTTCTCCCGCTCCGCCTGGGCCAGCTCCAGCAGCCGCCGGGCCTCCTCCAGATGGGATTCGGGCATTCCCAGCGCTTCCAGCCGCTCCAGGGTCTGCTGAGCCGTTTCGGCGTTGATGTCCGCAATCTTAATCAGGGCCTCCAGGGGCTTGATGGTGGCCTCCACCTGGACGATTCCCGTGCGAATCTGGGTGATGCCGGAGCGAATCTCCGCAAGGCCCGTGTTGATCTGAACCAGCCCCGCCTCCAGCTCCGCCTGTTTGGCGTTCAGCTCCGACTGCTTGGCGGTGAGCTGGGCGCTGGCGGCGGCCAGGGCGCTCTGACCGCTGGAGCGTGCCGAGGGCAGGGCCGCCTCGGACTGTTCCAGCTTTTCCTTGTTGGCGTTCAGCTCCTGCCAGCCGTCGGCGATTTTCTGCCGGGATTCCTCCAGCTCCGCCTCGCCGTCGGCCAGCTCCTGCTCCCCGTCCAGCAGCTCCTGCCGGGCATCCTCCAGCTGGCGCAGGGCATCCTCCTTCTCCCGCTGGTAGTCGATTACCCCCTGGTCATACTCCTCCTGGCCGTCGGCAATGGCCTGCTCCGCCTGCTCCTTGGCGGAAATCAGCCGGGCCTGGGCATAGGGCTCCAGCAGGGGCTCCAGTTCCTCCGCCGCCGCTTCCAGGGCCTGATTATATTCCTCTGAATAAATGGCGTAGTCCCCGGGGATGGTGGCGTGAATCTCCGTGTAGTAGGATACGTCAAAGGCCTCCTCCGGGACAAAATAGTAATTGGTGATGCTGCCGCTGCCCACGGAGGTATTGCCCCGGTTGGTGTCCATATACAGCGGGGTGCTCACCAGGCCCACCACCGTAAATTCCCGGGTGTTCAGCTCGTCCAGGGAGGCGTCGTCATTATCCTGGGAAATGGTAATGGTGGTGCCCAATGCGTTCTTTTTGTTCCGAAAGCCATCAGCCAGGCACTCGTTTTCCGCCTCCGGCATCCGGCCCTCCCGGAGCACCAGTTTGTTGATCTCATGGGGGATGGTATAGAACCGATAAACAGCGGATTCCTCTCCCCGGCCATTGTCCGCGATCAGGTCGGTGTAGAATACCCCCTCCGCCGCCTCGATGCTGCCCAGGGCAGAAATTTCTGCCAGCTGCTCCTTGTCCCAGCCATAGGAGCTGAGCAGCCGCAGGTCAAACATATTCTGCTCATCGGTGTAGCGCTGTCCCGTGGCCACCATGTCGCTTTTGGTGGAGCGCAGTCCCACAAAGATGGCGGTGCCCAGAGCGATGATAACCGCAATGGCAATATAGCGGCCAAAGGACTTGCGGATGGACCGCCGCAGATTCCTCCCCATCATGTTCCGTTTCATTACCATTCAATCTCCCCGATGTCTGTGGGATGGTCGTTGGTCTCAATGGAGCACACCGTGCCGTTTTTCACCCGGATTACCCGGTCTGCCATAGCGGTCAGGGCGCTGTTGTGGGTGATGATGACCACGGTCATGCCGGTGCGTCTGCCGGTATCCTGAAGGAGCTTCAGGATGGCCTTGCCGGTCTGGTAGTCCAGCGCTCCCGTGGGCTCGTCGCAGAGCAGGAGCTTGGGGTTCTTGGCCAAAGCCCGGGCGATGGCCACCCGCTGCTGCTCGCCGCCGGAGAGCTGGCTGGGGAAATTCTTCATCCGGGCCTCCAGCCCCACGTCCTTCAATACCTGGGCGGCGGGCAGGGGCTTTTTGCAGATCTGGTTGGCCAACTCCACATTTTCCAAGGCGTTCAGATTGCCGATCAGGTTGTAGAACTGGAACACAAACCCCACATCCATCCGGCGATACTGGGTCAGCTCCCGCCGGTCCATGGCGGAGATGTCCTTCCCGTCCAGATAGACCTTGCCGGTGCTCAGAGTATCCATACCCCCCAGGATGTTCAGCAGGGTGGTCTTCCCCGCCCCGGAGGGCCCTACGATCACCACCAGCTCCCCCTTCTCAATTTGGAAGGTGGCGTCGTGGAGTGCGTTGATCTTTACCTCTCCCATTTGGTAGGTTTTGCCCACCCGGTCAAATTCCACAAAGGCCATGGTCAATTCCCCTTCCGATTGCGAAACACCAAAAGCTTACTGCCCACGTAGTTGATAATCACCACCAGCACGCTGGTGAATATCTTGCACCAGTTTCCGTTCCATGCCAGCACATCCACCGCCAGATACAGCATCCCTGTCTCCAATGCCCCGGAGGCCACCCGGGTCAGGGCGAACCTCGCCGCCTCCGGCCCCACCACTTTCCAGGACCAGTCGTGGCTCTGGAAGACAAAGGGCTTGTTGGTCAGATAGGCGAAGGTCACCGACACCACCCAGGAAATGGCATTGCTCACCGCAGCTTCGTGCGTGAAATGATAGCAGGGATAGTAGACCAGATAGCTGACCAAGGTAGTCAGCACTCCAAACACCAGATACACAATCTGGGGCCGATACTTTTTCAGCATTTTTTCGAGAAACTCCCGCATAAAATCACCTGTGTTCCATATGATATTTTAAGTAATAAATCCCAATAACTTGACATATCGATCAATTAACAAGGAGTTGGTTCCATGAAACTCGCATTCTTCGACGCCAAGCCCTACGACATCCCCGGCTTTGACGCCAGCGCCCGGGGCACCGGGCTGGAAATCAAATATTTCGAAACCCGGCTGAATGAGGACACCGTCTCTCTGGCCTCGGGCTATGACGCCGTGTGCGTCTTCGTCAACGACACGGTGAGCGCCGCCGTGGTGGAAAAGCTCTACAGCTATGGCATCCGGCTCATTGTCCTGCGCTGTTCCGGCTTCAACAATGTGGACATGGCCGCCTGCCAGGGGAAAATCCGGGTATTCCGGGTGCCCGCCTACTCTCCCCATGCCGTGGCGGAGCACGCCATGGCGCTGCTTCTGACCATCATCCGCCGGACCCACAAGGCCTATATCCGTACCCGGGACTTCAATTTCAGCCTTCAGGGCTTCGTGGGCTTTGACCTCTACGGCAAAACCGTGGGTATCGTGGGCACCGGCAAGATCGGCAGAACATTTGCTGGAATTTGCCAGGGTTTCGGCATGAAGGTGCTTGCCTATGACAAATTCCCCAGCCCGAACAGTGGCCTGGACTATGTCCCCCTGGAGGAGCTGCTCACCCAGTCGGACATCATTTCCCTCCACTGCCCCCTGACCGAGGATACCCATCACCTGATCCGGGCCGAGACCATCGCCAGGATGAAAACAGGCGTGACCATCATCAACACCTCCCGGGGCGCCCTCATCAATACCGAGGATCTGATCCAGGGCATCAAGGAAAAGAAGGTGGGGGCCGCCTGCCTGGACGTGTACGAGGAAGAGGGAGATATTTTCTATGAGGACTGCTCCGGCCATGTGATTCAGGATGACACGCTGGTGCGGCTCATCGCCATGCCCAACGTCATCGTATCCTCCCACCAGGCCTTCCTGACCAAGGAGGCCCTGGACAACATCGCCGCAACCACAGTGGACAACGCTCTGAAATTCTTCCAGGGTACGCCTAACACTGCCTCTGAGGTAGTTTACAGCCGATAAAGCAACGTCTTACTTGGGTAAAGTATATCAAAAAAGGGCTACAAAGTAAAGCATTGCCATCCATTGTTTACAGAATGGAAAACAATTATGTCCGGCCCAAAAGGCCGGACACAGTTTTTTACAGATAGTTTTTGGCGCTTTCCAGGATTTCCCCCTCGATTTTCTCGGCTGTCTCCCGGTTGGGAGCGGTGACGCAGAGGTAGAGCTTCAGCTTTGGCTCGGTGCCCGAGGGCCGAACCACCAGGGAGCAGCCGTCTTCCAGCAGAAATTTCAGCACATCGGACTTGGGAAGTCCATCCAGCCCTTGGACATAATCCAGAAGCTTCACAACCCGTTTCCCTCCGAATTCGAGAATATTCCCCCGGAAGGATGCCATGATTTCCCCCATTTTCTCCAAGCCAGCGCTGCCCTGGAACCCGAAGCTGTGCAAAGTGTTCAGGCAGTAGCCGTATTCCCGGTAAAGTTGGGCCAGCTTTTCCGTCAGGCTCATCCCCCGGGTCTTGTAATAGCTGAACATCTCACAGATCATGCATGCTCCTCCCACCCCGTCCTTGTCCCGGACGTAGGTGCCGGTGAGGCAGCCATAGCTTTCTTCAAAGCCGAAGACGAAGCTGTCCCCCCTGCCCCGGGCCTCCAGACTTCCGATCTTCTGGCCGATGAATTTGAACCCGGTGAGCACGTTCACTGTTTTCAGCCCGTAGCGCTGGGCGATTTTCTCCGCCAGGTCTGTGGTAACAATGGTTTTCACCAGCACCGGCTCCGGCGGCATCTTCCCGTGCTTACTCCGCTGGGCGCAGAGATAGTCCAGCAGCAGCAGTCCCACCTGGTTGCCGGTGAGCAGCTCATATTCCCCGGCCTTGCTCCTCACGGCAATGCCCACCCGGTCGCAGTCCGGGTCGGTGGCCAGGAGCAGGTCGGCATTTTGCTTTTTTGCGTATTCCAGTCCCAGGGCCATGGCCTCCGGAATTTCCGGATTGGGATAGGGACAGGTGGGAAACCGCCCGTCAGGCTGCTGCTGCTCCTTCACCACCGTCACATTGGTGTAGCCCAGCTCCCGGAGGGCGCAGGTCACCGGTTTTAACCCGGCGCCGTTCAGCGGCGTATAGACGATGGCCGCATCCCTGGTGATCTCCTCCCCGAAAAGCACCGACTGCTGCTTCACCGCCTCCACAAAGGCAGTGTAGACTTCCGAAGGGATATACCGAATCCGGCCCGTTTCCACCCCCTGCTCAAAGGAGCCGGACTTCACCCCGGTAAAAATGTCAACCTTTTGAATCTCCCCCAGGATTTCCCCGGCGGCCTGGGTGGTGATCTGGCAGCCGTCGGGGCCATAGACCTTGTAGCCGTTATACTGGCAGGGGTTATGGGAAGCGGTAATCATCACTCCCCCACTGGCCCCCAGTTTCCGCACGGCAAAGGACACCGTGCTCACCGGCATCAGCTCCGGCCAAATATGGACATTGATTCCATTGGCGGCCAGCACCCCGGCGGCGGTTTGGGCGAACAGGGGGCTGTTGATCCGGCTGTCATAGCCCACCGCCACGGAAGGCTCCTTAAAATGGGCTTTCAGATAGTCCGCCAGCCCCTGGGAGGCCTTGGCGACGGTATAAATATTCATCCGGTTGGTTCCCGCTCCCATGACCCCCCGGAGGCCTCCGGTACCGAAAGACAATTCCCGGTAGAAGGCGTCCTCCACCTGGGCATCATCCATTCTTCTCAGCTCCGCCAATATCTCAGCGTCCCGGGCAAACTCCAGCCAGCGGCGGTACGACCTTTGAATATCCATGTTATCCCCTCACATCCAGAAATTGTGCCTGTCCGTGCAGCTCCAATTCCAGAGAGTCCGCCGGCACAAAAATACAGTCTCCCTTATAAAAAAGGAGCTCCTCCCCGCCGAAGCGGATGATGCCGCAGCCATTGACGCACAGCAACACCCGGAAGGAGAGCTCCTCCGCCCGGTAGGTCACCCGCTGCCGCCGCTCGGTGTTGAGAATCATCCGGTACACCTCAAAATATCTGCACCGGCAAAGCAGCTCCGAGGCCATCCCCCGCCGGTAATTCAGCACCCGCAGGGGCTGACGAGGCTCGGCACTGCGGGTGAGTCTGGCTGCCTGAAGTCCCCTGCCAAGGTGCAGAGGACGTTTTTTCCCGTCCTTTCCCACCCGGTCATAGTCATAGAGCCGGTAGGTCAGGTTGGAATTCTCCTGGATTTCCGCAACCAACGCTCCCGCCCCGATGGCGTGGATGGTTCCGGCCTCCACCAGGAACACATCATCCTTCCGGATTTTCACCCGCTGCATGGCCTGCAGGACGGTTCCCCGGGTCAGCATCCGCTCCAGCTCCTGCCGTGTCACATCCCGGCGCAGGCCGTAGAGCAGGCTGGCATCCTTCCCGGCATCCAGCACATACCACATCTCCGTCTTGCCCCGCTGGCCCGGCTCATAAATCCGGGCGAATTCGTCGGTGGGGTGCACCTGAATGGACAGATCCTCCTTGGCATCGATGAATTTGATAAGGATGGGCAGCTCCCGCTCCCCCCGGTGCCGCAGCCCCAGAAAGGCCGGATGCTCCCGGATGACCCGGGCCAGGGTCATGCCGTCGAATTCTCCCCCCACCACGAAGGAGGGCCCGTCAGGATGGGTGGAGCACTCCCAGGTCTCCGCCAAGGGCAAAAGGGGGATTCCCTTTTCAAATTCATCGTTAAGCCGCCTGCCCCCCCAGAGATAGTCCTTCCCGGAGGGCCGCAGTAAAAAAGGTGCGTTCATGTCAATACTCCAACTGGTATTTCTGCTTGTCCTGGACGGTGATGTCCTCTCCCAGCTGGACCTCAATCAGCTTCAGCTCCGTGTCCGCCACCACGGTATGGCGGCACCCGGCGGACATGGTAATCACATCCCCAGCCTTCACCTGCTGTTGGAAGCCGTCCACAATGGTCCTTCCCCGGCCGGCAATCACCGTCCACACCTCGTCCCGGAATTTGTGGCTGTGATAATTCATGCTCTGACCGGGGTTCAATGTGACCTTGATGGTCATAGAGCCCTTCTCCACATCCAGCACCTTGAAGCTGCCCCAGCTCTTGTCGGCAAACATGACCTGCTGCTCAAACCGGTCCACAAAGGGCTTGATGTAGCTGCTCTGCTCCTTATCAGAGACCAGGATTCCCTCCGGGGAGGCGGAGATCACCACATTGTGAAGCCCCATGGCCAGAATCGGTACATCCATTTCGTTGACGATGTGCACCCCGGAGCATGTCTCGTTCAGCACGCCCTGTCCCACCACCGCCTCTCCCATGGCCTCGGTGAGGGTGTTCCAGGTGCCCAAATCCTTCCAGGCCCCGGCGAACCGCCGCACCTGAATGCTGGGCTCCTTCTCCACCACGGCGTAGTCAAAGGAGATTTTGGTTAACGTCTCGTATTTGGCCAGAAGATCTTCGTAGTCTGTAAAGTTCATCAGCTGGTGAGCCTTTTCCAGCACGTAGCCTAAGCGGAAGGCAAACACGCCGCCGTTCCACAGCGCCCCCTGGGCAATATACTCCGCCGCCACAGCCGCAGCAGGCTTCTCCTTGAAGCAGCGAACCATGGCAGTCTCCCCGGGGCCTTCGGGGATGATGTAGCCGTATTTTTCCGAAGGGTAAGTGGGCTGGATGCCCATGAGTACCAGCTTGGCCTCCCCCTTGGCCACCTGGTCTGCCAGAGCGGTGAGGGCGGTGAAATAATCATCCTCCACATAGGGGTCCACCGGGCAGACCACCACCGGCTCCTCCGGGGCCACCCCCATCACGTCAGAGAGATAAACGGCGGCCAGGGCGATGGCCGGGAAGGTATCCCGGCGGCAAGGCTCCACAGAAAGGCCCACCCGGTCCCCCAGCTGGTTGTGGATGGAGGACACCTGAGCCTTGCTGGTGGCGATGGTCACCCTGGCCTCCGGGTCCGCCTGCCTGATCTGCCGGTAGACCCGCTGAACCATGGACTCATAGCTCCCGTCCTCCTTTTTGAATATCTTGATAAACTGTTTGGAGCGGATGTCATTGGACAGCGGCCACAGCCGTTTGCCAGAGCCGCCGGATAGCAACACAATGTTCATTCTCTCTGCCCCCTAATACATCTGCTGTCTGGGATACCACCAGGTTTTCCGGTGGGCGTCGGCGCTGTTGCACTGGCGGATGGTTTCCAGCTCCTCTTCTGTCAGCTGGAAATCCAGCTCCCGGTTCTGAGTCAGATGGCTCAGGTTCCGGGAAGAGCAGATGGGCACATTGCCCATTTGCAGATTCCATTTCAGGGCCGCCTGGGCCGCCGATACCCCGTGGCTCTGCCCCACCCTGCTCAAAACCGCTTTCACCGGCTCCTCTGTCACAGACAGAGAGCCCCAGCCCTGAACCTGCATCCCCCGCTCCCGGCAGAAGTCCGCCAGGCCCCGCTGCTGGAACTGGGGATTGATCTCCAGCTGGTTGATCTCCGGCTCCCCGGGCAGCTGCAAAATGTGCCGCTCCAGGAAATTGGACACGCCGATGTGCCGAACCGTCCCTGCCCGGCGCAGCTGCTCCATTTTCTGCCAGACCGACCGGTTCCGCCCGGCGTAATCCAGCTCCGAATACCGGGGCACCGGCTGATGGATGAGATAGCCGTCCACATAGTCAACGCCCAGCTTTTCCAGGCTCTCCCGGAGCTGGGGCTCCACACTGTCGCCGTCATAGGGCATCACGGGATAGAACTTGGTCTGGATGAACAGCGCCTCCCGGGGAATCCCCCGGTTAAACGCTGCCTTCAGCGCCCTGCCCACGATCTCCTCCGTGCCGTAGCTGTAGGCGGTGTCCAGGAACCGGTAGCCCCGGAGAATCGCCTGCTCCAAAAGCTCCGCCATTTTTTCCGGCTGCTGTTTGTCCAGCTCCGCCGTGCCCAGACCGATTCCATAGGGCCACTGATCAATCATGGGAAGCCTCCTCCATCAGTTCCAGAATTTTCTTTTTCAGTCCCGCTTTGTCAATTCCAAACTGGGCATACAGGTAATCGGGCCTGGCCATGGGCACGAACCGGTCGTCGATCCCCGCCATGGCAAATTTGGTTCTCAGCCCCTCCCGGGCGATCACCGCCGCAGCCTGATACCCCAGGCCGCCGATGATGTTGTGATCCTGGGCGGCCAGGATGCAGCCGGTTTTCGCCGCCGCCCGGATGGCCTGAACGTCCACCGGCTTGATGGTGTGCATGTCCACCACCCGAACCTGCTTTCCCGTCTCCCGGGCAATCTCCTCGGCGGCTTCCAGGGCGTACTGCACCAGCACCCCGGAGCAGAGGATGGCCCCGTCAGTGCCGGGTCTGGGGACGGAGGCCTTCCCAATTTCGTATTCATAATCCGGCGGGTAGATGTCCGCCGAGGGCACCACGCTGACCCGGATGTACACCGGCCCCTTGTGGTTCAGGGTGGCCCGGAGCATCTTCTGGGCCTGGACGCCGTCGCTGGGCTCCAGCACCGTCATATTGGGAAAGGCGGAAAAAATGGCGCAGTCCTCGATGCTCCAATGGGTGGCCCCGGACAGTCCCCCGGAAACCCCCGCATACACCCCCACCAGCACTGCATCGGCGTTGGCATAGGCGATATCCGTGCGGCACTGCTCACAGGCACGCATGGACACAAAGGAGGCCATGGAAAAGGCATAGGGTTTGAAGCCCTCCCGGCAAAGCCCGGCGGCGAAGCCCACCATATTCTGCTCGGCGATGCCGGTGTTGTACAGCCGGTCCGGGTAGCGCTCCATAAAGCGCTCCATCCGGCAGGAGCGGAACAAATCCGCCGAAACTGCCACCACCCGGTCATCCTGCTGGGCCAGCTCCACCATATAGTTGCCCAGAACCTCCCGCACCCATCGTTTTTTCTTTTCCATCACAGCGCCGCCTTTTCCTGAATTTCCTTCATGGCCTGCTCATACTGCTCCGCCGTCATTCTCCCGGCGTGCCAGTTCACATCGTTTTCCATAAAGCTGACCCCGTTGCCCTTCACGGTGTGGGCAATGATAGCCGTGGGCTTTTCCGACTCCGGAGCGCCCAGGCCGTCAAATGCCCCCTTGATTTCCGGGATGCTGTGGCCATCGATGTCCACCACCCGCCAGCCGAAGGCGCGGTATTTTTCCCCAATGTCGTCCAGGCCCGTCAGCTCCGCCACCGGGCCGTCGGCCTCCAGGCCGTTGCAGTCCACGATGGCCACCAGATTGCCCAGCCGATAGTGGGCGGCGTGCATGGCCGCCTCCCAGACGGAGCCCTCGCCCTGCTCCCCGTCTCCCATCACCACGTACACCCGGTTTTGGGCATTTCCCTTCCGCCGCAGACCTGCGGCGATGCCGGCGCCGATGGACAGCCCGTGGCCCAGGCTCCCGGTGGACACCTCCACAAAGGGGTTCACCAGCTTGCACGAGTGCATGGAAAACCGGCCGCCGTTGGTGGCGTACTCCCGAAAGAAGTCCTCCTTGCGGAAGCAGCCAATGGCCGCCTGGTTCAAGCTGGTCACCGCCGCCGCATGGCCCTTGGACAGGATAAACCGATCCCGGCCCGGGTCCTCGGGGTTCAGGGGATTATACTTCATCTGATACTGCCACAGCACCGTCATCACATCCGCCACCGACAGGTCGCCGCCGATGTGGATGCTCTTCTCGGCGCAGAGGGTCAGCAGCTCCTTTTTGATTTCCAGGGCCGCCAGGCTCAGCTGCTTCACGGTTGAAAGCATGGTCTTCTACACCCCTTCCTCTTGACTGTCCAGATACCACCGGTAGAGCTTGCGAATTCCCTCTTCCAATCTCACCCGGGAGCGCCAGCCCAGCTCATGAATTTTTCCGCTGTCACACAGCCGCCGCATCATCCCATCGGGCTTGGTGGGGTCGGTAACAATACTTCCTTCGTAGCCAGTGACTCTGCGAATCATCTGAGAAAGCTCCAGAATAGATACCTCCTCCCCGGTGCCGATGTTCACCGGCTCCTCCCCGGAGTAGTGGTTCAGCAGGAAAATTCCGGCGTCCGCCAAGTCGTCCGTATCGATGAATTCCCGCAGGGCCTTCCCCGTGCCCCAGAGAGTCACACTGGGAGCGCCGGAAATCTTGGCCTGCCGGTATTTCAGCAGCAGAGCGGGAATCACATGGCTGTGCTGGGGGTGGAAATTATCCCCGATGCCATAGGCGTTGGCGGGTATGGCGGTGATGAAATCCGCACCGTACTGCCGCCGCAGATAGGCGCACAGCCGCTGCCCCCCGATTTTCGCCAGGGCGTAGCCCTCGTTGGTATACTCTGGCAGACCTGTGAGGAGCATTTCCTCCTTCATGGGCTGGGGGCACTCCCTGGGGTACATACAGGCGCTGCCCAGGAACAGAAATTTATTCACGCCGCTGCGAAAGGCAGACCAGATGAGGTTCTGCTCCATCTGCATATTCTCATAAAAGAAATCCGCCGGAGCCTCGGCGTTCGCCCGGATGCCCCCCACCTTGGCGGCGGCGTCGATGACATACTCCGGCTTTTCCTCCCGGAAGAAATCTTCCACCGCCTGCTGGTTCAGCAAATCCAGCTCCCGGTGGGTTCTGAGAATCAGGTTTTCATACCCCTTCTCCCGCAGACACCGCACAAAGGCGCTGCCCACCAGGCCGGTGTGTCCCGCCACATAGATTTTCGAGTGCTTTTCCATACTGCCTCACTTCCGATAGGGTTCCAGGAAACTGCCGATACTGCTGATGATATAATCCAGCTGCTCCCGGCCCAGGCCGTGGTGGCAGCCCACATAAAAGCCATTGTGGTCGATGTAGGCGGCATTGGGATACTGGGGCTCCAGGTCGCCGAAGAGCTTGCGGTAGATGGGCTGATTCAGCAGGGGCAGCATGGGCCTGGTTTCGATATTCTGCTTTTCCAGATACAGCACGAAATCCTTCTGCCGGATACCGGCGCCCTCTTTGATGACAATGGGGAACATCATATAGGTGTGCTCCACATTCTCCGGGTGCCGGGGCAGCTGAATCAAGTCCTCGTAGGGCTCCAGTCCCTGGATGAGATATTTGGCGTTTTCGTGGCGCTTACCCATGATCTCGTCCTTCCGCTCCAGCTGGGCCAGGCCCAGAGCGCCCTCGATCTCCCCCACCCGGTAGCTGTAGCCGATGCGCTCGAAGCAGAACCGGCGGTCCAAATCCGTCTGCATTCTCTTGGGGCAGACGTTCTTTCCGTCGGAGGCGATGCACCGCTCGCAGGTGCAGGCCCGGCCGTGGGCAACCAGAGAGCGGAGAATCTCCATGTATTGCCGGTCACTGGTGCACACCACACCCCCCACGCCGGTGGTAATGGTGTGGGCCACATAGGTACTGAAACAGGTGATGTCCCCGAAGCTGCCCACAGTTTCCCCGTCCACCCTGGCGAAATGTGCCTCAGCGCAGTCCTCGATCACCCGAAGGCCGTGTTTTTTCGCAATGGCCATAATCTCCTTCATCCTACAGGGCATTCCGAAGGTGTGCACCGGAATAACACACTTGGTGCGCTCTGTAATCCGCCGCTCCAAATCGACCGGGTCCATGTTATAGGTATCCTTCTCCACATCCACGAAGACCACCTTGAACCCTGCGTGGAGGCAAGCGTTGGAGGTGGCGATAAAGGTGATGGCGGGGACCAAAATCTCTGTATTCCCGTCCCACCCCTCTGTCTCCTTCAGGGTTTCCAGGGCCAGGTGCAGCGCAGAGGTGCCGCTGTTGCACATCACGCCGTATTTCTTCCCATGGGCCTGGGCGAATTCCCGCTCAAATCTGTTCACATATTTTCCCTGGGACAGCCGCTCATTGTCCAGCGCATCCATCACATATTTTTTCTCAATATCCGTTACCGATGCGTAACCGACGCCGATTTTATCCATTTCCCGATCCTCTCGATTATTCGATGACGCCCTTTTCCAGGGCCTCGATTTTGTACAGGTTCACCTGCTCCTCCAGCCGCTCCCGGGCCACCTGGTTCATGTCGTGCTCCACCATAATCCGCACCAGCTCCTGGAAGCTGGTTTTGGTGGGATTCCAGCCCAGCTCCTTCTTTGCCTTGGAGGGATCACCCCACAGGTTTACCACATCCGTAGGACGGTAGAATACCGGGGATACCTCAATGATTACCCGGCCCGTGGCCTTGTCGATGCCCTTCTCGTCCTCTCCCTGGCCCTGGAATTCCAGCTCGATGCCCACATACCGGAAGGCCAGCGTGCAGAATTCCCGGACGCTGTGCTGCTCCCCGGTGGCGATCACATAATCCTCCGGCTTCTCCTGCTGGAGCATGAGCCACATGCACTCCACATAGTCCCGGGCATAGCCCCAATCCCGCAGGGCGGAGAGATTGCCCAGAATCAGCTTATCCTGCTTGCCCTGCTTGATTCTGGCAGCGGCCAGGGTGATCTTCCGGGTGACAAAGGTCTCCCCCCGGCGCTCGGACTCGTGGTTGAACAGGATGCCGGAGCAGCAGTACATGTGGTAGGCCTCCCGGTATTCTTTCACAATCCAGTAGCCGTACTGCTTTGCCACGGCATAGGGGCTGAAGGGATGGAAGGGCGTCATTTCATTCTGGGGCACCTGCTCCACCTTGCCATAGAGCTCGGAGGTGGAGGCCTGGTACATCCGGCAGCTTCCTTCCAGTCCCGCAATCCGGATGGCCTCCAACACCCGGATGACGCCGGTGGCCACAATATCCGCCGTGTACTCCGGCACGTCGAAGGAAACCTGGACATGGGACTGGGCCGCCAGGTTGTACACCTCGTCGGGCTTTACTTCGGTCATTGCCTTGATAAGGGACACGGCGTCAGCCAGGTCGCCGTAGACCAGATGGAACCGGGGCAGCCCCTCCAGATGGGCAATCCGCTCCCGAAAGTCCACAGAGGACCTCCGGATCATGCCGTAAACCTCATATCCCTTTTCCAGCAGCAGCTCCGCCAGGAAGGAACCATCCTGACCGGTAACGCCGGTAATCAACGCTTTCTTGCCCATGCTATTTCCTCCGTGTTCTGTCCCGGCGGTCAGGATACAGCGCCGGGAACGATGATGTGTTCAGTATACCGCAAATTCCGGCATTTTTCAATAGCGGTATGAAGAGGATTGCGCAATTCCCCTCCACAGGCAAAAAACAGCCCCCGATGCTCCGTCTGAACACCGAGGGCTGTTATTCACTTTTAATATCCAGCATCGTCGATTTGACCTCTCTTTCTTCGGTTTGGGAGCTTACATGATCATTGGACTCACTCCTTTTCTGTATCTTTATAATAGCGGCAAAACTGCCCTTTTGCAAGATGGAAGATTCACCAGATATGTTTCATATTTTTCATGCAGCTGGGAGAATTTCAAACCTTCCGGAAGGTTTGGATTGACGGCATGACGGTATTGTGGTATAATAATATTGTTGGGCGGTCTATGGATGGACTGTTCTTTTTCTATTTTGCCCCGAAAATCAGGAGGAACTCTTATGAATAATAAAATATATACAGCACTCATTTCCACCGCCCTCTGCGCCTGCCTGCTCTCCGGCTGCGCCCTTCCCGGCAAGGTAACGGAAACCAAGCCCCCGGTCACCACCCAGCCAGCTGTCACAGAGGAAACCTCCTCCATCGATTTTGAAGCTCAAATCAAGCTTTTGGCAGATTCCCAAAACCAGTGGCAGCAGCCGGAGGATATGGGCGCCCCCTACTACTATGCCGTTACCGACCTGGACCGGAACGGGCGGCTGGAAATCCTGGCCATGTCCACCCAGGGCACCGGCGTCTTCACCTATGGAAAAATTTATGAGGTCAACAATTCCGGCTCCGCCCTGGCAGAATGCAGCCTCCCCCTGGAAGAGGGAGAAGCCCTGCCGGAGCTGATTATGGCCAGCGTACCCGCCGCCAACGCCCAGGGAACCTATTATTATCTATTCCATGATGACGTAAAAAACGGCGCCGCCGAGTATCACCAGTTCATCCAGGCAGTCAGCCTGAGCAACGGCGTAATTTCCATCGAAACATTGGGGCAGTCGGATATGGTCGCCGTGGACGGAGAGCCCAGCTGGACGTACAGCCAGAACGGCCAGCCCATCACCCAGGAGGAATACGAGGCCATCATCCCCGCCTTTCAGGCTGAACGGCAGGGCTTCACCGCCAATTTTGAGTGGTTCACCCTGGAAAACGGCATGGATGAAGCCACCCTTAGCAAAAGCTGGGAGGCTTTCCGGTAAATTATACTAATTCTTGATAAAAAGATTTAATCAGCAGCGTAGGGATATTGGCGCAAGACAAGGCAGAGGAACGCAAGCCTATCTGTATGTATGGCAAGTGACGATAACGCCGTATTG
>JAETOP010000080.1 GCA_021771675.1 Oscillospiraceae bacterium | reverse complement strand
CGCAATACGGCGTTATCGTCACTTGCCATACATACAGTATGGCTTGCGTTCCTCTGCCTTGTCTTGCGCCAATATCCCTACGCTGCTGATTAAATCTTTTTATCAAGAATTAGTATTAGGCGCACAGCTTGGGACTTTACCCAAAAAGCAGACCCTTTCTAACTTCAGAGAGGATCTGCTCTTTTTTGGAGGGCATTACTTCATATTCCAAACCATTTTGCTTGGAACGAATGCAAGGACATAGAAAACCGTTAAACCTATTTGCCAATCAATTGGTTCATACGGGCATCGTGAGTGTAATAACCGCACCGTGATCATTATGGATGGAGATGCGCATTTTGCCTTTGCTGTAGTAATGCAGCCGCAGGCAGGTGTTAATCAGTCCGATGTGTCCTCCGGATTTTTCGATAGAGACCATTCCAGCATCAATTTGTTCGATGTATTGGTGAAGGCTCTCCAGCATTTCATCAGAAAAACCGGTTCCGTTGTCCCGGATGGTTAAAATCAGTTTCTCAGCAGTAAGTGTGCCGATGATGGACAGCCTGCGCAGAATATTCTTCCCGTCAAAGCCATGGGTCAAGGCGTTTTCCACCAGCGGCTGAAGCGTCAGCTTGGGGACGCTGATGTCGTGCAGACCGTCGGGCACATCGATGATAAACTCAAGATTTTCTTCGTACCGGGCCTTTGCCAGCAGCAGGTAGTTTCGCACATTTTCAATTTCCTCCTGAATGGTGGCGGTATGGGAGCGGGTGTCTGTGGAATAGCGCAGCATGGAGGCAAATTGGTCACAGATTTCGATGATCTCCAGGTTGCCGCTTTCCATGGATTTGGCGGAGATGATGTTAAGGGTATTGTAGATGAAATGGGGATTGATCTGGGTTTGCAGTGCGCTCAGCTGGGCTTGCAGGGTGCCTTCCCGAAGGTTCAGTTCATTGACCGCACTTTCCCTCAGCCGCAGCATCATGTGGTTGTAGGCAAGCTCCAGCATGTGAATTTCATGATCGGTGGAGGATGTCACGGTTTGGTTCAGTGTTTGCAGTTCGGTGGAATCGCTCAGCAAAATGCTGTGAAAAGGGGTTTTCTGTAACTTTTTGGTGAGACGGCGGATGGATTTTGTCAGGCTGAGGGAGAATAGCGTGATCAGAATCAGTGCCGGGAATACAATGAGCAAAGCACGTCGGATGACGGCCATACGAATCCCATTGTTGCCCATGGCGGCGATGATACCATCCTGGGCAAGGTAAAGATGAAGCCCAAGAGAATCAATGTGGGAGTGCAGTACATCGTAGGTTGTCTGAGTTTGAGAATTTGTCCAGCAAATCATCTCGTCCACCGGCATGTCCAGTGGGAATGGCTCTGAGGTGCCGGTGCTGGAATAGAAAAGGGAGCCGTCGTCGAAAAATACTTGAACCAAAATTTCTTCGCTATTGTCTACAAAGTTCATAACGTGTTCAAGGGAGCTGTATTCGTTCAGGACAGCAAGGTACCCAAGTAAATTTCCATGGTGCTGAACTGGCTGCACCAGACCGTAGACCCGAAAGGTTTTGCGGAGCGTGAGCACATCATGGAAGGGGGAAAGCAGGTATTCCTGGGTCTCGTCCGCCATGAGATTGAGAAGCTCCTGGGTGTTTAATGATTGGTCGATTTTTTCCATGGAGCTGGAAAAGAACTGCCCACCCTGATTAAAAAACGCCACACAGTAATACTGATCCACCAGGGGAGATTGGTAAAGCTGCTGCAGGGCGGCTTTACGGGCGGCAACCTTCATTTTCTGCTCCTCACTGTCATCCCGGATGAATTGATTGAGTGCTGACATGAAAGAGGCATTCCCTTTCAGCGTATCCAGCGTCATGCGCATCATGCCAATGTTCTGCTCAATATCCAGCTGGATGCTGGTGCTCATGTTGGAAAACCGGGTCGCAGTAAACTTTGTGGCGCCGTCCAGAGATGACTGGACGGTGAACGATGAAAACAGTGCGGTGGCAACAGCCATGACAATGGAAAAAAGCAGGATCATTTTTGTGCTTAATCGCATACGAAACACCATCCAATTTTGATACCTCCATTATAGCATGAATGGTCGAATTGTTAAAGGGAAAACCGGACTGTGCCGGATTTTTTGTAGCATTGTGCTGGATTTTACTGTTTTTAAGCTGTATGCAGGATTTTTTCATTGAAGGGTGTTGAATCCTTTTGGGTGGATTCGCACTCTCTATCTTATAATAATACCGAAGCAAGCGGGAGCTTATTCAGCCCGCAAAAATAAAGGAGGCAAATCACTATGAAGAAAATCGTTTCCATGCTGCTGGCGCTGACTGTGCTGCTGAGTCTCACATCCACTGCGTTGGCATATTCCGAGAAGAACCTGGAGGCACCCAAGGCCGGCGAAGTCGTCATCGACGGCGAGCTGAGCGAATGGGATACCAGCAAGTGTCTTCGCATCGATTCTGACAATCAGATCGTCGACCAGATCGAGCACTGGGATGGCGAGGCTGACTGCTCCGTCGAAGTGTACGCTATGTGGGACGAAGAGAACCTGTACATCGCTATGAAGGTCATGGACGACACCCCCCTGGTTTACCGGGAAGGCTTCCCTCTGGACGAGCTGGACGCTGTTATCCTGTTCCTGAGCACCAACCCCGATGCTGACCCCCAGCGCTCCGAGTACGAGGCTACCGACTGGCGTCTGGTTCAGTCCGCCAGCAAGTACAAGAGCAACTACGATTTCTTCAACTACATCGACCGTGACATGATCGCTGACACCAAGGGGTGGGATACCCAGGGCGAGTACGGCGACGAAGTTGTGTTCGACGACTATGAGGCTGTTATCGCTGATATCGAGGGCGGCTTCATTTGGGAGAGCAAGATCCCCCTGCACAACCTGTCCAACGACCAGATTGCACAGTTGCTTCCCGCTGCCGGTATGACCGTTGGCTTCGACTTCTCCATCCTGGACGTTGATCTGCCCTGCCCCGGCATCCACTCCCTGCGTATGCAGTTCTCCGCTGAACTGGAAGGCAAGGACCGCAAGCCCGAGTTCCACAATGTTGACGCCAACCCCAGCCTGTGGGGCACTCTGACCTTTGTTGAGTAATTAAAGGAGAGCGGAATATGAAACTGAAAAGACTGTGCGCCCTTGCACTGGCTGCAGTGATGACCGTGTCCATCCTGCCCATGAGTGCAATGGCTGCCAAGAACCCCAAGATGAATGCCGACGAGATGGACATCGCCGCCATTCTGGAAGACACCTCCGATAAGGGTACCGCCAACGTCTACCACTGGTGGACTGCCGGCGGTGAGAAGGACGCCATCGAGAGCATCGTTGACGGCTTCAAGGACGTCTACGCCAAAACCAAGGCAAAGTCCAACGCCATCCCCGGCGGCGCCGGCGGCGCAATGGTTATGAAGGTTAAGGTCCTGCAGCAGGCAGGCAAGAGCCCCGAAACCTTCCAGGCCCACCCCGGCCAGGAGATTGAGCCCTACCTCCAGTCCGATATGCTGCTGAACCTGAATCAGGTTTGGGAGTACGGCAACCTGTCTGAGCGTGCACTGCCCGGTCTGGAAGAACTGTGCACTGCTTCCGACGGCAACAAGTACATCGTTCCCGTGGGCATCCACAAGACCAACGTCATCTTCTACAACATCCATGTGTTTGAGGAGTATGGCATCGAGATCCCCGATCACCAGAATATCACTTGGGAAGAATTCTGGAGCCTGTGTGAGCAGCTGGCTGAGAAGATGCCCTCCGGCAAGTACCCCATCGACCTGGGCGATCGTAAGGGCTGGCCCGCAAGCCAGGTGTTCGAGAACATCATGATGGGCACCGATCCCCAGATCTACGAGAACTTCATCAACGGTGTCTACAATGTTGACGAAGTCACTACCGTCCTGCAGACCTATGCAAAGCTGATGGATTACGTTTCTCCCGATCACTCCAGCCGCGACTGGTACGAAGCAGCCGGTCAGCTGGTTGTCGGCACCTACGCCATGCAGATCATGGGCGCCTGGATGCAGCCTCTGATGACCTCTATGGATCAGGTCTACGGCGAGGACTATGGCATCTTCACCTTCCCCGGCACCGACGGCTGGTTCGGCATGTGCATCGACGGCTTTGTCGTTTCCAACGACTCCGCCGATGTGGAGGCCGGCACCCGTTGGGCTTACAATGTCTCCACGACGGATGTTCAGGTGGCATTCTCCAAGCTGAAGGAGTCCATCTCTCCGTACAGCGACACTCCCGATGATACCTACTGCCAGCTGACCAAGGAGTTCAAGGATGAGCTGACTGCTGAGACAACCAAGGTCTATCCCAGCTTCACCCATGGTACCGCCCTGCCCTGGTCTGCTTCCACCAATCTGCAGACCCAGATCCAGGAGTTTGCAACTTCCACTGACCATGATGCAGAATACTTCGCAAACAAGATCGTAAACGTGCTGAAAGAGGCAAGCGTGAAAGGAGATTGGAACCTTGTTGACTAATAAGCTTTTTAAGCGCACTGTTGCTCTGCTGGGCGCAGCTGCCATTGCCGGCTCCCTGCTGAGCTGCGCTGCATTTGCTGAAGAAGCCCCTGTGCAGCCCACCCTGAATCCCCATGTCAAGTCCATCATCGAGGTGGACGGCTACCAGTTCATCGACCTGAATGCCAACGGCACGCTGGACGTCTATGAGGACTGGCGGCAGGATGCCCAGACCCGTGCAGACGACCTGGTCAGCCAGATGACCGTCCGGGAGAAGATTGCCCAGATGCAGCACCCCACCTATCTGCCCCGCTCCGACGGAAAGATCGCTCCCTACCTGGAGCGTTACTGCACCGATCAGAGCATCGGCATGCTGCTGATCCGCGAGCTGAACAGCGTTGAGGCCGCAGCCACCACCATGAACGCCGTCCAGGAATACGCTGAGGCTTCCCGCCTGGGTGTGCCTGTCCTGGTTTCCATGGACTCCGTCCACGGCCTGAGCTATGTCTCCGGCGCTACTGTTACGCCCCACAACCTGGCCCTGGCCGCCACTCGGGATGAAGAGCTGGTGACCAAGCTGGCCGAGATCGCCCGGGACGAGCACCTGGCTGTGGGCGTGCGGATGACCCTTTCTCCCGAGGCTGACATCGCCTCCGAGCCTCGTTGGGGCCGGGTGATGGAGACCTTCGGTGAGGACCCTGATCTGGTGACCCAGATGGTCACCGCCCAGGTCGTTGCCTTCCAGAATGGCGCCGACGGCCTGAACACCGGCTCCATTGTCGCCTGCATGAAGCACTTCCCCGGCGCAGGCCCCCAGATGGAAGGTAAGGACACCTCTCCCATCATTTCCTCCGAAGAGTCCCTGCAGACCCACCTGAAGCCCTACTATGCAGGCATCGAGGTTGGTGTCGCTTCCATCATGCCTTACTACTCCGTACCTCTGGCTCTGGATATGGAGAACTCCGCCATCGGCTCCAAGGCCACTCTGCAGGATCTGCTGCGTGACACCATGGGCTTTGAGGGCATCATCCAGACCGACTGGGGCATGATCTGGGCCATCCAGGAAGCCGTGGGCACCATGACCGGTGAGGAAGTCTCCGACGAAGAGGCTGTTATTATCGGTGTTACCCAGTCTCGGGTTGACGGCATCGGCGGTGAGTCCATCAATCTGATCGACCTGATGGAAGAGCTGACCATGAATGGCCAGATCGACGAATCCATTCTGACCGCTGCTGCTACCCGTATTGTCAAGGCCAAGTTTGAGCTGGGCGTTTTTGAGAACCCCTACTGCGATGTGGAGTACGCTGTCTCCTTCGTTGGCAATGAGGAGAGCCAGAAGGTCAACCTGCAGGCTGCTGAGAAAGCCATGACCCTGCTGAAGAACGACGGCATCCTGCCCCTGAATCCCGATGCCCAGCAGACCATCCTGGTTTGCGGCCCCCGTGCATTCGACATGGACTCCCTGGTGGGCGGCTGGTCTTCCCAGCAGGAAGGCCTGACCATTGCTGACGCTGTAGCTGAATTCGCAGGCGAGAACACCACCGTTCTGACTGAGAAGGAAGACGTGGCAGTCATCAAGGAACTGGCCCAGCAGGCTGACATCATCATCGTCTCCATCGGCGAGCCCAGCTACCAGCATGACCCGGTCTGGGGCTATGACACCCTGGAGATCGTTTCCAGCCAGCAGGAGATCCTGGAAGCTGCTGTTGCTTCCGGCAAGACCGTTATCACCGTCGTCACCGGCGGCCGTCCCTACATCCTGACCTGGTGCGACGAGAACACCAACGCTATCCTGGAAGCTTACTATCCCGGTGTTCAGGGCGGTATCGCCATTGCTGAGACTTTGTTTGGTATCAACAATCCCACCGGCAAGACTCCCATGCAGTTCCCCCGGGATATGGATTCCGTCAATGCCCAGGAGGGCGACATCTCCTTTGACCTGGAGAACCCCCTCTATGATTATGGCTGGGGCCTGAGCTACTAAGATCGCAGAGAAATGCAAATCGGGCTGCGGTCGTGCATCTACCTACGCCGGTATGCGAGCCCCAAAGATTGGGACGGCCCTGTGCAATGTTCCCTCGACTTTTCGCAGTTTGAAATTGGGGAGAATTCCCACAGCGGTGTACACTGCTTCTCATGATTTCAAATCCGCAAAAATAGTACTCGAATGCAGGGGCAGGTGTGCCTGCCCCTGTTTTTCCAAAAAATAAATGGAGGCTCAGCCTATGGATCAGATATTAGAATTCTTTGAGCTCTTCAGTGATATGACCTTCTCCAATTCGGGGTTCTGGATTGGAATGGCTGTACTAGCCGCTGTGATCGTAGGCTATCAGTTGCTGAAGAGCTACGCTCCGAAAGTCGTTTCCCCTGTCAGTACGTTTCTTGACCGCCATCCCCTGATCTGGGTTTGCATTCCCGCTGCGCTGCTGATTTACTTTGTTTATGTCTCCCTTGGCTGGAACCTGTGGGTTTCCGTTTCTGACTGGGAAGGGGGCAGCCTGACGTCCTCCTACGGTTGGGGCGGTTTTGGTAACTATATCAAGATGTTCTCCGACCCCAATTTCCTGCCCTCTCTGACCAATACCCTTCTGCTGTTCTGCATCATCCCTGTCTGCCTGCTGCTGGGCCTGGGCCTGGCTCTGCTGATGGATCAGGGCCTGAGAGGAACTGCTGTGTTCCGCACCCTGATTCTGCTGCCCTTTGCCCTTTCCTTTGTCGTTACCGGCGTTCTGTGGTCTTATATGTACCGTCCTTCCGGCGGCGTCATTAACGAGCTGCTGAAGGTTCTGGGCGTGGATGTGGTTTCCGCAGTGGAAAATGGACATCTGAAATGGTTGTCCAACTCCAATACCGTCATGATTTCTATCATCATTGCGATGGTGTGGCAGTTCTCCGGCTATGTCGCTGTTGTTTTCCTGGCAGCCATCAAGGGCGTTCCCACCAGTCACATCAATGCCGCCATGCTGGACGGTGCTTATATGCCCCGTATCTACTGTAAGCTCATCATTCCCCAGCTGAAGGGCGCAATGGGCAGCTGCATTACCATCCTGGCAATGTACGCTCTGCGTTCCTTCGACCTGATTGTTGCCATGGTTGGCTACTCCAACAATGCCGCCTTTACGCTGCCCATCTGGATGTACAAAGAGGCATTTGAGCAGAATAATTTTGCCTATTCGGCGGCCATCAGCTGCTTCCTGCTTGCACTGGTGCTGATTCTGATTCTGCCGCTGACCTATTGGACGAACAGGAGGAAGTAAGATATGGCAGATGTTACAAGCATTACCCGTACCAAAGAAGCCCAGCAGGCGCAGACGATTCGTATCAGACCCAAGTGGCACATGACTGTGCTGCACATTATTTACTACCTGCTGATGGCGGCATTCCTTGTTTTCTATATGCTTCCGTTCTGGAGCATGATCCTTACTTCTTTCAAGAGCTACGGCGAAGTGATGGACTCTCTGCCCGTTGCTCTGCCCAGAGAATGGACCCTCAATGGCTATATTGAGGCGTTTGAAGAGCTGGGCATCCCCTTGATGTCCTCTCTGGTGGTTACTGTGCTGGGCGCTGCCGGTTCCGTGTTTCTGGGCTCCATTTGTGCGTATGCACTGAGTAAGTGGAAGTTCAGGCTGAACAATGTGTTCTTTGTTGCCCTGGTTGCCGCAACCTACCTGCCCTTCCAGGCCATCCTGATCCCCCTGCTGCAGACCATGAACACTCTGGACCTGTACGACAACATCTGGGGCCTGGTTATGGCCCACACCGTCTTCGGTATGCCTATGTGTACCGTTATGATGCGCGGCTATTACGCCGATGTCCCCGATGCCCTGATCAAGCAGGCTATGATCGATGGCAACAATGTCTGGGCAATCTACCGCAAAATCGTGGTGCCCAACACCCGGATTGCCACCATCACAACCTTCGTGTTCCAGTGCACCTCTATCTGGAACGAGATGCTGTTCGCTCTGGTTCTGGCCGGTTTCGATGCCCGTCTGGCAACCATCGCACTGAACGAGATGAATGGCTCCAACGCAATGCGTCTGGATATGTTGATGTCCGGTTCTATGATTTTGGCGCTGCCTGTTCTGATTCTGTACATCTTCATGGGCAAGTACCTGATTGCCGGTCAGATGAGCGGCGCCGTGACCGCATCGTAATTGAAAAAAGGAGACGGATTATGAAGCATTCTTTTAAGAAGCTGGCTGCCCTGGCCCTGGCTGCGGCCCTGGCCCTCTCTGTCCTGCCTGCCCAGGCGGAAGGGGAGATTCAGCAGCCCGAGCTGGAGGCACGGGCAAAGGACATCATCCAGGTGGATGGCTATTCCTTCAAGGATCTGAACGACAATGGCGAGCTGGATGCCTATGAGGACTGGCGCTTGAGCGCCGAGGAGCGGGCCGAGGACCTGCTCAGCAAGATGACTGTTGAGCAAAAGGCTGCCCAGATGGTTCACTTGACCCTGGTCAGCAAAAGGGACAGCTGGTTCAGCAGTGACAACGTAGGCTTCGCCCTGGTGTATGAATACATCTTCGATGTCCCTATGGAGGACGAAGAGGATGAAGAGGGAAAACCGGCGGTTACCGGCAGCGCCATGAATGCTGCGGTGATGACCAACGAGATTCAGGAACTGTCTGAGAGCTCTGAGCTGGGTATTCCTGTGATCTTCTCCATGGATACGGAGGCGGGGGCAGCCTTTGTGAAGGATGCCACCTTCCTGCCGGACGAAGTGAACCTGGGCGCCGCAAATGACGAGGCGCTGACTGCTGCATATTATGAAGTTCTGAAGGAAGAATTGATGGCTATGGGTGTGCGTATGGCCCTGTCTCCGGACGCAGACCTGATTACCGACCCCCGCTGGGGCCGCAACCAGGAGTGCTACTCGGAGGATACGGAGGTCGTACAGAAGCTGATCACCGTGGCCGTGCAGACCCTGCAGGAGGGAAGTGAGCTGACGCCTAATTCCGTGCTCGCTACTGTGAAGCATTTCCCCGGTGCCGGTGCTCAGACTGGCGGCGTGGATGGAACGCCTCTGACCATTTCTGAGGACTCTCTGGAGCTCCATCTGGCGGGCTTCAAGGCTGCCATTGATGCAGGCGTTGCCGCTGTGATGCCCTATGGCTATTCCACCGTTCCCTATCTGGGCGGCGACGCCGTGGAGAATTCCGCTGACCAGTCCGCTGCCGTTATGACCGACCTGCTGCGGGGCGAAATGGGCTACACCGGAATCATCCAGACCGACTGGGGCCTGAACTTTGTGGGCGCAACCAACGCAGGCGCAGATATTCTCGGCGGTGCGGGCGTGCGTTCCACCCGCGAACTTGTGGACGAAGTGGACGAGGAGCGGTTGACGGACGCCTGCCGCCGTATCCTGGTCGCCAAGTTCCAGATGGGTTTGTTTGAGAATCCCTATGTAGACGAGAGCAAGGCGGAGGAGCTGATTGGAAGCGACGCCCATAAGCAGGTTGCCAAGGAAGCAGCTGCCAAGTCCTTCACTCTGGTGAAGTATGAGAATGCAGCCCCCCTGGAAGGACAGAAACTGGTTGTGGCTGGAGCCCTGGCCCAGGATGTTCGGGCGCTGAACAGTGGCTGGACCGCCAAGGAGCCAATTGAGATCGAGGGAACCTCCATCCTGGAGGCCATCCAGACCAAGGCCGGGGACGTGAGCTTTATTGCCACCGCTGAGGAAGTCCCTGCCGACCTGTCCGGCGTCACCGCCGTTGTGGTGGTGGGCGAGAAGAGTGGCACCCATGATCCTGCCTGGGGTGCGACGACCTTGGAGTTCCCCGAGGAGCAGACGGCACTGGTAGATGCTCTGGATAAGGCCGGAGCAAATGTGGTGGCTGTGGTGGTGATGAACCGGGCCTATGTCCTTACTCCCATTGTGGAGAAGGCGGACAGTGTTCTGCTTGTGTACCGCCCCGGTGTTACCAGCGGAGCAGAGGCTGTGGCGGATACCCTCTTTGGCGAAAACGCCATCACCGGCAAGCTGCCCTTCCAGATCCCTGCTACGATGGATCAGGTTCTGAACCAGCGGGAGGATTTGCCCAAGGACATTGTTGATCCGCTGTATGACTATGGCTACGGCATCGACGTGGAATCCTTCGGTGCTTAACGGCATTTGATAGAGAGGAAAGGTGAAGATATGGCTTCCATTACCATTAAGGATATGAGCGTATCCTACAACAAAGGCAAATCCTACGTGCTGGACAAGCTGAATCTTGAGATCAAGGATGGTGAGTTCTGCGTGTTCCTGGGGCCCTCCGGCTGCGGAAAATCCACTGCCATGCACTGCATTGCTGGTTTGCTCCATCCTGTTGGCGGCGAGATCAAGTTCGGTGACGCCGTGATGACCTCCGCTATGGGCAAGGGCAAAGACAAGACCTTCGTCCCGCCCCAGGAGCGGAACATCGCCATGGTGTTCCAAGAGTATGCACTGTATCCCAATATGACCGTGCGGGAGAACATGTCCTTCGCCCTCAAGACCAAGAAGGCCCCTAAGGACGAGATCGAAAAGCGTGTAGATTACATGGCAAAGATGCTCTCCATCGAGCAGCTGCTGGATCGCCGTCCGGCGGAGCTCTCCGGCGGCCAGCGCCAGCGTGTGGCTCTGGGTCGTGCCCTGGTGCGTGATCCCCAGGTTTTCCTGCTGGATGAGCCCCTTGGCAACTTGGATGCCAAACTGCGGGATCAGGTTCGTTATGAGCTTAAGAAGATTCAGGAGCAGCTGGGCATCACCACCATCTACGTCACCCACGACCAGACGGAGGCCATGACCATGGCCGACCACATTGTGCTGTTGAAGGACGGCCACATTATGCAGCAGGGAACCCCTAACGAACTTTATGACCATCCCGCCAACGAGTTTGTGGCTGGTTTCCTTGGCACGCCCCAGATCAACATCTTCCCCTGCCAGGTCAAGGGCGATACCCTGGATGCCGGCGCTTTCCAGCTGAAGATTCCGGAGTATTTGAAGGCATCCCTTGCACCCTATGCTGGAAAGAAAGTGGATCTGGGCATCCGCCCCTCGGATTTTGAGCTGGCGAAGGAAGGCGTCAACGCCATTTCGGCCCATGTGGACTCCATCGAGCCTTTGGGCGATGCCTATTTGATCTATGTCCGTGTGGGTGAGAAGGTTGTGGTGTTCAAGTACACCGGTGAAACCGCTCCCACGGAGAAGGAATTGCTGATTACGCCCAATATGGCAAAGCTTCATCTGTTTGATCCTCAGACTGAGGTTCGGATCAACGCTTAATTCTATATCCGCAGCCCGGGGGAAACCCCGGCTGCGGATGCTTTTCCTTGAGTGGCCTGCTTTTGGACATTGACGGAAAAGCATTCGCAAGGAGGCAGAACAATGGATGAAATGAAAGTATTGCTGGACGTGCTGGCAGAGATCAAGGACGATGTGGACTTTGCCAATGAAACGGCGCTGGTGGACGATGGAATCATCGATTCACTGGCATTGACCCAGATCATCGTCGCCCTGGATGATGCCTTTGACATTCACATTGTCACTGGCGATATTGAACCGGAGAACTTTAACAGCGCCGCCGCCATGCTGGAGCTGGTGCGCCGCTGCCGGGGAAACTGACCATGCGGAACGTACTGGACTGGCTGGAGGCCGCTGCGGAGGGTGCACCGGAGGCGGCCGCTTTTGAATCGCCCCAGAAGTTGCTGACCTGGGCCGAGACCCGCAGCCTGGCCAGGCGCATTGGCAGCCGTATTGCAAGGCAGGTGCCCGGTCAGTCGCCGGTGATGATTCTTATGGACAAGGGGCCGGACTGTGTGGCGGCCATGCTGGGCGCAGTGTACGCAGGCTGTTTCTATACGCCCGTGGATGCCGCCATGCCCCAGGCAAGGATGCGCATGATTGCCCAGGTGCTCCAGCCAAAGCTGATTGTGTGCCAGGATCAGTTTTTACAGACGGCCGCCAGTTTGACTGACGGTGCGTCTGTCTGCCTGTTTTCGCAGATGGAGGAGGCTGTCAATGAGCAGCTGCTGGCTGCACGCAGGGCGGAGCACATCGATACGGATTTGATGTATGTTCTGTTCACCAGCGGGTCAACAGGCGTTCCCAAGGGCGTGTCCATTTGCCACCGCAGTGTGATTGACTTCGTGGAATGGGCATGCCAGGCGCTTGAGCTGCCAAAGAAAGTACGATTCGGAAGCCAGGCGCCCTTCTATTTTGATAATTCCGTGCTGGACATCTACTGCGCCATGAAAATGGCAGGCAGCCTCTATATCATACCGCACAGTGATTTCATGTTTCCGAGGCGCCTGATGCAGACGCTTACCTCCCGGCATATCGACACGATTTTTTGGGTGCCCTCTGCGCTGAGCGCCCTGGCAAATGCCCAGGTGCTTTCCCAGGGGTGTCTTCCGGAGCTGCGGCGGGTGTTCTTCTGCGGAGAGGTGATGCCCTGCCGTACCCTCAACCTCTGGCGCAATGCCCTGCCCCAGGCGGATTATGTGAATATGTACGGGCCGACGGAAATCACCGATGTGTGTGCATGGTATCGGGTGGATCGGGACTTTGCCGATTCCGACAGTCTGCCCATTGGAAAGCCCTGCGCCAATACCAGGATCCTCCTGATCGACGGGGAAATCTGCGTTGCCGGCACCTGCCTGGCCCGGGGGTATTACAACGCCCCGGAGAAGACGGCGGCTGTTTTTGTGCAGAACCCCCTGCGTCCCCAGATTTCGGAAACCATCTATAAGACCGGAGACTTGGGCGAGGTAAATGAGCGGGGAGAGCTGATGTTTTTAGGACGCAGGGACAGTCAGATCAAACGCAGCGGCTACCGAATTGAGCTTGGCGAAATTGAGTGCGCCCTGAATGCAGTGGAGGGGGTGGCTCTGGCGTGCTGCTGGTATGAGACGGAGGCCGGACGCATTGTGGCGGCCTATACCGGGGGGGTGGAGCCGAAAATCGTCCGAACGGGATTGAAGGGAGCTCTGCCCGGATATATGCTTCCGGATCGCATCCTGCATCGGGAAGAACTGCCGCGCACGCTCAGCGGTAAGATTGACCGCATGGCGCTGCGCCGTGAGGTGGAAAATGAGCATTTTATCCTTTGAGTTTTTGATTTTTGTGGCGGCCGTTCTGCTGCTCACTTACGCCCTGCCAATCAGGGCACGCTGGATTTCGCTGACGGTGGCGAGCTGCATTTTTGTCGTTTGCTCCGGCTGGCAGAGTGTGGCCCATTTAAGCGCCATTGTTCTGGTGACCTGGCTGGGCGGAATGGGCCTGGCAGCAGTGCGGAACAAAAGTCTTTTGCAACGCAGGCTGCTTCTGGCGCTGCTTTTGGTGCTGGACATTGGCGCAATGGCCTTTGTGAAGTATGCCCCCGCAGTAGCAGCGTGGCTGAATGATTTGGCCGCCGGAAAACTTCCGGCGCTGCCGGTTTGGGAACTGGCAGCGCCTTTGGGACTGAGCTATTTTACCTTCCAGACGGCGGGGCTTTTGATCGATGTCTATTGGGGCAAGGCCGAGCCTCTCCGTAATCCCTTCAAAGTATGGCTGTTTGCGGGCTATTTCCCCCAGCTGGCCCAGGGGCCCATTTCTACCTGGAAGGAGCTGGGAAACCAGCTGCTGACGGGACATCGGTTAGAACCGGTGCAGATTGTTTCCGGATTTCAGTTGATGCTGTGGGGATATTTCAAAAAACTGGTCATTGCTGACCGCCTGGTGCCGATGACAACGGCGCTGCTGACAGATGAGCCGGTTCCGGGATGGCTGGCGTTTGGGGGCCTGCTGTTTTACGCTGTGCGTCTTTATGCCGACTTTTCCGGAGGCATGGATGTGGTGCGGGGCGTGTCCCGGATGCTGGGGATTGAACTGCCCGAGAATTTCCGGCGTCCCTTCTTCTCTCAAAGCATTGCAGAATACTGGCGGCGCTGGCACATTACCCTGGGGGCGTGGTTTCGCTCTTATTTGATGTATCCATTGACCACCAGCCGTTTCGGGATCGGGCTGGGGCGCAGCGCTTCCCGGCTTCTTGGGAAGAAAGCGGGGCGTGTGCTGCCCACGGCGCTGGTAATATTGCTGGTCTTTCTGCTGATCGGCATCTGGCATACTGCCAACTGGAACGCTCTGGTCTACGGCGGATATTTTGGCATCATCATGGCGCTGTCCATGCTGCTGGAGCCGGTGTGGAAGACCATCAATCGAACATTGAATCTGCCCAAGGGCGGCTGGATGAGATTTTTCCGGCTGCTTCGTACCTGGCTGCTGGTGATGGCTGCTCAGGCTTTTGCCTTTACTGCCAGCCCAAGGCAGGGATTTTCCATTTTGAGTCAGGTCTTTGGAGGCTGGAGCTTTTCGGACTTTGCCCAGCGGATGACAGCAATTATGGAAACCCGGGAGTGGATTATTCTGGGAACTGCGTTGCTGGTGCTGCTGGCGGTGGATCTGCTGTGTGAACGCAAGGTAAATGTCTGCGAGAGAATCGCAAAAGCGCCCATCTGGGTACGCTGGCCTCTGCTGCTGGCGCTGATCCTGTCAATTTGCGTTTTTGGAGTTTACGGTGCCGGTTTTGATGGCGCGGCGTTTGTGTACGCACAATTCTGACGGAGGGGGTGGACATCATGGCAAAGCGTGCCGCAACCCGGAAGGGGACGCTGGTACTTTTTTGGATACGGGTTGTGTGCTTTTTCCTGCTGACGGCGCTGCTCTTGGGCTATGCCACCTATGTTCTTACGCCCAAGAATGATTACGGCATTTGCAGTATGGTCAATCTATACTGTCAGCCGGAAAATACCGTGGATGTGCTTGCTGTGGGCACCAGCATGGTGTACGCAGGGGTCAATACCAATGTGCTTTGGTCGGAATACGGTATTGCCGCCTATGATCTGTGCAGTGCGGAGCAGCCCTTCTGGGTAAGCTATTATGTAATCCGGGAGGCGCTGAAAACCCAGCACCCCAAGGTAATCCTGCTGGATGCGAAGCCCGCTGTCTACACCAGAGATTTTTCCAAAAGGGGGCGGACGATCCTGTCCACCTTTGGCATCAAAGGCCTGGACAACCGCATTGGAGCAATTATGGCCTGTGTGGAGACGCCCGCCGATGCCCTGGACTATATTCTGGGACTTCCCCAGGTACATAGCAATTATCAAACACTGACTTGGGAGGACTTTTCCCTGCCTCCGGATAATGGTGGGCGTGGTGTCAATTGGAAGGGCTTTATCGAGATGGATGCGGTTGAGCACCACCAGCGGCCATCCATGGTGTGGACGAACACCAAGCGCAATTTGAACGAAAGGGAAGAGGAATACGCCAGAAAAATTTTCGAACTGTGCCGGAGCGAGGGAATTGAGCTGATGCTGCTTGGTCTGCCCAATCCTGATTATGCCAACGACCATATGTACTACAATGCCCTGTGGGCGGTTGCCGAGGAATACGGGATTACCGGCATCAACTACAACGATCCCCAGCTGCGCTTCGGTATGCGCTATTCCTCTGATTTTGCGGATTGGCAGCATTTGAATGTGAAGGGTAGCATCACTCTGTCCCAGAAGCTTGGAGCGGATCTGTTGGAATGGTATGACCTTCCTGACCGGCGGGATGATGCTGCTTATGACTCCTATGAGCGGACAGCGGCAGCATGGCGTGAGCAGGCCCTTACATTTGAATCAATGAATACAAAGGAGCGTGAATGAAGTGTTTTCCAATATGCTGAAGTATTTGGAGCAAACGGTTACCCGCACGCCGGATCGGACGGCCTTTTATGATGACCGGGAGAAACTGACCTTTGTGGAACTAATGGAAACCGCACAGCGCATCGGAACGGCTTTGGCGGCGCACGCACATGTGCGCACACCGGTGGCCCTGCTGATGGACCCACGGAGCATCCGAAATATTCCCGCAATTTTTGGAACTTTGTACGCAGGCTGCGCCTATGCGCCCCTGGACATTGCCATGCCGCCGGAGCGGCTGAACCAGCTGCTGGCGCTGCTGGAGCCGTCGGTAATATTGGCCGATGAGAAAGGGATGAAGGCAATTCAGGAACTGGATGTGAAGCAGCAGGTTGTGGGCTATGACGCTGCCGCCAGTGGGCCCAGCGATCCCAGGCTGCTGTATGAGATTCGCCGGCAATCGGGGGTCTATGACCCCATGTCCATCCTGTACACCAGCGGCTCCACGGGCATTCCAAAGGGTTCCATTCAGACTCATTTCAGTTATATGCACTGGACAGAGGCCACTATTGAAAAGTATGGCTTTGACAGCGGTGTGGTGTTTGGAAACCAGTCTCCGTTTTTCTATGCCAATTCCATCATTGACATCTTTCCGCCGGTGGCGCTGGGAGCAACGGTTTATCTGCTGCCCGCCGGTGTTCTGAGCTTCCCCCGGAAGCTGGTGGAATGCCTGAAAGAGCACCATGTGACGGAGCTGACCATGACGCCCTCCAGCTTTATCGTGGCAGTTAACGCCGGGGTGCTGGAGCCTGGCTGCCTGCCGGAACTGCGCTATGGCATTATGTCGGGCGAGTCCATGCCCTGGGTACCGCTGGAAACCTGGATGAAGGCCACGCCCAATGCGATGTGGTGGCACTTCTATGGCTCCACGGAGATGTTTTCTGTTGCGGTTGGAAAAGTCCTGGGGCCTCCGAAGGAAGGGGAGCGCCTGAGCGTGGGAGAACCTTACGCAATGACCCATATCCTGTTTGTGGACGAGGAGGGCAATGAAGTTCCGCCGGGAACACCGGGGGAAATGCTGCTGTCCAGCCCCTGGGTTTCTGTTGCCTATCACCGGGATGCAGCCCGGACACAGACGGCCTGGGTGACTGATCCTCTGGGCAAAGGATGGCATGAGCGCTTCTATCGTGCGGGAGACATCGGTTATCTGCGTCAGGACGGCCAGTTGGTGGTGCTGGGCCGCAGAGACACCCAAATTAAGCACATGGGCTACCGCATGGAGCTGGGAGAATTGGAGGTGGCCCTCGGCAGCATTCCCGGCTGGGAGGATGGCTGTGTGCTGTTTGGCAGCGACACGGGAAAAATCTGGTGCTTCTATTGCGGTCAGCTGCGGGAAAAGACGATTTGTCAGGAGCTGAGAACGAAGCTGGCCCGGTACATGCTGCCGGACGTGTTTGTGCATCTGCAGGAGCTGCCCCATACCGCAACCATGAAGCTGGATCGGGCTGCGCTGAAGGCGATGATGAAGGGACAATAAAATAGAGCGGACGCAGGATGCGGCCGCCCGGGAAAAGAGAAAGAGGGGGGCCCTTCCAGCGTGTCGAAAAAGGCCTCGCAGAGTTCGCCGCCGCAGCGGCGAATAAAATCAGGATTATTTTCCGCCGCGACATGTGCGTGGCGGAAAATACATTCCAGGCTGCGTGTGTGCGAGTTGTGCGCCACAGGCGCACAAGGAGTGCGCTAAGCAGACTGCAATCCTTCCGTCGGAA
>JAETOP010000204.1 GCA_021771675.1 Oscillospiraceae bacterium | reverse complement strand
CCTCGTCCATGAGGTAGCCATACACGGGCTTGCTTGTGACAGGCTTCCCACTCATGCCTTTTGAGCGTTTTACCGCCCGGATTTTCTTGCTCGTATCCCTCACCAGCCATTCGTTAGATAACCTCGCATAAAGAAGGATAGATTTCAGAGTTCCACATAGCCGACAAAGTTGTAGTAGATTTTGATGTCCCGATGGGTCTCCCCGGCGATTTCGTACTTCTCGCCCACCTCGATGCGCTTCACCAACCGCAGGAGCGTGGGGCGGTCCAGTTCCTCAAGCTGGGCATAATCACGGATGACGGCCAGCCATTCGTCGGTGGCCTGCTCGTCCTCCTGGGTGGCCTCCAGCTGGGCGGTGAGCTGCGTCCGCTGTTCCAGCTTGCCCCGGCGTTCGTCCTCGTAGCGGTTCATCAACTGGACGCACAGCGCCTCCGGCATGACACCCTTCACCTTGTCCTCATAGGCCGACACCACCAGCTTTTCCAGTTCCGCCAGCCGCTTGTCCACCGCCGCCAGCGTTGCCCGGAGCGCCTTTGTCTGCTCCATGCTGGCGGCATTCTTCTGGGCAAGGATTTTCTCCTTGATGGCGGCGGGACTGTTCTGCGCCAGCATCGCCTTGGCGTGGATGTCCAGCAGGAGCAGCTTCGTCAGCACCTTGCAGTTGATGTAGTGCGAGGTACAAACCGCCTTGCCTCCATTCATATACCGGTTACAAGTGTAGGCTTGAAACTCGCCAAAGTGTCCATCGGTGTGGCGCTTCCGGCTGCGGTAATCTCTCTGATACCTCATAGAACCGCCGCAGTCCGCGCAGTAGAGAACGCCAGCGAACAGGGAGATCACCCCATCACTGCCGGAGCGCCCCTTTGACGGATGATTGTCCAGCCTTTGAACGGCATCCCAGACCTCCTGGGAAACAAGCGGCTCGTGGGTATGCTCCACCTTGATCCAGTCCTCTTTCGGCTTGCTCACCTGCTTGTGCACCTTGTAGGAGACGGTGCCGGTCTTGTTCTGCACCATGTGGCCCAGGTAGACCTCATTCCGCAGAATGGTCTTGACCGTCACATCGTTCCAGTAGGGCGTTTCGCCCCGCAGGTTCGGCCTGCCTTCCGCCATGTAGTAGAAGCCGCGGGGCGAGGGTATGCTCTCCTCGTTCAGTGTCCGGGCGATTTTCCGAAAGCTGTCCCCCTGCAAACGCATATCGAAAATGCGGAGAACAACGGGGGCAGTCACTGGGTCGATTTCAAGGATGTGCTTGTCCGCCGGGGATTTTCGGTAGCCGATGGGAGCGTAGCAACCCACATACTTTCCCGTCCGAAATGTGGACTGCTTCACCGCCCGGATTTTGCTGCTGGTGTCGCGTGCGTAGAGATCGTTCATGACGTTTTTCAAAATGACCAGCATCTCATTGTTCTTGTGGATGGTATCCACGCCGTCATTCAGGGCGATGAACCGGCAGCCCATACTGGGGAATATGATGTCTGTAAACCGTCCGGCCTCGATGTAATCTCTGCCGAGGCGACTGAGGTCTTTGCATAAAATCAGATTGATTTTCCCGGCTTTGGCATCGGCAATCATCTGATTAAACATGGGCCGGTCGAAGGTCGTCCCGGAGAACCCGTCATCACAGTAGGCGGCGTAGAGGTTCCAGCCCTGTTCCTGCACATAGCGGCTGAGCATGATTTTTTGATTTTCGATGGACACGGACTCCCCGGTTCTCTCATCGTCGCGGCTGAGCCTGCAATAAATTCCAACATTGTATTTTTCCTGCATCTTGTTTTTTTACCTCCCTGGACGCAGGAACATAGCATCTGTTACCTGCTCCCATTATAGCCGCTTTAGCACTGTAAA
>JAETOP010000079.1 GCA_021771675.1 Oscillospiraceae bacterium | reverse complement strand
AGAACCGAGGGCGACTATCAACTGCCCAACCTGGACGTGCCGGAGGCCCCGCAGGTCGGAAAATATGGGATGCTGCGGCGCAGTTTCCTCGCCAATCACCGGCACGGGATTTACACGGGGATGCTGTTGACCGGGGAGCTGAACAGCCATCTGGTGGAAATCGACCGGCAGGCCACCGAGATGGTGGAGCGGTTGACGGAGCAAATGGCACGGGAACAGGGCGTGACCGAGGAACTGAAAGCGTCCGATCAGATGAAGTGGGTGGGTCTGATGAACAACATCAAGGCAGCGGCGGAGGAAGTGGCGTTGGCGGAGATCGTGTACGCCAACTGACCGACCCCCTCCCCACGGAGGAAGAACAGAAAACGGCGATCCAAGCGGCGGAGGATGAACAGTCCTCCGCTTTTGCTATTTCTCAGGAGGACATTGATGCTATCCTCCTGCATGGCAGCGGCATAGCCGATGGAAAATTCCGTATTTTTGAGCAGTTTCAAACGGCTCATAGCTCCACCGAAAACGTGTCTTTTCTCAAAGAAGAATACAAATCGACCGCTTATTTTACGGTTGCCACAGACAAGAAGATACGCGCATGGTTTGACCGTAGTGGTATGAAAATCTCCACCGGGGAACTATCCCAGCCAAAGGCCGAGATTAGGCTGACGTGGAAAAAGGCGGCGAAGCGGATCGGTGAACTGATTGACGCAGACCGCTATCTGCCACCGGCTGAAAAGGCGAAATACCCGGAGTACCGCCGTCAGGAGGACGCCCGGATCGCCCGGAGCAAAATCAGCGGAGAATTTTTCTCCATTATCCGTGATTATAAGGACTATGTGGCCCAGCTCGGACAGCGGGACAAAACGGTAGACAGATGGTATTTGTCATCTTGTGCCGATGCGTTCAGCGCAGGCGAAAAGAAGATGAGCGCCCGTACCAGCGAGGGCGACTTCATCCTGCCCATGATGCGGGAGGCCATGCAGACCATCATCGGGGAGAACACCCACCTGACGGAGCGGTGCGAGGCCGTACTTGCCCAACTCTCCGGCCCCCTGGCCGTTCCGATGGAGCCGGACTATGACGAACTGAACCCACCCCCGGCCCCGCCGAAAGAGTACCGGCTGACCCTGGGGGCCACGGTGTACCTGGGGATGCAGGGGTATGAGCTGCTGGCCTTTGACGATCAGACAGTCCGGCTCTTTGACCCGGCGTTTCCCATCATCAACAGGGAACTGCCCCGTGAGGAATTTGACCGTCTGCTGGCGGAGAACCCAATGAACGACAGCCTGCTTCAGGTGATAGAGGAAGCGGCACCCGCCGCCGAACCTGCGGAGCCTGATACCCCCGGCTATGAGCTGGGCTTTGGGCACCTGGGCAACGGTGTGACGGTGTGGAACCGGCTGGAACTGGAGGACGGCGACTATAAGACCATCGCCCATATCGCACCCGACCGAACCGTGACCTATTATGAGGACAGTTTGCCGGAGGACGTGCGGGCGCAGATCGAGGAATTTGCCGCCACCTCTACCATGACCATCTCTGCCACCCAGGACGCCCCCGTGTTCTCTACCCCGCCGTTGGTGCGGGAGCCTGCCAGCGGCAGGTTTTGGGACGCCTACAACTCCATCAAGGAGCATAACCCCGACAGTCTGGTGCTGTATCAGGTGGGCGACTTCTTTGAACTGTACGGAGGGTTTGAGGGTGAGGACGCAAAAAGCGCGGCGGCGGCACTAAATCTGACCCTGACCAAGCGCAATATCCCCGAATATGGCCGTGTGTCCATGTGCGGTTTTCCCGCCCACAAGCTGAAGGACTATGTAAAGAAACTGAACAACAAGGGCTTTGATGTAATCGTGGCGGCGTTGAAAAATAACCAGCGTGTAATTTCCGCGTTTCCCGCACAGCCCAGCGAGAAGGCCAAGCAGGAAACCGATGATTTTTCCGATATTGACCCCGCCGCCATCCGCGCCGCCCTTGCGGAGAACGGTATTGTGGACGGCCATGTGGTTGACCCGGACAAGTTGGATGCCAACCCCTTTATTCAGCAGGTCATGGCCGATGTGGAGCAAATAGCCTCCAACGCACCACCGCCCCAGGAGCGTTTCTCCGTCATTGAAACAGACAATGGCTACGCCGTATGGGATGATGCCCGGAATGAGATCTATGTGGACGGCGAGGGCGTTCAGGAGGAATTTACCAGCGAATGGCAGGCCGAGGACTATCTGAAGCAGGTCGAAAAGGCCGTGGCGGACAAGGAGGCCGCTGAATGGCTGGCGGTGGAACGGGCCAAACAGGGGATGCCGGAACCGGCTGAAAAAGCATCAGACACCACCCCAGCAGAGCCTAATAGTTACCGGCTGTTAGACCGTCTGCGTTCTGACTGTGAGTATTACCTGGGGGCTGGGCAGTTTTCCGAGAAACACCTATGGGCCGGAAGTGTAGAAGCGCAAATCTCCAAAATGCGGGAGCTATACGCGGCCCTGCCGGAAAAACCCGAATGGCTGACTGAGCAAGACATTGACCGCTATGAAACGCAGATGAATCACAAACCGGCTGAAAAGGAAACTGCGGCGGGGACGGTTGGAAAGGGCACCGAAGGTTTAGCGGATGGGCACGGCCATGATGGTGGGGAGCCAGTCCAGGCCTCGCCCGCGCCCCGGCGCAGGGCCAAGGTGTCCCCCTTTGTTCTCTATCCCGAAGTCCCCAACGCAGACCGGCATGAGTATCGAATCACCGATGACGCCATCGGCGCGGGGACGCCGGGGACACGGTTTAACAACAATGTCCGGGCCATCCGTCTGTTGAAAAAGCTGGAACGTGAGGAACGGTTTGCTACCCCGGAGGAACAGGCAGTATTGGCGCAGTATGTGGGCTGGGGCGGGCTGGCTGATTGCTTTGACGAGCGGCACAGCAAGTACGCCGAGCTGAAAGCCCTGCTGGACGAGGACGAGTACGCCGCCGCCAGGGAATCCACCCTCACCGCCTTTTACACCCCGCCCGTGGTCATCCGCTCCATTTATCAGGCATTGGAGAACATGGGCTTCAAGACCGGCAATCTGCTGGAAATAATCTTACTGAGTTTGATACAAAGCCAGGGAATAATTAAAAAATGTGCCTTTGCGGTGTAAAAACTGCATCTGGGGTGTAAAAAGAGAAAATGGGACTACCCGGTTATTTTTTTTGCAAAAAGATACTCCTCACTGCCGTAGCTGGCAATGAGGAGATTTTCTGCTTATGCTCGAATTTCCTGCCCATCCTTAAAAGTAAACCGCACATCGTCCCTGGCATAAACTGTTACATGATCCACCAGCCCACACCAGAGGGCAGGGTCAAATTTCTCCATCAGGTCGGCCTGCGTCAGCGTGTCCAAAAAGGCTTCGATTGCCGCCCGTCTGGACTTCTTGTCAGCAATGGTGGCTTCATTTTCCTCAAGCCGTGCCTTTGCGGTGTCAAACCGGGCGGTAAGACTGTCATAGCGTTTCTGGTATTCCGTCTGGTCGAGCGCCACATGAGCGTTTTCGTAGATGCATTTCTGGATGAGGTCTGAGGCGACCATGAGTTCTTCCTGCAATTTTTCGGTTTCGGCTTCCAGTGCGGAGGTGTCGAAGGCAATGTCCAGCGAAGCCCGTAGAGGCGAGATAATTGCGGCCTTTTTACCAATCAGCTTGTTCGCCGCTGAAATAAACATTGTTTTGATCTCATCCTCCGTCAAGTGCGGCGTGGAGCATTTTTCCTCGCCGTCATACTTGTGATTACACTGCCAGATTACTCTGCGATACTTACTGTTGGAATGCCAGACCTTGGAACCGTACCACTCTCCGCATTGTCCGCAGCGTATCTTGCCGGAGAAAAGGTGGACACCGCTGTGCGGGCCCCGACCTTGCTTTCTGCGCTTCAGTTCCTGCTGAACCAGTTCAAACACCTCCGGCTGAATGATGGCCTCGTGATTTCCCTCCACATAGTACTGCGGGATTTCGCCCTCGTTGACCTTTTTCTTCTTGGTGAGGAAATCCACCGTATAGCTCTTTTGCAGGAGCGCATCGCCCTTGTACTTCTCGTTGGTGAGAATGCTACGAACTGCTCCTGCGTTCCATTTGTCTTTGCCGCCCGGCGACTTGATGCCGTCGGCGGTCAGCCTGGCGGCAATGCCGTGCGGCGTCATGCCTTGCAGGAACATACTGTAGATGCGGTGGATGATGACCGCCTCGTCCTTATTCAAGACGAGATTGCCATCGGGACCCCGGTCGTAGCCAAGAAACCGCTTGAAGGGTACGGTGACCTTGCCGTCTGCGAACCGCTTTCTCTGTCCCCAGGTGCAGTTCTCGGAAATGCTGCGGCTTTCTTCCTGCGCCAGCGAGGACATAATGGTGATAAGCAGTTCTCCCTTGCTGTCCAGCGTCCAGATGTTTTCCTTTTCAAAATAGATCTCCACGCCCTTTTCCTTTAGCTGGCGCACCGTGGTCAGGCTGTCTACCGTATTGCGCGCAAAGCGGCTGACCGATTTGGTAACGATAAGGTCTATCTTACCCGCCAGCGCATCCGCTACCATGCGTTTGAAGCCCTCGCGGTGCTTGGTATTCGTACCGGTTATACCTTCGTCCGTATATACGGAAACAAACTCCCAATCGTCCCGACTCTTGATATAGTTGGTATAATAGTCCACCTGGGCGCTGTAGCTGGTAAGCTGCTCCTCGCTGTCCGTGGAGACACGGGCATAGGCGGCGGTGCGGCGCTTTTTCTTTTCATTGATCGGCGTTGCCGTGAACCGGCTGATCGTCGCCGGTATCGTCGTTACTTTCGCCACGTTTTTCCCTCCATTTCTGTATCATTACTTCCCGCATATGCTGCTTGCGCTGCTCCGTATGCTTGGGCATTTTTCGCTTATTTTCCCATGCCGCTTCAAAGGTATGCCCGTCAAAGAAGCGGATGGAAAGTTGAAACGGAGCAACGATATGAATGCAGGCAATCTGCTCACGGAAAGCCGTTTCGTCAAATGATTCCAGCCCCATAGCGTCAGCGCAGAGGTTTTTAAGGACTTCCTCCTTGATGCTGGGGCTATTGCATTTTCCGCCTGACGCGCACCGCCATACGGAATCAAAGCTGCCGTCTTTGTGCCGTGAACGTTGCCTGCGGTAGTTCTCGCCGCAGCTGTCGCAGCGAATGCGGCTGGTGAAGCAGGAACTGTTGGGACCGAGCTGATGCTCCTGCACATACCGTCCTTTGGCGGCTCTGCGCTCATCCGTCCAGCAGTTTTTCCGCATGGTGGATTCCCAGCGGTGCGGTACAATGTGGCCGTCCTTAAAATAGAAAATCATCTCATTCGGAGCAGGAATCTCAATGCGGTCGATTTGCTCCGAAAAGATGATCTCATCAAACATATCCAGTCCCAAAACCGCAGCACAGGCTTCTTTGAGCATCTGCTCCGGGATATCTTTATTTTGGCAATGGGTGTTTCCGGTTTTTCTTCGAGTTCCACAGATCCAGATAGTATAATTGGCATTTGGGTCTTTGCGCCCCTTGCGGTTGGAACGCTGATAGCTCTTTCCGCACCGACCGCACTTGATTTTGCTGGTAAAGCAGGAGGTATTGATGCTCCAGTTTGCCAAAGCCCCAAGCTCCCGGCGGCGCGCTTTCTCGGTCTGCACCGCCTGGTAGACCTCCATCGGGATGATGGCTTCGTGGGTGTTCTCCACGAAATACTGCGGCAGCTCCCCACGGTTAATTTTGCTTTTCTTGCTGATGGGGTCCATCACATATTCCTTCTGGAACAGAAGGTTGCCCGTATAAGTGATGTTGCCGAGAATTTGCCGGATGGAGGTGTTGCCGAAATGCTGACCCTTGTAGGATTTCACACCCATCTCGGCAAGCTGCTTTTCTGTGGTTTCCGCTGATAAACCATTCATGTAATTGTCGTAGATGAGCCGAACAATCTTTGCTTCCTCCTCATGGACAACCAGATGATCGCCCTCCCAGCGGTATCCGTAGATTTGAAAACGACCATTGGGAATACCTTTTTCAAATCGTTTCCGGGTACCCCATTTGACATTGTCCGACAGGCTGCGTACCTCCTCCTGGGCAAAGGATGCTAAAAGGGTCAGCATCAACTCGCCGTCCTCGGTGAGGGAGTCGATGCGCTCCTTTTCAAATTGCACGGAAACGCCCAGTTCCTTGAGCCTGCGCACTGTATTCAACAGGTCAACGGTGTTGCGCGCGAAACGGGAAATACTCTTTGTCAGAATAATGTCGATTTTTCCGGCTTCGCAGTCGGCAATCATCCGATTGAACTCTTCGCGGGCTTTGGCTTTGGTGCCGGTTATTCCGTTGTCGGCATATACGCCCACATATTCCCAGACGGGGTTGCTCTGTATCAAACTGCTGTAAAAGCTGACCTGTGCCGAAAGGGAGTGCTGCAGCCGCTCGGACTCCATTGAGACTCTTGCGTAGGCAGCGACCCTTTTGCGGCGCGGCATCTGCGGTGTTTTTGCTTCGATTTTATTTACAATCCGCATGAAATCACTCCTTTCCGACACTATATATCACTCTGAAAGCCAATTATATCAAGTCGTTTTCCGATAATAATGTACCCAAAGACGGCGAGAACTCAGCCCGCAGATTTGTATCAATTACGGCATATTCCTCCTCGCTCAGAAGCCCCTTTTCCCTGAGATTCTTTGCGATGGAGAGGGCGGCAAGGTAGCTCATTTCAGAGCGGAATTTATCCTCACTCATGCCCGTCACCGCCTTTGTAGCGGTCTGCAATATAGCAGGCGTGAGAGCAGTATTTTCTTTTTGTATTGCCGTAGGCGGTGAAGGGCTTTCCGCAGTGAGCGCAAGTAAAGTGGTATACGGCCTTGCGGTTAACCTTTTCAGGATGTGCATTCCACCAAGCGGTACGGCAGTTATCGGAGCAGAACTTGACGCGCTTTCTGCCGGGAGTCTGCGTAAGCAGAGCGCCGCACTGCGGGCAGAATCCGGCGTCCAGTTCAATGCGGCTGTTATCTGCGGCCTTCGTGCCGGTCAGCCCCACCTTACGGCAGAATGCTACAACGGTATCTTTCTTCAGTCCTATCGCCTTTGCAATGGTTGCATATCCATAGCCCTGGGAGCGTAGGGCAGTTATCTGTTCTTTTTGCTGATGGGTCATTTTGGTTCCTCCATTCCGAGGGTTACCCTCAATGACCCATCTGGACAGAAGAGCGAATTTTGGCCGAAAAAAATATGCCCACCGAGCGGTTATGGCTCGATGGGCATTCAGCAGTTTGGTTATTTAATTTTAGATGTGTAGTCAAGCGAAATCCATCCCGCGCCGGATTTCAGCCGGCCCCAGCCAGCCGTGGAACCCTGCCCGGATTTGGCCTCCATGATGGTAAATACGCCTTTTCCTGTAAACTTACCGGTCTTGGCATAGTCCGTTCCCGGCCCTTTGCGGATATTCAGGTCAGAAATGCTGACCTGGACAAGAAACGGCACATCTTCGGACGGCGCAGAAGCAGCCCCGCCCGGCGAGTAGATATTGACCCCGTTATCGTCAAACACGCTGTAACCTGGGTTGCTGTCGGCACACCTCTTGGCGTTGGATAGGATCTTGTATGCGCCTTTCTGTGTCTTACTGTCCGCCCATGTCTTGCGGACACGGTAATAGCCTTCTGTCAGCTTTTCGGGATGCTCCGTCTCTGTGTTCCCGGATATCCCGCCGCCAAGCTGTGCCGTAACTTTTTCCGCCAGATCACCCATCCGGGCATACATCCAGTTTCCCGGACAGGACTTGTTGGCAAACCAGCGGTGGACGGTCAGCACCATCTCATCCGACTTCGGCTCATAAGAGAGCGTCTTGTCCTTGTCTCCCAGCCACAGGAGCTTTTTCTTGCCGTTTCGCTTGCAGATGTCCGCGCAGAGGGTGATCAGCTTCTGGTAGACCACATCCTTAAAGGCATACGGCTCAGCCGTATCGGACGCGCACTCAATGGTGATAGCCCTCTGGTCGTTTGCATTGGAAGAAGAACACCAGGAGCGGTTCTTTTCCTCTACATACATTCCGATTCTGCCATCCTCGCCGATACCGTAGTTGCAGCTTGCCTGTTTGGAAACCGGCAGGAAGATATTCCCCAGTGTTTCCACAGAGCATTGTCCTACCACACAGTGGGGCGTGATGCGGTCGATGGAGTGCGTCCGCTGCCCGGAGTGGTTCGGGCTGAGTTTTGTGTAAGATACCAGTGAACTGTTCGTATAAGCCATAGTTATTTTCCCTCGCTTTCTGTATTTTCCGCCCGGTCATGGAGCTGCGCCAGGATGTCCTTCATCTTCTCCGGCACGGGAAGCCCCAGGTGCGCCGCGTTCTCCAGCAGGCTCACGCCCTCGTTGGAGAGGTAAAAGAAGATGACCGCCGTGCGAAGGACGCTGCCTGTGCCAATCACCTGTACATCCACGATGTTGGCGATCCCCACCAGCAGGAAGATCAGCACTTTCCGGCAGATGCCCTTAAAGCCCACCTCGCTGGACAGCTTCTTGTCCGAGACGGCGCACATCACGCCGGTGATGTAATCCACCGCCACGAACACCACCAGGGCGACGAGCAACCCGTCGCAGCCGCCCAGGAAATAGCCCAGCCATCCTCCGATTGCCGCAAAGATCACCTGCGCCGTATTCCAAAGTTCCTTCATGTTGATACCTCCGTTTCTTGAAATGGTTTGTGTACTTGAAAAAAGCGGCCGCCCCGCAGGGCAGTCGCCAGTTCCCATGATTTATTCGATTTGTTTCGGCATGACCTCCCACAGCCGCATATCCTCCTGTCCTAAAGACCAGATCGCAATGCCGCGCAGGCCCCACCGGTAAGCAGCCTCGTTGGCCCAATATACCAGCGAATCCACGTCCTGATAATACAGAATGGAAAAACCATCTGCATCGCCCAAGAACAGCCGGGCGGTCCAGACGTTTATATCCCGTGGGATCACCTTGGCTGTGTAATCATTCCCGCAGGAAATTTCCAGCAGGTGGGAATGAAAGAAATCATAGTCGAGGGAAATATCCTCGCTGCGGGTGGAGCCCTCATCCACGTCGCTGTTCACCGAGAAAATCTGAAATTCCTCGTCCCACGTCACACCGGAGCGGGCGATCCGTCCGAAGCTGGTGCGCACCCCATCCGGATACACCACGTCAAAACACTCATAGGGTTCATAAGCCCAGGCATCACCGGCTCGCAGCAGGTCGCAAACGATCTCATTGTCCGCCTGTATCCCCGCATAGCCGGAGGTGGCGCTCACCGTTGCGCTAAACCGCAGGGTGTAGCTGGAACCGGAATACACCCGGACTCTATTTCCACGCTTTCGCATCTCAATGGTATAGACGGCTGGATCGCTGTGGAGCTGCGCATCCGGGGTTTTGGAAAAGCTGGTGGAGTAGCTCCCCAAAAGCGTGGAGCCTTGGTATAGCTCCACCCGCTGAGTATCGTAGTTTAAGCAGCAGAACAGGTTTCCAAGGAATACCCCGGCCCGTCCGCCGCCATTCTGTGGAAAACCCACCCGCGCCCGGATATGCAGGTCGGAGAATCCCTCATATTTCCATGCCAGCTTGCCGGAGCCTTCCAGCAAGGAATAGGGCCTGTTCTCGGTGGTGTAGCTTTCCCTCCACACCGACCATTCCCCGGAGAGCGTCGTCCAGTAGCTGTCCGGCAGAGGGGTATCATCCCGGAAGTCCTCATACCATACCAGTGCCGAATCCGGTTTTCGCCGGAGCATTTCACAGGTGAGCTTAAAGCCCTTGTCCGGGGTGGCCGGTTCGCCGTTCACGTCCAGAAACTGCCGGGGTGAGAGGGTAAACGCCGCCTCTCCGGCAGACGGTTCCTCAGAAAAGCTGCTGCATACCCGGAAACCGTAAAACTGCACACCGGGAACGCCGCCGCTGATCGTAAGCGTATGGCTGCCTGCGGAGAGGCTCCTGCCGGAAGCAAAGGAAAGCCAGCAGGTGCGCCGCCAGTACGGCCACCACAGGCGGCTCTCCGAAAAGGTCTTTGAGCTTCCGTCCACAGCCACATTCAGCGCGTTTTTATCCCAAAAAGGAAAAGCAAGCCGTACCGCTATGTCATAGGTGCCAGCCTGCTCAATCGTAAAATGAAAGGTTGCTGTCGCGTCCTCACCGAGAACCGTCATGTAATCGGACACAGTGGCAAGCCCGGTGTAGGAATCCGGTGTGCCGCCGCCACGGTCAATGCAGATTGTGCCGAAGGAGGTCTTTTGCTCCTTCCCGTAACAGGTCAGATACCTCCTGCGGTTATAGACTTCCTGCTGCAGGGGTGAAGTTACCGAGGAAGCATCCCATCCTTCCATGTAGTCATATACCTGCGGAAGCGCCCACGGCACCATATCTACATCGTCCCAATAGGCAATAATGGGGATCATGGGCTGGGGCGGCGCATCCCCGGTGAAGTTGTAGCCGCCGGTCATCCAGAGCTTGGCGGCATAGTAGGTGTTGGAAATCCCCCGGTAGGTTTCGCCCAGGTTCTCCGGGGTGTCGTATATCTGCCAGTTCCAGCCGTATCCCGGCAGGCCCATGAAAATCTTCCCCGGGGACATCGCCGTGACCGCGTAATCGTAAATGCCCTCTAACCAGCTCCGGGGAGATACGGGGCCGGGGGCGCTGCCTGCCCACGCCATGCCATAAGACATAATAGAAGCCGTGTCGCAGTACGGGTTGAGGTCGGCATAGACGCACCAGTTTTCCCCGCCCACACTGCCCTGAACGCCGGTCATGCCGGGCAGGCAGATATTGACGAGTTTGGAGGAATCATAGGCTTTGACCGTCTGGTAAATAGCCTGAAATAAGGAGTTTGCCGCTTCCCGGTTCTCATATCCGCCGCCGCGCTCCAAATCAATGTCCACTCCGGCACACCACGGGTATTTTTCCATGATGCGCACCAGCTCGGTTAAAAACTTATCTTTTGCTCCGTTTGTGTTATTGCGCAGAGCCGTGAAAATACTGGCTGTCCCGTGGTTCATCACGGTCAGCATCCAGTGAATGTGCGGCCACTTGTTGATGTAGGTCATCATGGAGGAAATGCTTGTGCCAGTTTCCGAGAGCGTCCCGGTGGCATCCACCTCAAAAGTAAAAATCCCCACCGTATCCAGCCGGTCGCCATAGTCCCGCAAAGCCTCGTACATCCGAGCGTTCTGCATGAACGACCAGACCATGCACCGCCTTCCTTTTAGATAGTCCCGGTTCAAAACCGATCACCGCCTTCCTGCATTTCCTGAAATTCAAACAACAGCCGGGCGGATTTATGCTCCTCTACTGTCACCGGATGCTTGCTGTCCCCGGCAGCCGTGTATTGAAAGAAGCCGCGCTTTTCCGTGGGGCTTCCGTTGAGCAGGCATTTCCGGGAAGAAGCCAGAAGGGCCAACTCATCCCCGGCACTTACCGCAGTAGGGAAAGCTGCCTTGTGTGCGCCCGCGCCCAAAGCCACGGAAATGCTGCCCGCCGCCATGTCCTGCACCGGGTAGAGATAGCAGTCCAGCCCCGCCGTATCGGAGCCGAGGTTGAATAGCACCACCGTTTCCGCCGAGCGCACCACGCCGTTGTAGAAACGGGGAGGAACAATGGAGCCATCCTCCCGGTATTTTTGCAGAATTGTTTCTGTATTTATCACATAACCTGTGAGCCGGTCGCCTTCCTGTACCATCAGGTCGGTGAAGTAAATCCGGCCTGTACAATCAGAAATCATCGGCTTCACGGTGATGCTTACCACCCGCTGATCCTGTTTTGTCAAAATTGTTTCTGAAAATCGAGTAAATTCCGCCATGCCAGCCTCCTTACCCGTCCAGCGTCCACTGGATTTCGCTGGGATGGCCCACCCAGCCGGTAGCAATGGAGCCACCCTGCACCATAATGTCGGTAAAATACACCTTGCCGGTGCAATCCGTAATACAAAGCCGGATGGTGATGGAACGCAGCCTCCCGTACCCCTTGGGGGATAGGTCGGTGGCAGTTTGCGAAAAAGAAGCCATAGGCCGCTCCCTTCTATATTAAAAGAGGTCGATGAACCGCGTCTCCGTGGAACCGTCCTCATATTCAAAGGTTACTTCGATGCCAACCTGCCCGCTGGGGCCTTTCTGCAAATCCTCCGAGGCAATCTGCGCTGAAAAGGTATAACTCCGGCGGCTGGCCGGGTAGACCGTCTGTGTCAGGCTTTTTGTCATACCCAAAACGCCCTCTGCCTTGAAGGAAGCCGTACCGGAAACGCCGTTTTCCGCATCCACCTCAAAGCCGGAGTTCGTCCAGTAATTCATGCCGCTGTCAGCGCGGGAATTACGCAGATGGTTAAAAGGCACCAAGTCCTTTACTTCCTGCCGGTCAATCACATCGGTGGATGCCAGCACATCGGCGGCCTTATCCCATTGTGCGGAGGAATCGCCCAATTCCCGAAGGGTAGTGGAAAGTTCCAGCACAGTTTTCCACGGCTCCTGCAAATTGTACTGGCGGCGCACCACGCGGGTTTTTACCGACAGGTTGAGGTCTTTATCATCAACCGTTACAATGTCGCCCAACGCCCACGCCTCATGCTCATACCCGGTAAGGGCCGACAAATCCATTGCGGAGAGAACATAGGAAACGCGGGGCTGCGCATATTCCGCCAACCGCATCTGCGTGTATTCCAGCATCTGATAGGGATTGGTGAAGTTCGAGCAGTCCAGCGTGGAAATGCGTACTTCGGTGGTATAGGAGAAATCCTCCACATAGTCCTTGCCGCCATTGATCGAGGCGAACGTCATTCCATCCTTGCCATAGGCATAGAGCCTTGTTACCAAGCTGCGGGTATCCACCACCCGCTCAATACTTTTGAGATTTTTGCGATATGCAAACAGAGCGCCGCTGTCATTCCCGCCAAAGGTAAGAAGATGGACGAGTCGGTTCGGGCAATCAAAAATCAGGTCGCCGCCGTGGATATTCTGCGTGGCCCGCAGAATGGAAAGGGCGTTTTTCTCCGTACACTGCCATGTGCGCAGAGTGGTGACGTTGACCGTTCCCACCGACCAGCCGGTGCCTTCCAGCGCGTACCGCATCGGCGCGTCCGCTGTATCCGCGTTAAAGTCCACCGTTTCTTTTTCCTCAGAAAAGGACAGGTCATAAAAAGCAGCTTCGGCATAGACCTGAGTCACAATCCGGCCATCGGTGTCCTTCGTATCGGTGAGGGTTCGTATGCGGTAAATGTCATTGACGATCTGCACCTGCTTTTCATTGTCCAGCATGGCCCGCTTGGGATCATGGAAAGGCAGATAAAATTCCATGGTATCGGCCCCGTTGACTTCGCTGGTGACAACAATATCAAAGGCATTTTCCAGAACCGCTTCCCACGCGCCGTTTGCATCCAGCACTACCGGGCGTGCAAAGCCCAGCTTTTCATAGGGGGCCTTCGGTATATCGTGGAGCTGGATTTCCAACAGCTTCGGAGTTCGGCTGGTATCCTCAGTGGCAAGCGTCACACGGAAGCGGATATACTGCCGGTTCGGAGATTGCAGCTCGCCGCTGGTGCCGATAGCCTGCCAGGCAGACCATTCCTCCAAATCATCCGAAGTGGAGGTTTCCACTTGTTCAATGGCAGTCACGCCCGCTGTATATTCGCTGGTCGCAGCCACGCGTCCCGTACCGGAAAGGGAGCAGGCTGCCGCCTTTGTAATAAGCTGCCCGCTGGATGGATAGGCTCCGTCCGAGCTTCTAAGGGTAACGCTCCCCGGCTCGGTGAGCGCATCCACATCACCGGACATATCTCCGCCGTTGGCAAACAGAGTGGCCTTAAAATATTCCGCCAGATCTTCGGCAGTCAAAGAAGAATCCGTATCCAGAAACCAATCATCAAAGCCGCCTGCGTAATAATAGGTGTCAGCGTGCATCCCCATGATAAGGTCGGCGGTACAGGAACGGTTCAGTTCACCCTCAATCGTCAGCTCGTTTGAAATCCAGACTGTACCGGTGCTGCGATCGCCTACCACATAGCAGGCTTTGTATGCGTCCGGCTCGATCACAGCGGCGAGGAAATACCAGCCGTTGTTTACCAGAGAAAACGGGGGCGTTACCGACTCGTCCAAAATCAGGGAGCCGGAGGAATTATAGAGCATTAGGCGGGGCCGCCCGGAATACAGCGAAAGATACAGGATCGGCTGGCCCGGCCCCTGCCTTGTGTTAAAAATAGGGCAGAAGGTATTACCTACCGAGTAAATGGTGGGGTTCATCCAGCCGCCCACCACAATCCGTTCCCCCAGCGAGGAGAAAATCGAGCCGTCGTTTACGGCTTGAAGATATGTTTTCTCCGAGGTTGGGTTATTGATGTTGAAGCGGAAATAATGTCCACGCCAGCCTTCCAGCAGGTTTGCCGTGGTGCCGCTCCAGTTGATAATATTGAAATCCCGGCCATTGCCGGAAGAATCCATCAGCCGGTCGTTGCTGTCCGGTTCGGACTCGTTAAAGCGCCAGAGGCCGGAGCCTGCCCATGCAGATGGAAATTCCCCGGTAAAGTCCTCCTGCGCAGTCAAAGTAGTTTTTACTGCCATCGCTTACCTCCATCGGCTCTTGGCTTGTATGTGAAGTTCGGTAAAAACGGCGCTGCCCTCAACCGCGATTTCCACTTCATTCACACCCCGGCGCAGCACTGGGAAATTCAATTCCTCCAAACAGGGCAGGCCGTTTCGCAGGGTATTGCCCGCGCTGTCCGTCACTTTGGCTGTGACCATTCCGGTGTCGATCACCAGCACTTCACCCGTAGCCAGAGGGCCAACCACCCGCAGGGTCTCTCCGTTAGTCGTCAGTACAACCGCACCGGAGGAAATTGTCCCCTGCAGGGAATACACCGGCTCGGAGTCTGTGTTTCCGATTTCACGCTCCACCTCATGCTCCCCCGCTTGGGAGAGGGTAAAGGTTTCATCATCCAGCGCGTATCCGTAAGGGTCAGGGCAAAGAAAACGGAGGGTAAAGGAACCGGCCGACCGCAGGAGCCGTTCACAGTCTACCGTATCGGAAAGCCGGGCCATAAAATACCGGTCCGGCACATCGTCCAGTACAAGCTGTTTTGTCCCCACCGTAGGGTCTAACCATGCCGCCGCCCGATCTAAAACTGCCACCAAACCGGCAAAGGTTTTCTGCGGATAGACATTGCAGGAAACATCGATGTACCGCTCGCCGCTGTCTGCCCCAAAGTCCGCAAGGCCCGCTTTACCGGGGACAGTTTCCGTATTGCTCCGAAGAGCAGGAACCATCTGCCAGCCGGTAAGACGGGCCTTGATATTCATGGACTGAGAAGAAATTCCGTTGTATTGAAAGCCCATAAATCCCACCTCCTCTTAGGCTGTAATGATGCGGCCCTGTGCGCGGGAGCCGACCTGCATGAGATTGTAAAGTTCTTGGGAAATCCTGCGGATGTCATCCTCGCTGCGGACAATCATCTGTTGGATGGTAATGAGGGTTCCAAAGGACGCACCCCCGCTGTTCATGCCGCCGGACGCAGAGCGGATCGTCCCGCCGGCGTCAAAGGCAAAATTCGAGGGAACAGCGGACTGCATATCCGCTGCCAGCCCGTTCATCACGCCCAGAATACCGTTGTTCAAATCCTCTGCGGCGCTGACCGCTTCGCCGGCGCTGTCCTCGATGCCGCCGGCAAGACCCCTGCCCAGCATTTCGCCTACCCAGGCCATTTCCCTGGATGGAGAGTTGATGCCAAAGAAGCTGCAGATCCCGTCCCAGATGCCGGAAATCCAGCCGGAGACTTTGTCCCAGATCCATCCGGCAAGGCTCTGGATACCCTGCCACAGCCCCTGCACGATGTTCTTGCCGATGTTGACGATCTGCCCCATAGACGAGGTAAAGGCATTCACAATCCCCGCAATGATCTGCGGCACCGCCTTTACGATCTCCACGATGATGGTAGGCAGGTTCTGGATCAGCGACACAAATAGCTGCACGCCTGCCTGGATGATCTGCGGGATGCTGTTCAGGATGGCGTTTACCAGCGAGGAAATAATCTGCGGGATTGCCCCCACAATGGTGGTAATGATGGTCGGCAGGTTCTGGATCAGGGAAATCAGCAGGTTCACCCCTGCGTCAATGATCTGGGGGATGCTGCCGAGGATGGCCGTCACCAGCCCGTCAATGATCTGCGGAATCGCCGCTACAATGGCCGTGATGATCTCCGGCAGTGCGGAGACCAGCGAGGTCAATAACTGTATCCCGGCATTGATGATCTGTGGGATTGCTCCGACAATGAACTCCACAATCGCCGTAATGATGGCGGGCAGGGCCGCGATCAGGACCGGGATGGCGTTCAGCAGCCCCTGGGCCAGCCCCATAATAAGCTGCAGCGCCGCGTCCAGAATCATCGGCAGGTTTTCGATCAGGGTCTGTACGATCTGGGTAACCACAAGGACAATCTGCGGAATCAGAGTGGGAACCGCCGCCGCGATGCCCTGGGCCAGCGTGACGATGATCTGCGTCGCGCCTTCCATCACAGCCGGAAGGCTCTGGATGATGCCGGAAAGCAGCGAGGTCAGCATCTGCATCCCGGTGTTTACAAACTGCGGCAGCATGGAAACCGCCGTGTTCACCAGCCCCGTAATGGCCCCGGCAAAGGCTTCATCCGCCCCGTCCACGCCGTTGACCATGTCGGTAAAGGCGGAGATGACTTCCGAAATTGCCGGGAGGAACTCTGCCCGGAGGCTGTTCTTCACATTGGAGATGGTTTCCCCAAGCCCCGCCAGGGTCTCGTCAAGCTGCGCCTGTCCTTCTCTGGAAGCCACCAGCGCCTCATTGTTGCGGTAAAACGCGCCGCTCGCCTCGTCATAGGCCCCGGAGAGGGTCTCCATGATGAGACGGTTCCGTTCACTTTCACTGGAACAGGCTGCCAGCTTTTCATTGAAGGCATCCTCGCTGATGCCCACCCAGTTTAGGGCGTCCGCCAGGGAGCCCGTGACCTGTCCCACCTTGGCGGTTTCGTTGGCGGACTCGATCATGCCCTCGATGGGGAGGGCATCGCCAAAGGTGCCGTAAACGCCTGCGGCAATGTTTGTCCACTTGGTAATGTCCTGCTCGTTCTGGGCAAGCTGCGCCAGGAGCTGGGACGCTTCTGTGGCCGTGTCCGTATCGCCCAGGATTTTATAGAACTCCGTGTAGGATTTCTGTGCCGCGTCCCCGCTGTATCCCGCCGCTTCAAAGGCAGTGGTCAGCTTACCCTGGGCTACCCGGTATTCCTCAGTGGCTTCGTCCAGGTTCCAGATGGCGCTGCCAAGTTCCTGGATGCCGCTTAACGCCGCCTGGATGCCGGAGGAGATGAGATTGCCCATCGCCACCGTAGCGACCGAAAGGCCGGAGCCTAATTTATCTGCCCCGCTGGATGCGTCCTCCAGCGAATCGCCGAAATCCTCCGCCACATCCCCGGCATCCTTCATCCGCTCCCGGTTCTCCCGCAGTTCCCCGGAAAGCTGGGAAATACGCCCCTCCAGTTCCTTTGCCTCGCTGGAGCCTTTCCCGTACTCCAGAACCGCATTGGAATAGGCGCGTTTCATCCCGGCCAGTTCCTCTTCCTGACGGGAAATCTCCTGGGAGAGCCGTTCTGTGGCGTCCGCCGCCTCCGTCTCTTGCCGGGAGAGGGACTCAATGGCCCGCTCATTGGCGGAAAGTTCCCGTTCCATGCCGTTTAGGGCGGCTTCGGCGTTGTTAAGCTGGATCTGCCAGTTCTGCGTCCGGCGGTCGTTCTCCCCAAAGGACTCGGAGGCGTTCTGGAGGGCAGCCCGCAGCGTTTCGATCTTCTGGCGCTGGGCGTCGATTTCCTTGTTCAGAACAGTATTCCTCGCGGAAAGCGCCTGCACGGACTTATCGTTTTTATCAAACTGCGAGGACACCAGCTTCATCTCGGAGCCAAGCACCTTGAAGGACTGGTTGATCTCGGACAGAGCCTTTTTAAATTC
>JAETOP010000203.1 GCA_021771675.1 Oscillospiraceae bacterium | reverse complement strand
CTTTGAATATGCGTTCCGGGCCGACACCCAGGGCTATTCCTACCTGATCCGCTGTATCCCGACCGGGGATGATAATCACGTTTATATTTACCCTTATCGCCGGGATTTGCTTGACCGGCACATGAAACAGGCTGAAAAGGGCATCCGCTTTATTACCCCGGACGGCAAGGAGAAATTCAGGGTGGCCGACGGCGATATGGTGCGGATCATCACCAGCGAGGGCGCAAGCCTTGACTGCATGACCCGGTATATCGACGATTGCCACGTTGAAATTGACGGCAGCTTTTACCATATCCGGGAGTTTGCGGAATGGATGAAAGAGAGAAGCAGCAAGGTGATCCCCCTGCGTCCGGGCCTGCCGGAAAAGTGTTATGCTGTGCTGCCCAGCGGTGACGAGATCATCACCATCAAGCACGGTGAGGACGGCTATTTCCATACCGGCAAATACGGCCATGACCGTGCCCATGCCCAGGCCATTGTTAATGAGTACAATGAACAAATCAATGTGACAAAGGCACAGGCGGCGGCAATGCTGGCTGGCTCTATGTTCGGTTGGGAAGTCCCCGCCGCAGACCCGAAGAACTACGACAAAGAGGGCCAGCCCATCAAGCCCAAACACCATGACCGGGGCGACGCCCGGTAAATGGAGCAAAAATCGAATAAAGCATTAAAAACGGCTTCCAGAAAACCAACTGGAGGCCGTTTTTTCGTTAAAGGAGTGTGACATTGATGGAATTGACGTTTCAGGCAGCTACCCCTGCGGAGCGGCTTTATACCGAGGGCCAAAGTACGCAGATTGCGGGTCAGACCGGGTACATCGGCCACCTGCAGGCCGACATGGGCGCTGACGGCAAGGGCTTTTTTCAGACGTGGCGGTGCCACCGAGGGGATATGGACACCGAGGAATTTCACCAGGAGCTTGAAAGCGTCCTCAACGCCCTGGTGGGCGACGGGCAGTACGGCGGCTTTTTGAAAAGCCGTGACGCCATGCGGGACTTCTGCCAGGAACACCCGGAGAGCGGCTTCAACGAGGGCTTTGATTTTGGTTTCCGGGCGGACACGGCGCAGTATTCCTACCTGATCCGGCTAAACCCCTATTCTGACGAAAAGAACCTGTCTATCTGCTGCTACCGCCGGAACTCGCTTGACCGCCACATGAAACAGGCTGAAAAGGGTATCCGCTTCATCACCCCGCACTATGAAGAAAAATTCAGGATCGCAGATGGCGACATGGTGCGGATCAAATGCTGGGACGGGCGGGAGCTTGACCATGTATGCCGCTATATCGACGACTGCCATGTGGAAATCGGCAAGGGCTGGGATAACCTTTTCCACATCTGCCAGTTTGCCGAGCTGATGGAGCGCAACGGCAACTCTGTGATCCCCCTCAGAAATTCGCTGCCGTTGGTGTGCTACGGCAAAGTGCCCGAAAAAAAGGCCATCGTTATGTTTGTGCGAGGCTCTGACAACTGGCGTTCCGCACACTTTGTGACAAAGGGCCGCACCAGCCAAAAGCTGGTGGACGAGCTGAACAGCGAGATGGGCGTGAGCAAGGCACAGGCGGCGGCGATGCTGGCCGGGGCCACCCAGGGCTGGGCCACCCCCGCCGCCGACCCGAAAAACTACGACGAGCAGGGCCAGCCCATCAAACCCAGGAACCGGGACAGGGGTGATGCCCGATGACCGAGCAGAAGCACCTTATTTGGAGCAACTTTGATCTGGACTACGAGGACTGGCGGACGGATTTGGAGGAACAGTACCCGGAATTAACCGAGGACGAGCGCATGATGCTGATGTACGACATCAACAGCGGCTACCTGGATGATGAACGTGCGAATCTGAACATCCAGCTTGACCA
>JAETOP010000202.1 GCA_021771675.1 Oscillospiraceae bacterium | reverse complement strand
GGTGTGTTCCTGGCGGCGTTCCCGGAGTCTCCCCTGGGAACACTGCCGGAAGTCGGGAACTGTTCCTTATTCGCTCCGTTCCCGAAAAATCAGTCAGGAACATCGCCGGGAACAAAAACGAACTGGGGCCCGTAGGGCTTGACGCGCTCCTTTTTCTCCTTGCGCACCCAGCCGAGCTTGGTGAGCATGGCTGTGAGGTTGTTGGATTCTGCGCGGCCAAGGCTGCCCTGGTCTTTGCCGAAAAGCTCACACCAGATCTCCATATTGCAGACCCGTGTTCTGGCGACCGTACCCACACGGCCAATATTGTTCACTCCGGCGAGGAAGGAGCGGCGGTCGAACAGATCCATGCCGTCCCAATCCTCCGGGAGCAGGGTCTCCAGATACTCGCGCACAAGCCCCTCGCGCTCATCGGACTCAAGCGCCTCCCGCTGTTCATTCTTGGCGAGCGTCTCCAAATCGGGAGCCAGATGCAGCTTTTCTCCGCTTTCCACAAGAACCAGCACCTCCGCCCAGATCTGGCAGATATCCTCGGTGGTAAGTTCCCAGGAGTGTTTTATGCCGCCGCCCGGCGTTTTGACCGGCCAGAACCGGCGGTTGCCTGTGGTGTCCCGCAGATAGCCGGACTCGGCGTTGGTGGTGCCAAAGAAGATACACTGTCTCGGATGCGGCGTCGCACGTCTGCCGAACGCGGCTCGGTAGATATCATTTTGCCGGGAAAGGAAGGAACGCAGCGTCTCCACCTCGGCTTTGCGAAGCCCCGCCAGCTCACCGATCTCCAGAATCCAATAGCCCTGCAGCTTCTCGGCAGCGGTCTTGTCCTTGGTGTCGCTCAGGTTCAGACTGTCGGAGAACCACTCTCCGGCAAGGCGGGAGATGAGGGTAGACTTGCCGATGCCCTGGGGACCGTTTAAGACCAGCATGGTATCAAACTTCACACCCGGCTCCTGCACCCGGCGCACGGCGGCGCAGAGGGTCTTTCTGGTCACGGCACGGACGTAGGAATTATCCTCCGCACCCAGATAGTCGATGAGGAGCGTGTCCACACGGGGAACGCCATCCCATTCCGGCAGAGCCGCCAGATATTCGCGGATGGGATGGTAGGAGCGGTCGTCTGCCACCTTGGTCACGGCGATCTGATAGTTGCGCTGGGAGAATGTACCGTAATGGGAGTCCACATAGCTGATCAGCTGTGCGTCATCGGCGTCCCGCCAATACTTGGACGGGTGCTTCCAGGGTACCTCGCCCTTGATTTCCATGCCGTCCAGCTGCTGGTTGAACACGATATTCTGGAGCTGCGGGTCATTCTGGAGGATGAGCGTGATGTTGTGGAGGTTGTTCTTTAGCACCGTGGAGCGGGGTTCATACTGGAAACGCTTCTGCCAGTCGGTATCCTCGCTGCCGGAGAAATCCGTCTCGGCGTCCGCCATTCTTTCGCTTGCCGCCAGCAGCTTTACCTCATCCTGCTGCATGGCGAACTCGCACATCGCCTCATAGGACGCTTTTTCGTCCAGATCGCCAAAGCGGTGGGTGCGGACGATGTCAAAGGCGTTGCACAGCTTGAGGTAAGCCGGGTCTTTGGCGTGGTGGCTGTATACGAATTTATCCTCCTTGATCTCTACGCCCGCCATGCTGGAGGACGCGATCAGGTGCCAGCGGTTCTCATTGTCGGTCGGCTCATAGATGTCGGAGAGAAACGCCTCCAGCGCCTTGCTGATGGGATAATAGGTGCGGTTGAACAGGCCCACCACGCCCTCTTTGGTCAGAGGATCCTGCACCTTCTGCTGTGCGGTGGTATTCGCTTTGCTCTCCCTGGAAGAGGTGGGCAGTCTTGTGGGGTCAGTCCATTCCGGGTGCTTTGCGAGGATTGC
>JAETOP010000078.1 GCA_021771675.1 Oscillospiraceae bacterium | reverse complement strand
ATAAAGGTCGATTTTGGGCGTTTTCTTTCGCTGTAAGCGGTTTTTGAAGGCATTGCCATATCCCCGATATTCCTACATAGGAAAACGCTGCTCAGAGCGCAAATCGCCCCTTTTTCTTTCCCTCCGCATGGGCAATATCCACACATGGAAAATCCAGATGTGGCAAATCCACATAAGGAGAAGCCACACAAGGAAAATCCCGCACAATAAAATACTAAATAAAGAAATACCAAAGAATCAAGTAATAATCTAAATAAGTATCAATCTATCAATCTTGATTGCATAGCATTTTGTCGCCTAATGCCCTGAAAACATTAAGGGGTATTCTCCATTTCTCGATATGCTTTTGGAGAATAGCCCGTTTTTTCTCTAAAGCATTTTCCAAAATGGCTCATTTGGCGAAAACCAACGCTTGCCGCAATATTGCCAACAGGTTCGATTGTAGTTTTCAAAAGCTGCGCTGCCATTGACAGACGATATTCAGTGAGATACTTATAAGGCGTAGTATTCAGACTTAATTTGAAACGTCTGGAACACTCTGATTTGCTGATATTTGCGCTTTTTGATAAATCAGCTAATGTAATGTCCTCTGCGTAGTGTTCTTCAATATAGCGAAGGATTTTTTGCATACGAAGATTGACAACGCTTTCCTTTCCTTCTGGCGGGATTGTTATGTTTTTTCTCATAATTAGCCACAGGGCAGAAAGCCGGACTAAAACCTCATAGGCATAAAATGCCGTTTTATTTCTTTCAATCTCAACTAACTGCTGTAATATCACTGTCATATCTTTATGCCAGTCAACAAGGGAAGAAAACCGGAAAACGGAAAGCTGTTCGTTTGCCGTTATGTTTTCAACAAAGATTTTCGCCGGACTTCCGGGATAAAATTCAAGGAAATATGCGGGGAAAATAAAGCTGTTATAATGACAATCTCCAAGCCGACTTACCATATGCACTACATTCTTATTGATAAAAATTGCTTCTCCTGCCTGTACCCGTATCGCATTATCAAGTGTCCGTACTTCTATTATACCATTCAGTACATAGATGAATTGCAAATCTTCATGCCAGTGCATGACCTGAAAGCCCGGATTTCTGGGATAGGATTTATCGTTGATAACATCAAGAACCAGATAGGGAAAATCCGTGTTGATATTCAGATTGACCGAATTGATGAAATCCTCTTTTCCATTTTCCATTACCGCTTCTCCTTTGGGAATATAATGATAATACCCGGTGATTTTATAATAGTATCAGCCCATTTGTTGTGATAAAATCATAATATGTCCAAAAGAAAAAGTCAAGACAGAGGGGAGGGTTAGCAATTGTATTTCCTTTATGGAAAAACCGAAGTGGAATATTTGAAAGGCAAGGACAAAATCTTAGGTGCTGTCATTGATGAAATCGGTCATGTTGACCGCGAGACAGACACCGATTTGTTCTCCTCTGTCGTCCATCACATTATCGGCCAGCAAATATCAACAAAGGCGCAGGCTACCATCTGGCAGAGAATGAAAGACAGTTTTGGAGATGTAAATGCTGCGGCTATTGCTGAAGCAAGCATTTCCGAATTACAGTCTTTTGGCATGACATTTCGCAAGGCAGAATACATTCAGGATTTTGCAAAAAAGGTACTGGATAAAGAATTTGACTTGCAACGTATCGCCCTTATGCCGGACGCAGACGCAATTAAAGAATTGGCTTCCCTTAAAGGCATAGGCGTATGGACAGCGGAAATGATTTTGCTGTTCTGCTTGCAGCGTCCCGATATTTTCAGTTTTGACGATTTGGCAATCCAGCGTGGGCTGCGTATGGTCTACCACCACAGGAAAATAGACCGCAAGCTGTTTGAAAAATACCGCAGGCGGTTCAGCCCTTATTGCAGCGTTGCCAGTTTGTATTTGTGGGCTGTTGCGGGCGGGGCTATTCCCGGCATGAAAGACTATGCGCCGAAGAAAGGAGGAAGCCGTGGAACGAGAAGAAAAGATAAAAGCGGTCAAAAACAAGGATAAACGGTATGACGGACAATTTTTTGTTGCAGTAAAATCTACAAAAATTGTTTGCTGCCCGTCCTGTTCATCGCGCACACCATTAGAGAAAAATATTGTGTTTTTTGATACTTTGGAAGAAGCATTGATAAACGGCTACCGCCCTTGTAAACGGTGCAAGCCGGAAATGATTTGAAAATAGGAGGAAGTAAGAAATGGCAAATATTGTTGTTTTGTTTGAAGTGAAGCCCACAAAGGCCGGAATGAAGAAATACCTTGACCTTGCGGCTATGTTGAAACCTTTGCTTGCCGGATTTGAGGGTTTTATCCGGGCAGAGCGGTTTTCCAGTCTGAATGAGGACGGTAAACTGCTGTCCATGAATATATGGACGGACGAGGCCGCCGTAGAGCGTTGGAGAAACGCCATGCAGCACCGCATGAGCCAGAAAGAGGGACGAGAAAAACTGTTTGAGAGTTATAAAATTACGGTCTGCTCCGAAATCCGTTCCTACACGAACACAGAACGCACACAGGCTCCACAGGACTCTAATCAGTATTTTGAATTGGAGGGTTGATAATGCAGTACACCAGTCATTATTGTTCCCCCATTGGCGATATTCTTTTAGCCGCAGATGATATTGGCTTAACCGGATTATGGTTCGAGGGGCAAAAATATTTTGCGCTTTATCTGGACAAAGAGCATGAGGAAAAAGAAGTTCCCCTTTTTGAAAAAGCAAAACAGTGGCTTGATATTTACTTTTCGGGGAAAGAGCCGGACTTTACTGTACCGCTTCATTTCACAGGCACAGACTTTCAGAATGAGGTATGGGAAATCCTCTGTACCATTCCATACGGCCAGACTATGACATACGGCGAAATTGCAAAGCAGATCGCCGTGAAGAAAGGATTGCCCCGTATGTCAGCGCAGGCCGTAGGCGGCGCGGTGGGCCACAATGAAATTTCAATCATTGTTCCCTGTCATCGTGTCGTAGGCACAAACGGCAGCCTAACGGGTTACGCCGGGGGAATAGATAAAAAGATAAAATTGTTGCAGTTGGAAAAGGCAGATATGGAATCCCTTTTCACGCCAAAGAAAGGAACCGCATTATGAAACCAGAGAACATAGAAAAAATCAATCACTCCTTTGAGATACAAGCCCCGAACTTTGAGAGCAAATCCGTCAACTTCACAAAAGAGGAATATTTGAATTACACAATTTCCTGCGTCGCGCCATGCAAGGAAAACACGCTTTTAGAAGTAGCTGCCGGGACTTGTGCCTGTGGCCGCTCCTTTGCGCCATTGGTACAGACAGTCGTATGTCTGGACGCAACGGTTCCCATGTTGCAGATTGGACAGCAGGAAGCCGATAAAGAACATTTAAGCAATATGGTTTTCGTGAAAGGATATGCGGAGGAACTTCCTTTTCTGGACAATAGCTTTGATATTGTATTTTCACGCCTTGCTTTCCACCACTTTACAGATGTAACCGCTGCTTTTTCCGAAATGGTTCGGGTACTAAAACCCGGCGGCAAGTTGGTAATGATAGATATGGATGCCGCTGATGAACTGCTGCGGAAAACAGAAGATGAAATTGAAACTCAGCGCGACCCGTCCCATGTAAAAAATCTAAGCAAGGCAGAAATGTTAAGTCTATATGAAAAACATGGTCTTGCCATAGAAAAATGCGAAACAACGGAAATGCCGCAGCGTTTGGAAAACTGGCTTGCCCTTACGCAAACACCAGCCGCCATTCGTGAAAAAATTAGACAGCGTATGCAGGCAGATATAACCGGCCATGACAAAACCGGCTTTTCTCCATATCTCAAAAACAATGACATCTTTTTTAATCACAAATGGGTGCTGACGATTGGTAGAAAGGGGATTTAGCAAATGCTTCCCTGTCAAGGTTACAGCAAAAGGCTAAGATCAAGGGTTTGGGAGGCTCCCAAAAGAGAAAAATGGCGCTCCGGCTGACAGCTCGGAACGCCCATTTTTCCGGTGTGTGGCCACACCGGATGTGCTTGCTAAACAGCAAGTCACTCCGGTATGGCAAACATCGTTTTCTGCAAGTGTACATACACTTGCTGTGCTTGCTCTTCTCTCAAATCTCAGTCCCCAGCCCCTTTGCAGTGCGTTTTTTACGCCAACACGAACACTTTTTTCGCCGTGAATCTTGACTCGAACACCCGTTCCCGATATACTGAAATCAACCAAATAAAGTAGCTGTGCTGTGGAGCCGCTGACGAAGCGAAGTCTTCCTAATGCCGCATGAACGCAGAAATCCGCACGGGTTTCTGTGGTGTCGGTATGGGAAGATTTTTTACCGTCATGCGGCTCTTTTCTTTTCCCTCCGTCCGCTCTCCCCGCCAGCGGGAAGGAGTGCGTCATGTAAACAGAATCATAACCAGTCAAAGCTTTTTGGCAAAGGGCGGCTTTGCGCCGCCTTGGTTACCTATCTGCACGGCAGAATGCCGCTGTCAAGGACGCGCAGCGAGGCGAAGCCGGTTCCTTGACTGCGGCGGGCTGCTGTGCCACACACGACAAATACGGAGGAAATCGGAATATGAAAAATCAATACAGCCGCATGGATAATATCTGCCCGAAAGAACCCAAGAAATTACGGATTCCAGACCAGGTAGATCTCTATATGGAGGATGGTACCGTCTACCATGTCCGCAGCTTCTTTGCTGGGGATTTGCTGATGGGCGATGTGCTGGATGCCCTCACGATGGAAAAGCTGGAAAGAGCACAGTGAATCCCGGCACTTTGCCCAGTGGAATCAACAGCGGCGCAGTGGTATAATATGATCAGGATTTCTGATTGTGATACGCACTGCATTTCGGGAGGTTAAAGAAGAAAATGCAGGAACAATACAGTGTTGGAATCTATGCCAGACTGAGCCGGGACGATGAACGCGCCGGTGAGTCTGTGTCAATCGAAAATCAGAAGGAAATGCTCGCCCGGTATGTGCGGGAACAGGGCTGGACGCTCTATGACTACTACTGCGATGACGGGGTCTCAGGGACAACCTTTGACCGGCCCGGGTTCAACCGGCTGGTGCAGGACGCGACCGACCGGAAAATCAATTTGGTCCTAACCAAAGACCTCAGCAGGCTTGGTCGTGATTACATTGAAGCGGGCAAATATACCGACTTCATTTTTCCGTCTCTGGGCTGCCGCTTCATTGCCCTGAACGACGGGGTAGACACCATCCGCAAGAACAATGAAATGCTGGTTATTCTGAAAAATGTTATGAACGATCTCTATGCGCGGGACACCAGCAACAAAGTCAAAGCGGTGAAGCTGTCCACCTTCAAGGCTGGGAAGTATGTGGGCTGCTATGCTCCCCTCGGCTACCGGAAGAGCGCGGCGGACAAGCACATTCTGGAGATTGACCCGGTGACAGCTCCGGTAGTGCGGCACATCTTTGACCTGCGGTTACAGGGCAACGGTTTCCGCAAAATTGCCCTGATTCTCAACGCAGAAAAAGTCCCCGCCCCCAGAACCTTTTACTATATGGCGGAGGGACGGGAGAACCATCGGGGAGAAACGCCGTTCTGGAACGATGTGACAGTGAAAACCATCCTCCGCAACGAGGTCTATCTCGGTCACATGGTACAGAACAAGACGGGCACGGTCTCCTACAAGAACCACAAGCAGGTAAGTAAGCCGGAGAGCGAGTGGATTCGGGTGGAGAATACCCATGAGCCGCTGATTTCTCAGGAAGTGTGGGACGCGGTGCAGCGGATGGACAACCACCCCGCCAGAGGGCGCAGCGGCAAAAGCGGCACCGTCTCTTTATTCGGTGGTCTGCTCCGGTGTATGGACTGTGGTTCCTCCATGCGGTATATGCGGGATTACCGGAAAAAAGCCAGCGGCAAGGAGCCGGAGTTCAAATCGTATGTCTGCAACCGGTATGCCTCGGGCGGCAAAAATGCCTGTTCGTCCCACTACATCAACCAGAAGGTGTTGACGCAAATCGTATTGAATCCTCGCGCAGAAGGAATCCTCCGGGCGGGAAAAACTTAAAACGCTCCAAGCAGAGTTGAGCTCCATCGACCGGCGGTTGCCGGAGCTTGACCGGCTGGTGCAGTCCGCCTATGAAGATATATGATGTAAAGGGTGAGAATTACACCACCCAATACATCATAGCTGTGACGGCTCATTTGTGGTAATTTGACCTGACAGTTATGGGAAAGGAGTATCATCCGCATAATTGCCATCATTCTAACACGAAGGGAGCCAGATATGAAATCTATTTTTGAACAAATGGGCGGCACCTACCGGCAGGAGGGCGACTATTTTATTCCCAACCTCGAATTGCCAGAAGCCACAGACTACCAAATCGGCAAATACGGGCGTATGCGCCGCCACTACTTGCAGGAACACCGCCCCGTCCTCTATTCCACCCTACTGACCACCGGCAAGCTGTTTGAGGACTTGGCAGAGACAGACAAGAGCTGCAAGGAGCGCGTGGAGATCATTCGTACCGCTATGGCGAAGCAGGAAGGTGTAACCGAAGCCTTGAAAGCCTCCGATCAGATGGAGTGGGTGCGCCGTATGAACAGCATCCATAATCGGGCAGAGGAAATCGTCTTAACCGAACTTGTATATGTATAAGTAATGCCCTCACAGTTTGCGCTGTGGGGGCATTGTCTAATGTTGCAGATTTCCGATTGCTTATCGTTCACCACGGTCATGCGGCTTGCCGGATTGCAGTTGTTGTTCCAGCCCCCTATAAATTTGGAATATGTCTGGGAATACTACTTTTGCGCCCCGCTTAGCCATAGCCAATACAGCTTGAGCGTTTCTGGAAACATCCTCAGCCAAGCGATTATCAATTCGGATGGGCATATTGTTTTTGTCTATGTATGCGATCAGATACTTTTTCGTTGCCGGACACATATTCTGTATCAAAAAAGCAGTGTTTCGCCCTAAGACCGTTCCGAAGCGGATGGTTTCACATTTTCCGTATTTCTGGATTTTCGACTGCTCAATCCTTTTGTACTTCTCATACTTGGAGGAAATAGGCACGACCCAATAAATCTCTGGATTCTGTTTATCAGGAAACGCAAAGAAACAGGGACGATTATGCGGCACTCCATCAATGACATCCTTGTTTTTCATCAGCTTTTCGTCTGGAAAATCAAGGTAGTATTGATCTGTAATGAAATAAAGCTGTGCATTGGGCATAGAGATGTCCTCCTAAGTATAAGTAAAGCCCTGCCTTTCGACAGGGCTTTACAAACATTTTGATCCTGAACATTTATAAGCCGCATATCAGGAAGCGAACACTATTTGTAATCCCGACCACTTGTAAGCCGCATATCGGGGAGCGAACACTATTTTATGGGGTATCTCTACCCTTGCACTATTATTATACGCAACCGCTCCGTTTATGTCAATGCCTTTCAAATCTTTTCGCACCATTATTTGCGTTTCCCTAACTTGTGCATTTTTTGCACAGGTTGAAATTGCGCCCCATTGACTCCTCCGCCAGACAGATCACTCGTCATCTTCATCCTTATTCTTTCCCCTACTCTTGTAAACATTGTGCTGATTCTTGCACCGGGCGCTGCAAAAGGCGGCGTTGGAGCGGTTCCCCAAAAACACCTTCTGACAGTGCTTGCACAGCCGCAGAGGTTTGGCCTCGTCCACCAGCAGGAAGCTGAACATCATCTGGACGCCCAGCAGCAGGGAGTGGAAATCCCAATAAATTGTCGGCTTGTCCAGCAGCTCGATGTGGTAGCTGGGCGTGATGCCCCCAAACGCCGCCATCGCCTTGCGGTATAGCCCCCTTGCGTCCTCGTCTATGGAATCGTAGTCATTATAATAAAGGATGGATGTGGTCAGCGTGAAAGCCCAATCCTTGAACTGCTGTACAACCCAATCGTAAGGCTCCGCATACTCCCTTTGAAAACTCATGGTCTTTGCCATCGGCTCGTCCATGAAGGTCATAGTCAGCGCGATCATCGCTCTGTCGCCGCTGACAGTCCAGCCAGATTCCACACCCTGCTTGACCACATCCAGCTTGTCAAAGGGATAGAACAAGGCAAGGTAATCCTCCGTCTCCATCGTCTCTTTCTTGATGAAGTGATTTTTGGGGAGATACACCGCCTCATAGTCCATGAAGGAGGACGTGGTGGGCAGCGCCGTCATCAGCCCCAGCAGGCCGTAACGGGTGACAAACTCCAAGACCGCCTTCTCCGTCTCCGCTTCGGCTTTTCCGCCCATCATCAGCATCCCCACATTGAGGGCGTCCAGCACCATGCCGGGGACTTCCTTCATGGGATTGTAGACATCGGGTTTGGCATCCTTTGCTGGCGTAATATACCGCCGCCCGTCCTCGGCGGTTTTCAATTCATAGCGGTCATACCGTACCCAATGGGAACGGGACTGCTCAAACAGGTTCATCATGGTGCGCATCCTCTCGCTCTGTAATTTGCGTAGCTGTTAAAACTATTACTATTCTATCAGCCGTCCTTGCCATCGTCAAGGACGGCTTTCTTTTTGCGCGGTTTCGTTTTGTTCTCCCGGCGGATAACAGCGTCCTTGCCCTTCTGCTCCGCTACAGCTTCATACTCGGCCATGAATTGCCGTTCCCGCAGCGTCAGACTGTCACCGCGCTCCAACTTCTCCTTTAGATGGGCGTACAGCTTCTTTTGCAGCTTCTTATGGATAGTTGTCCGCAGCTTGCGGATGTTGCGGTCAGACTGCCCCCGGAGGGCGGCAAGCTGCACAGTGCTGTATAGCCGCAGGGAGAGGAAATAGAGGACCTCCTTATGTTCCTCGCTCAACTCTTTTACCATGCCGGAGAGAAAGGCGTTGGCGGTCAACTCGTGCATCTCATAGGGGCAGTCAAAGAGGATATCCAGAAAGTTCCCGCTGCAAAGCTGGCGAAAGGCCGGGGTGTTCATCCAATGCGGCACGATCTTCGGCTCCGGCACCGCCTGATACTCCAAAGGGACATCGCCCCGCAGGTTTTCGTGATCCCGTTCCCGTCGCTCCCGGTTGCTGTCTATTCTGTCCCATTCCCCCACCACCACGGCAAAGTCGGCCTCTGTCCGCGCTGCGTCCTCCAACCGGCGCATGGCCTCAGCCCGCAGCTCCCGCTTCAGCCGCTTCTCGCTGACGGCGGCGATTTCCTCCGCCTCGTCCTCCAGTTCGGCATTGTAGTCTACAGGATGCTCGTCCTGCTCCAACTCGCGCTCCAATTCAGCGGAGCGTTCCTCCGCTAATGCCTGCTCTAACCCCTCATCGGCTGGCGCGTCATCCCAATCGGTGAAGCCGTCCCCGGCAGCGTCCGGCAGGCTGTCATTGTCCAGTATTGCCGCCATGACCTCACCCCCGAAAAATTATTTCTGCGATTTTGGAAAAACAGTTCCGATTTACACCCCGAATTTCTCCTATCAGTAGAGAGGTAATCTGATTATCTGTTACACAGGTTACTTCCGTTAGGAGAAAGGAGGGGCTTACTGTGCTTCTGTGCTACGGATAGCAAAGAGCGAAATGTCAGTTACAGCAATCGGAACCATCAACAGTATACACCATGTGCGTCCTGAACGCAAGAAAGAGAGGTACAATGACCGCCAACACCAATATCTTTATGACCCGGCGCATCGGCGGCACCATCTATAAGGTGCGCGTCCACACCAGCGACACCGCCAAGGAGACAATGGAGGACAAAATTTTACGAATTATTCGCAACGAAGTAGTTACAAACGGCGGAACTTGTGGTACAATGGAGACACCACAAGTGAGCCGTCCAGCCTGAAAGGAGTTCGGATATGAACATCAGGCAGACGGAAATAAACGAGAAGATCACGGCTTGCTACGAACGCCTCTCCCGTGACGATGAATTGACGGGGGACAGCAATTCCATTGTGAATCAAAAGCGATATTTGGAGGACTACGCCGCCTCCCACGGCTTTACCAACTGCGTCCACTATACGGACGACGGCATTTCTGGAGGAACCTTCGAGCGTCCGGCATGGAAGCGGATGCTGGCCGACATCGAGGCCGGGAAGGTGGCCATCGTGCTGGCGAAGGATATGTCCAGAATCGGCAGGGACTATCTGCAAACCGGCTTTTATACGGAAGTGCTGTTCCGGGAGCAGGGCGTCCGCTTCATCGCCATTGGAAACGGCGTGGACAGCGCGGACAAAGCGACCAGCGAGTTCGCGCCGTTTTTGAATATCATGAACGAGTGGTATCTGCGGGATTGCAGCCGCAAGCAGTGCGCGGCCTATCAAGCCAGAGGCAAGGCAGGCAAGCCCACCACCAACCACGCCATCTATGGCTACCGCAAAGACCCGCAGGACAAGCACCACTGGCTGATCGACGAGGAAGCCGCCGCCGTTGTACGGCGCATCTTCCAGCTCAGCATGAACGGCAAAGGCCCGCAGGAGATCGCCAATCTCCTGCGGGATGATAAGGTAGAGCGCCCCTCCTATTATATGGGCAAGCGTGGACAGGGGACGCAGAAGAACAATGTGGACACCACGAGGCCCTATGACTGGAGCGCCACTTCTGTCAGCAATATTCTGGCGAAGCCGGAGTATATGGGGCATACGGTCAACTTCCGTTCCTACAAGGAATCGTATAAGGACAAACACGCCATCAAGCGGCCCCCGGAGGAATGGACGGTCTTTGAGAACACCCATGAAGCCATCGTTGACCCGGAGACTTGGCAGCTTGCCCAGCAGGTCAGAAAGACGGTCAGGAGGACGGACACCACGGGAGAGGCCAACCCCTTGACCGGCCTGCTCTACTGCGCCGACTGCGGCGCAAAGCTGTATAATCACAAGGGGCGGGCGCAGGCGCAAAAAGAAAACCGGGGCTTAGACCCGGTGAGCGGACTGTACCCCTATGACCACTATAATTGCTCCACCTATGCCCTGACCTATAACAACACCGACACCAAATGCTTCGGTCACTATATCAGCACGAAATCCCTGCGGATGCTGATTCTGGACACGATACGCATGGTGAGCAGCTACGCGATCTCCAACGAGGCTGACTTTATCCAGAAGGTGCGGGAAGCTTCCGAGGTACGGCAAAAGGAGGCCGCCAAGGAGTTAAAACGGCAGTTGGGCAAGGCAAAGAAACGCTGTGCCGAGCTGGACGGGCTGATTAAGAAACTGTATGAATCCTTTGCCGCAGGGCATCTGACCGAAAAGCGTTTCGCCATGCTCTCCGGCGAGTATGAACGGGAGCAGGCCGAGCTGGAGGCCGTCATCGCGCAGGACAACGAGAAGCTGGACGCCTATGAGAGCGACACGGACAGGGTTGACCAGTTCCTTGCCCTCGCAAAGCGATATACGGACTTTTCCGTTCTGACCACGCCCATGATCTATGAGTTCATCGACAAAATCATCGTCCATGCCCCGGAGAAGATCGGGGGCGACCGGGTGCAGGAGGTTGACATCTATCTGAAATTCATCGGCAAGTTCGATGTACCCATGCCGGAGCCTACGGAGGAGGAGCTGTTGCAGGCGGAGAAGGAGCGGCAAAAGCGGGAGTATTACCGGGAGCGCGGCAGACGGCAACGGGAACGGGAGCGCAAGCGGCGGGAGGAAGCCCAGCGGGAAGGGGTGGTCAGCGATGCAGTATGCGGAATATGAATACAGAAATCAGGAGCATCTGAAAGAATGTTATCGCTTGCAGGAGGAGGAAGGCGTTGTATACGAGTTCCCTGTGCGCAAGATTATCTGCTTTGGCTGCGGCAGGGAATTTTATACGAGGATCAAGTCAAAAAAATACTGCTATTACTACACCTGCGGTAAGCTGGGCAACTACAAGCACCAGCTTCGGCATCGGTTAGAGCGGCGCAAAGACCTTGTATGCGCCGGGTGTGGCAAAACCTTCACCCCCAAGCGGTCTGACGCCAAGTATTGCAGCAACGCCTGCCGGCAGAAAGCATACCGGCAGAGCGTTACGGATAGAGAACTATATGCGCCCTGAATTTTGGTAGCGGCTACTGAAATTCGGGGCGCTTTGCTGGTGACAACTTTTGTCACCAGCACTTAGCGTTACGGTTAAGCTAAGTGTCCAAAATGACCACTTACCATATCCGTAACGAAATCAATCAAGCGGCTTGCCCCATTCAACGGGCAGGCCGCTTTTTCTTATGCCCAGAAGGAGGAAACCATTGAATCTTTTTGAAACCATCAAGGAACAGGTCACGCCGGAGATGGCCGCAGCCAGATACGGCCTACCTGTCCGTCGCGGCGGGATGGCCCGCTGCCCCTTCCATCCAGATCGCACCCCCAGCATGAAGTTGTACCCCGACCACTTCCATTGCTTCGGATGTCAGAAAACTGGCGATGTCATCGACCTGACGGCGCAACTCACCGGCTTGACTGCCTATGGCGCCGCCCATCGGCTGGCGGACGACTTCGGTATTCCCATCCAGCAGGGACAGATGCAGTCCCGGCCACCGCTCCCACAAAAACGAATCCCATACCACCAGACACAGCAGTTCAAAGAGGATGAACGGCTGTGTTTTTCTGTTCTCACGGGCTATCTGCATCTTCTATGGGACTGGAAGAAGAAATACAACCCCAAGACGCCGGATGACCCTCTGGATGACCGCTTCGTGGAAGCCTGCCAGATGGAGAGCCGCATTGAATATCTCTGCGACATCTTCATCACCGGCGATGCCGGAGAGCGTGTCGCCGTCCTGCGGGAGCTGCTGGACACCGGCAGGATCGCGGAGCTGAAGGAGTACACCGAGAGAAAGCGCAAGGAGGAAAGACGCATTGAGCAGAGAAGAAAACGAAGCTATGATCTCGCCGTCTGACGAGAGCCTGCCCACATGGTTTGACGGCAAGCATATCAACGAAGTGCTGTTCTGCCAGCAGTTTTTGGAGAAGCACCCGATGAAGTGTGTGCGGGGGCGGCTGTTCACGGTGGACGGGCTGATCGAGGACGAGGCGCAGATCGGCAACCTGATTCTGGACGAAATCTCCGGCTGTCTGACTTCCGGCCTGTCCAAAATCGTGGCAAACCTGCTGTCCAGCATCAAGCTGCAAGCCTATTCCCCGCCCCTCCCCATCGAAACGGATCGCATCCATGTGGCCAACGGCACCTACTTCATGGATGGCCGCTTTTCGTCCGACAAGAGCTACTGCAACAACCGCCTGACCGCCGCCTATGTCCCGGACGCGCCGCCGCCCAAGCGGTGGATGTGCTTTCTGACGGAGCTGCTGCACCCGGAGGACATCCCCACCTTGCAGGAGTTTATGGGCTACTGCCTGCTGCCCACCACCAAGGGGCAGAAGATGCTCCTGATGATCGGCAAAGGCGGCGAGGGCAAGTCCAGAGTGGGGCTTGTCATGCGCTCCATCTTGGGGGACAGCATGAACACCACCAGTATCCAGAAGGTGGAGATCAACCGTTTCAGCCGCGCCGACCTTGAGAGCAAGCTGCTCATGGTGGATGATGATATGGATATGAGTGCCCTGCCAAAGACCAACTATATCAAATCCATCGTGACCTCCGAGTGCAAGATGGACATGGAGCGCAAGGGGGTACAGAGCTACCAAAGCCAGCTCTATGTCCGTTTCCTCTGCTTCGGCAACGGGGCATTGACCGCCCTCCATGACAAATCCGACGGCTTTTTCCGCCGCCAGATCGTGCTGACCACTAAAGACCGGCCCGCCGGGAGAGCGGACGATCCCTTCCTTGTGGACAGGCTGGCAAAGGAACGGGAGGGCATCTTTCTGTGGTGTCTGGAGGGACTGCACCGGCTCATCGGGAACAACTATCAGTTCACCATCAGCGAGAAGACCAGAGAGAACATGGAGACGGTCAAGCGCAGCAGCAACAATGTGATCGAGTTCCTTCAATCCGAGGGCTATATCCGCTTCAAGGCCGACAGCGAGGCCAGCTCCAAGGCCATCTATGATGCATACCAGCGATGGTGCGAGGACAACGCGCAGAAGCCCATGTCCGCCAATCGCCTTAGTTCTGAACTGGCACAGAATGAACGGCTCTACAACGTAGAGGCCACCAATAACGTCTATGTGGCCGGAAAGCGGGTGCGGGGCTTCATCGGCGTCGAGGTGCTGAATCTTCTTCCCTATTAAGATGGGGAACGGACTTCAAAACTGCCGTACACGCCGTACAGAGTGTACGGCAGTTTTTGAATCCATTTTTAATCTGCGCCATACCACCCGAAAGAGTGCAGAATAGCAGCGAAAACAAGAGATTTTACAGCTTATAGGCACAGATAGGAAATCCGAAGTACACCATCTGACCGTACAGCGCCGTACAGAACGTCGCCGTTCCGTACAGTGCCGTACACATCATCAATCATGTTACAGCCGCATTGCGGCGGAAAGGAAACGATATGAACAACCCTATTATCATTGGCATCGACCACGGCTACGGCAACATCAAGACCGCTCACACCTGCTTCAAAACCGGCGTGACCGCCCATGACAAAGAACCGGCCTTCAAGAATGACCTGCTGATCTACGAGGGCCAGTATTACACCATTGGCGAGGGACACAAGGAGTTCACCGCCGACAAGATGACGGACGGCGACTACTACCTCCTGACCCTTGCCGCCATCGCCAGAGAGCTGAATATCCGTAAGCTGGCCTCTGCCCGTGTTCATCTGGCGGCGGGACTGCCCCTCACTTGGGTGAGCGAGCAGAAGGACGGCTTCCGGGCGTACCTGCTTCAGAACGAGGCCGCAGACTTCACCTTCCGGGGCGCTGACTACCATGTGGAGTTCGCTGGGGCGGACATCTTCCCGCAGGGCTTCGCCGCCGTCGCCGCCAGCCTCAAAGAGTTCAAAGGCACCAATATGCTCTGCGACATCGGCAACGGCACGATGAATGTCATGTATATCAACGAGCGCCGCCCGGTATCCACCAAATGCTATACGGAAAAGTTTGGCACCCATCAATGTATGCTGGCTGTCCGGGAGAGCATCCTGCGGCAGTTTGGCAAGACGCTGGATGACGCCACCATCGAGCGCGTCCTGCGCAAAGGGACGGCGGACATCAGCGACCGCTACCTGACCGCCATCCGGGAGACTGCCGCCGAGTATGTGGCCGGTATCTTCCGCAGGCTGCGGGAGCATGAGTATGACCCGGAGTTGATGCGGCTCTATGTGGTGGGCGGCGGGAGCTGCCTTGTGCGCAACTTCGGCCAGTATGAGGCCGGGCGCGTCACCATCAACGAGGACATCTGCGCCACCGCCAAGGGCTATGAGGCGCTGGCGGAGGGGCGCATGAGGAAGGCGGGCGGCATTGTATGAAAAATCTGTATGTGACCACCCTGCGGCTGAATCTGGACAACGCCGAGGAGCGGGAGGCATGGGAGCATCTGCAAAGGCTGGACAGGGCGCAATACCGCTCTGTCAACCGCGCTATCGTTGCCGCTGTCAACGCCTACTTCGGCAGGCAGGAGCAACTTGCCGCCGACCCCTATCTGGAGACACGGGAGAAGGAGGACGCCTTTCTGCGGGAAGTACGGGAGGCCATCTGTCAAGGCTTGCGGGAGGCCGCGCCCACCGGCCTTGCCCCTCTGCTCCAGCTCATGCAGGGCGCAGCCCCCGCAAGCCAGCCGACCCCGGAGGAAGATACCGGGGATATGGATGCCGCTCTGGACTTTGCGGACAGCTTTTGACAGCACTTCTGCCTGCTTTGATAGTGCGGCAGACAGCACTTCCAATGATTTTGATACCACTTCAATAAAGCAAGACCATAATACCACCAAATACCGGCTGTTTGATACCAACGCAGTATCAGACAGCCGGATTTTACTATCACAGGGAGGATTTTTTGATGACCGAGAACGAAAAGAAACTGTTGCAGGCGAAGCACCGCTTGGAGGAAGCCGAGGCCCGAAACCGGGTAAAGGAGCGCAAGGCGCGGACACGGCGGCTGATTCAAGAGGGGGCAATTTTGGAGAAAGCCATGCCGGAGGTTACGTCTATTCCTCTGGATGCGCTGGGAGACTATCTGTGCGGCAGGACAAAGTAAAACTGACGGCGAGGGGGCGTTCCGGGCAACCGGGGCGTCCCCCGTTGCTTTGCTCCCGAAGGGCGCACTTACTCACCACCCGCAAGCGGGCGGTGGTATGCCTGCGGCATCGTGCGCTCTGCGAGGCGGATGCGGCGGCGTCTGCGGACGCCTCCAGACAATGCCACAGACCTATCGGCGCTGCTGTCATTGTCTGCGCAGTCGGCAGTTGTTTCTGTTTTGGAAACAACTTGCCGACTGCCTGCAAAAACCTGCCACCGGCAGCTTTTGTGCAGCTATGGACGGCTTCACGCCGCCCATTTTCTTTTTGCGAAAAAGAAACAAAAACGGGGACGAAGGGACGGTGAAACGAAGTGGCGATCTACCATCTGGAGGCGAAGGTTATCAGCCGGGGTGTAGGCCGGAGCGCCGTGGCTGCTGCGGCCTATATGAGTTGTTCGCAGATTTTGAACGATTATGACGGGGTACAGCACGACTACACCCGCAAGCAAGGGCTTGTCTGGCAGCAGGTTTTCTTGCCCGACCACGCCCCGCAGGAGTGGCAGGACAGGGCGATCCTCTGGAACGCCGTGGAGGAAAACGAAAAGACGAAGGACAGCCGCCTGGCCCGCGAATTTGTGGCGGCTCTGCCCATAGAGCTGAACAAAGATCAATGGCAGGCACTTTTGACGGACTTCATTCAGACGGAGTTTGTAGCGGATGGGATGTGCGCGGATGCGGCGATCCATGACACGGACGGCCACAACCCCCACGCCCATATCATGCTGACGGTGCGGCCTCTGGACGAGCGCGGCGGCTGGCAGTACAAGACCGAAAAGGAATATCTCTGCGTCAGGGACGGCGAGGAACGAGGCTTCACCGCCGCCGAGTTCAAGGCGGCACAGGGAGATGGCTGGGAGAAGCAGTATCCGTACAAGGTTGGCCGGAAAAAGGAGTATATGGCCCCTTCCGTAGCCGAGGCGCAGGGATATGAACGGGCATCCAAATACCCCAAAAGCACCAAGTATGGCAGGCAGAATCCTATCTCCGAGAAGTGGAACAGCGATGAGCAGCTTGTCCTCTGGCGCAAAGCGTGGGCGGATGTGAGCAACCGCTATCTGGAACAAGCCGGACGGGAGGAACGCATCGACCACCGCAGCAACGCAGACCGGGGGCTGGACGAGCAGCCTACCATTCATGAGGGCGTGACAGCGCGGGCGCTGGAGAAGAAGGGCGTCGTCTCCGACAGGTGCGAGATCAACCGGCAGATACGAGCGGACAATGCCCTGTTGCGGGAACTGAAAGCGCAGGTCAGGAAGCTGATGGCGGCAGTCAGGAACACCATCCCAGCCATTGCCGAGGCGATGGAGAAGCTGCGGGGCAGCATGATCGTGTTCAAATATCGGCTGGGGCATATCCAAAAGGGCAAAACAAAATTCGCGGATGCTCTGAAAATCTACAAGGACGATATGCGGGAATATACGGGGCTGGTGGAGAAAATTAAGACGGCCAGCAAGGAGCGTAAGGCTCTGCTTGCAGAGAAAAAGGCTACCTCTGTATTCAATGCGCCCAAACACAAGTCTCTGTCCAAACGTATCGCGGAGCTGACGGAGACGCTGGAAGAACTGCGTTCTGAAAAGGCGATGATTCTCCAGCAGCTTGACTTCCCGGAGGATGCCGCCGCTAAGCTGTTCAAAAAAGAGATTCAGACCTTGGAGGATGGGCTGAAAAAACTGGAGGCCAACGAGCAGAAATATTCTGCCGAACTGGAGGATGCGCTAAAGCAATATGCCGACCTGACGGAGCAGGCAGCAGAGTTTGACGCCGCCGAGCTGTACGATGCGCGGCTGGCGATCCGGCCCGACCATGAGCGGGAGGCCATGAAACGAATACAAGATGTCTATGGGGACAAGTATGACCCCACGCTGTTGCACAGCAGCAAGCGGGAGGTTTCCGAGCTGCTGGGCGAAGCCGCCGAGGAACGCTCTGTGCAAAAGAAGCTGCAAACCTTCCGCCAGGAGCAGCGGCCACAGCCGCCGAGAAAAGACCGGCGATTTGAACAGGAGCGGTGATGTGGCCGGGGCACATGGATGAATGTCTCCAATCGCTCTATTTGTATGAGAAAGGGCAGAAAAAACCGTTGCGAAGTGTCGGCGTGGCTGATATAATTATTGTGTATAGCTGTCTTTAAGCAGCGTCAAAAAATTTTCAAACTTTTTCGTCGAGGGGGCTTGACAAAATGATACAAGCCTGTATAATTGCACGAGGCACGAGGCACGAGGCACGAGGCACGAGGCAGAGATAACTCTGCCCTTTTCTGCTGTCCATTTTTATTTTCCAAACAGTGAAGCCGCTATTTATGACACAGGGTAACTGTGCGTAAATAGCGGCTTTTGCATTTGGGCGTATGGGGCAATATCCTACTTCTCCGGGACGTATTCAAGTATATCCTCCACCCGGCAATCCAAAATCTCGCAAAGAGTGTTGATGGTTTTGGTCGTGATGACCTCCCCGTGTTTGATACGGTGGATTGTGTGCGCGTCCATACCTTGCTTGAATATCAAATTGTATTCTGTCACGCCTTTGGAAAGCAGCGTGTTATAAAAGGGCTTGTAGCTAATCAATTCATATCACCATAGACAGATTAACATACTGAATTTATTGACTATACTGCTTATATTCAGTATAATGTCTAATGGGAGATTTATACCTGCGTCCACAGCGGCAGAAAGGACAGCGATATGAGAACACCGAAAAAGATTTTAAGTTTACTATTGGCGGCTGCGCTGATGATAGGCGCAGTACCGACAACGGCATTTGCAGAAAACGGCGGGGCGCAGGACAGCGGCATTACCATAGGCGCGTCCGGCCTTTGCGAACATCACACAGAGCATACAACGGATTGCGGCTATACCGAGGGTGCGCTGGAAACGCCTTGCAACCATGAGCATACAAGCGAGTGCTACCCTGCGGACAGCGTTTCGGGGAATGAGGCGACGTCCAGCGATGTAGCGGAGCCGACTAACTGCACCCACACCGAGCATACCGGCGATTGCGGCTATGTTCCCGGCGTGGAGGGGACAGCGGAGATCCCCTGTACCCACGAACACGATGATAGCTGCGGCTATGTCCCTGCATCGGAGGGCGTAGAGGAAACCCCTTGCGCCCATGAGCATGACGAGGGCTGCGGCTACGCCCCGGCTGTCGAGGGTGCGCCGGAAACCGCTTGCACCCACGAACACGGGGCCGAGTGCTACCCTGCGGACAGCGTTCCGGGAAATGTTGCGACGCCCACCGACGCGGCGGAGCCGACCAACTGCACCCACACCGAGCATACAGCCGATTGCGGCTATGCCCCCGCCGTGGAGGGGACGCCCTGCGGCTATGTCTGCGAGATATGCAATCCCACAGTCAAGACCATTACCGCCTGGGCGTGGAATGATGAATATGAATTGATCGTAGACGGCAGTATTGGTCTGATCTGGGACAGCGTGGCTTGGGATGACCTTGCCCCCATGCTGCCCTCCATCACCGCTGTCATTGGCGAGGCAGAAGAAATCCTGACGCTGGATTGGGGCTGCGCCGATGTGGTCGATGGGCTGCTCACCGCTGGAACCCACATCCTGACGGCGGCTCTGCCGGAGGGCTATGCGCTGGGTGAGGGCATCCCCGCGCTGACACTGACGTTGGAGATGGGCGGCGGCGCTGTCTTTGCGGGCGAAACCGGCGATTTCACCGTGACAGGGGACGCATCCAACTATTTATATGATTCCAATTCCCACACCCTGTACATCAAAGGAAGTGGAGAAATTACCATTTCCGGTGCCACTTACACAGATAAAATAGTGGTAGTTGCCAACACGACTGCCAACATCACTTTGAGCGGGCTGAGCATTGATGTGAGCGGTACAACTGAAGCTTGTGCTTTTACAGTGAATGCCAGTGCCACTTGCAACCTTACCCTTACCGGCACAAACATACTAAAAAGCGGATATTGGAAAGCGGGCTTGGAGGTGTCGGCAGGAGCCGTTCTCACCATCACGGAAAACAGCACCGGCAGCCTGGATGCCACAGGTGGCTTCACCGGCGCGGGTATCGGCGGCAGCAGTGTGGCGGGCGGTAAGATCACCATCAATGGCGGCACGGTCACAGCCACAGGCGGCGAGAACGGCGCGGGCATCGGCGGCGGCAGCCGTAGCGCAGGCGGTGAGATCACCATCAACGGCGGCACGGTCACAGCCACGGGCAGCGCGAACGGCGCAGGCATTGGCGGCGGTGGTGCTGGCGGAAACGCCGTCGGCGGCGCAGGGGGCACGATTACCATCAGCGGCGGCACGGTCACAGCCACAGGCGGCGGGAACGGCGCAGGCATTGGCGGCGGTGCGGGCGGCAATGAAACTTTGGCCGCAGCCGGTGACTTCTCCACCACCGATCAGGGCAACGCCTTTATCAACGCTTCCTCTATTCAAGACAATGATGATAAAACCGGGTGGAAAGGGGTAATTTTCGGCGGTGAGGACGACAAGAGTATCGGCAAGGTCTACGGCAGCCCAGTCGAGCTTACCACCGACGCGGAAATCCCAGACGGCAAAGAACTGGTGATTGAAAATGGGCAGGAACTAAAGATTAAAGACGGCACGACCCTAACCAACAACGGAAAGATTACGAACAACGGTCAAATAACGGGCAGCGGCACCATCGACGGAAGCGGTGAACTCACCGGCGGCGGAACGAGTGCAGACAGCATAACAAATAATCTTCCTGTTGCTCCGACTATCACCACATCACCGACAGGTCAAAGCGTTACCTACGGACAACCGGCGACCTTTTCCGTTGCGGCAGACGGAAAGCCCACACTTTCCTATCAATGGCAGGTGAGCAAGGACGGCAGCACTTGGGAGGACATCAGCGGCGCGACAGGAACCAGTTACACCATATCCAATCCTGATGTGAGCATGAACGGCTGGAAATACCATTGTGTTGTCACCACTCTCAAGGGAACAGTGACGAGTGATGCGGCTACTCTGACCGTGACCGCCGCCCAGCTTGCCGCCCCACAAAATCTTCAATGGGACGGCACCACCCCCGGCAAAGCCACATGGGGTGCGGTGACAGGCGCAAGCGGCTATTCCGTCCAACTCTACAAGGACGGCGCAGCGGTAAATGGTGCGGTCGGTACGCCCACAGAAGCGAATTATACGTTTTCTATTACCGAAGTGGGCACCTACACTTTTAAGGTGAAAGCCATAAGCAACAACGTAAATTATACCGACAGTGCAGAGTCCGAAGCAAGCGGTGCACTTGTTTTCTATACCGTCACTTGGCAAAATGAGAGTACGACCCTTGAAACCGACGTTGTAATGTCCGGCGATACCCCGGCCTACAACGGCACAACGCCCACAAAGTCAGACGACGGCACCTATACCTACACCCATAGCGGCTGGACGCCGAGCGTGGGCGCAATCACCGGCGATACCACCTATACCGCCACATACAGCAAAGCCTATCTTGCCCCGGCAGCGAGTACGGGCTATACGATCAGCTACACCGCAGAAACAGCCACGGCCACAAGCGGCTATGAGATCAGCTTGAACGGCAGCACTTGGAGCGGCGGCCTGTTGGACATCACCCCCGGCGGTACTCTCTATGTCCGCAAGGCGGCGACCACGGGCAATGACCCGGTTAGCGCAAGCGCAGCGACACAGAACACCCTTGACCCACGCCCCGGAGCCCCTACCGGCATTTCCGGCGTGAATGAGAGCTGGCAAGGCGATAATGACGGGCAGATCACCGGCTTAACCGCAAACGGCAGCTATCAGATTTCTTTCAATAACGGCGTATGGCAAGACAAAACCGCCGACGCTTCCGGCAATATCACCGGCCTTGCAGCGGGCAGCTACAAAATCCGCATTGTTGCCGATACCAGCAATAAAAAGTTTGCAAGCGAGGCGGCAGATGTGACGATTGCAACTGGCCCGGCTCGCACCTATACGCTGAATGTCACCGCCCCGACATTTGACACCGTGACCTACGGCTATACCCAGCCGGACGCAAAGGGCATCACGATTTCAAGCACCGGCAACAGCAATGCCACGATTACCGGCGTTGCCCTCTCCGGCGCGGGTGCAGGCTCCTTTACGCTGAATAAGACGGACGGCACGACGATTACCGCAGGGACGACGGACAACACCACCTACACCGTCCAGCCCAACGCAAGGCTTGATGCGGGGACATACACCGCCACCATCACCGTAACCTATAATGGCGGCGCAACGGCCACGGCCACCGTGACCTTTGTCGTGAACGGCTTGACGCAAGCGGCACCCGACGCCCCGGAATTGGAGAGCAAGACCACCAGCAGTATCACGCTGAAAGAGATCGCACCTAATACCAACGGCGCGGCGGCGGAATATCGCATGAACGGAGGCGCATGGCAGACAAGCCGCACATTTAGCGGCCTTTCCTCAAACACCAGCTATTCCTTTGAAGCGCGGTATGCAGCAACAGGCAATTATGAGGCTTCCCCGGCCAGCCCTGCGGTCAGCATTGCCACTAACGGAAGTGGCGGCGGTGGCGGGGGCGGCGGTTATGATGACGGCGACGACGATTATACGCCGCCCACACCGCCTATTGTCCAGCCGGAAACCAGCGAAAGCGACGGCTGGAGTGAAATCCGGGCGGAACTGCGCAGCGCAAGACCCGGCGATACCATTATCGTAAAGATGAACGGCGCGACAGTAGTGCCGAAAGAGGTATCACGGGAGATCGTCGGGAAAGATGTGACCGTCATATTCGATATGGGCGGCAGCGTGAGCTGGACGGTGAACGGCAAAGACATCCCGCAGAGCATTGTTGACCTTGATTTGGGCATCAAGACCAACAGCAATACCATTCCCGTCAGCGTGATAAACGCCATTACCGGCGAGATTACGACAATGCAGTTTGAGCTATCCCATAGCGGGCCGTTTGGTACGATCCTGCACCTTACCCTTAATGTTGGCAGGGAGAACAGCGGCTATTGGGCGAACCTCTATCACCTGAACGGCAAAGAATTGGTTTTCCAGTACGCCAGCCGGATTGATCGCACCGGCAAGGCAAGCTGGCCTTTTGACCACGCCAGCAGCTACGCCGTTGTGATCGACGAGGAAAGCCACGACCCGGACGGCGACAAGACCAATCCCAACACCGGCGCAGGCAATCCCTTTACCGACGTAAAAGATACGGATTGGTTTTATGAGGATGTGCTTTTCGTCTATGAAAATGGGATCATGTTAGGCACCAGCGACACCACATTCAGCCCCAATGGTACGGCCACGCGGGGGATGATGGCAACGGTGCTTTGGCGTATGGAGGGCAGCCCCAAACCTTCCGGGAAAAACCCCTTTACGGATGTCCCTGACAGCGAATACTACGCAGACGCGATTACCTGGGCGAATGAGCAGGGCATTTTCGTGGGCTACGGCGGCGGGTTATTCGGGCCAAATGACCCCATCACCCGTGAACAGCTTGCCACAATCTTCTATCGCTACGCCGAGTACAAAGGCTACGACCTGACCCCTGCGGACAGCCTTAACCGTTTTACGGACAAGGGCGAAATCGCGGATTGGGCGCAGTATGCCGTGAAATGGGCGGTTGGAAGCGGCTTGATGTTCGGCACCACCGATACCACCTTTGCCCCAAAAACCACGGCTACCCGCGCACAGATCGCCGCCATGATCCACCGCTTCATTGAGAAGTATGGATTAACGGAGGGCGTGACCGCTACCGGGCTGACGGGCTGGATCAAGCCTGATCTGACCCTTCCGCCGCAAACCGGCGACTATTCCCACAACGGCCTATGGGCGGGGATCGCCATGCTTTCTGCTGGCGGCGGGGCTTCAACGATTGCCGTTTTCCGCCGCAAACGCCGGAAAGACGGGGACGAGCATCCAAGACCAACACCGGCATAACAAGACATATCAGATACCCATGCTGTGGGGCGCAGGATTATTGCCTGCGCCCCGTCTTTTTTTAATTCTCCCCCTTGACAAATGCTATCAGAGGACAAGGTGCTGGGGAAAATCCCGGAGAATCTCTGTGTGCAGCTTCTCAATGGTTATGAGGCTGAACGCAAGGCCAAGCAGGAGCGCAGACGGGAACTGACGGAGCAGCTTTC
>JAETOP010000077.1 GCA_021771675.1 Oscillospiraceae bacterium | reverse complement strand
AGGGGATTGTTATGACGGAAACGATGGGTGTTGCGATTGGAATAGGTGTATTTGCACTTGTTTTTATATATCTTGGTTGTTTGATGTGGAAAAAGGAAAAAATCACTTTGCTTCATGGTTATCATTATGACAAGGTGTCTCCAAGTGATAAAAAAGTTTTTTGTAAAATATCAGGTTGGGGTGTTATCTTTATTGGGATTGGTCTTTTGGTGACTGCTATAATAATCGGTATAACAGATTCGGCATTAAGTTTTATCGCTTTTGCATTGGGATTTGTTGTGGGATTGGCATTGCTGATTTATGCAGGAGCAAAGTATAACCGCTAATAGAGAAGAAACTTCCAGTTTATTGAGCAGATACATACAAGGGCGCACTTCTATACACCTTTTGGTGTGGTGCGTAATGTAGAGCCTTGCACCGCTGCCCACCTCCCTCAGCAGAGGGAGCCTTGGATGGTATGGTATCGAAACGATAAACAAAAATCCTCCTTATGGCTAAAACCATAGGGAGGATTCACTGTTTTACGGCCGCCCCGGGAAATCAGCGGCGGGAAATTATTTATTCTGCCAGGGTTGCCGCCATCACGGCCTTGATGGTGTGCATCCGGTTTTCGGCCTCGTCGAAGACAATGGACTGCGGGCTTTCAAACACCTGATCTGTGACCTCCATGCAGTCGATGCCGAATTTCTGCTGAATCTGGCGGCCCACAGTGGTGCCCAGGTCGTGAAACGCTGGCAGGCAGTGCATAAAGCGGCACTGAGGGCCGGCATTTTCCATCAGCTGGGTCGTCACCCGATAGGGTGTCAGGTCATGAATCCGCTGCGCCCAGACCTCGTCCGGCTCCCCCATAGAGACCCATACATCGGTATAGATCACATCGGCGTTTTTGGTCGCCTCCAGGGGATCGGTGATAAATTCCAGGATGGCCCCAGTCTGGTCGGCCACGGCCTGGCACTGCCTGACCAAAGCGGCATCTGGGAAATACTTCTCCGGCGCACAGGCCACAAAGTGCATTCCCATTTTGGCACAGCCAACCATGAGGGAATCCCCCATGTTGTACCGGGCATCCCCCATATATACCAGCTTTTTGCCCTTCAAGTTCCCGAAATGCTCCCGAATGGTGAGAAAATCCGCCAGAATCTGGGTGGGATGAAACTCATTGGTCAAGCCGTTCCACACCGGCACCCCGGAGAATTCTGCCAAGCATTCCACAATTTCCTGGCCGAAGCCACGGTATTCAATGCCGTCGTACATCCGGCCCAACACCCGGGCAGTGTCGGCGATGCTCTCCTTTTTCCCGATCTGGGAGGCGGAGGGGTCCAGGAAGGTGCAGTGCATTCCCAGGTCATAGGCGGCCACCTCAAAGGCACAGCGGGTGCGGGTGGAGGTCTTTTCAAAAATCAGGGCCACATTCTTCCCCTGGCAGAGCTGGTGGGGAATGCCCTTTTTCTTCTGATCCTTCAAGTCCGCCGCCAGGTCCAGCAAGAACCCAATCTCAGCGGGGGTAAAATCCAGCAGCTTCAAGAAGCTGCGGCCGGTCAGATTCATCATCGTTATCGCTCCTTCACATCATTTGGAATTGATTTTGGCAGCCATGCGCTTTTCAAAGCGACCCAAAATCTGGGACAGGCCAATTACAAGAATCAGATAGGTTGCCGCCACAGTCAGCAGGGGGTTCACGGCATCGTAGGTGTTGTTCCGAACCAGGTTCCCCGCCCGGGTCAAATCCACCACCGCCACATAACCGGCGACGGAGGTCTCCTTCAGCAGGGCGATGAGCTCATTGCCGATGGCGGGGAGAATATAGCGGATGGCCTGGGGGAAGATCACCTTGCGCATGGTCTGAATCCGGGATAACCCCAAGCTCCGGGAGGCCTCCGCCTGCCCGGCATCCACGGCGTTGATGCCGCTTCGGATCAGCTCCGCCATATAGGCGCCGGAGTTGATGCCAAAGGTGAGAATCGCCACCACCACCCCGTTTACAGAGGTGAGGATGATGAAATAAAACACCAGCAGCAGTACCACCACCGGGACGCCTCGGATTACCGTTACATACACGTTGCACAATGCCGCCAGAGGCCTCCAGGCGGTGGTTTCCTCGGCAAAATATTTTGTCACCGCAATCAAGGTTCCGATCACCACGCCGATTGCCAGGGCGCCCAGAGTGATAATCAGGGTGTTTTTCAGGCCCTCCAGCATCATGGTATAGTAGTTGGTTTCGATGAAGGTTTCATAGAGTTTGTCAAACCAAGCGTTCATAATTCCATTCCTTTTCTGTTCTACAGGATACGGGCCTGCCGCCTCCGGGAGGAAGCAGGCCCCTGCCCTGCCTGGTTGAATAGCGGCCATCGGGGCTGCCCCGCAGTGCGGAGCAACCCCGCAGTGCGGAGCAACCCCAATCGGGCAAAAGCTTTGGACGCAATTATATCAATCGCTGCTGAATTCAGTTCTTGGGGGAAGTGAAGGGAGCCTCATACTTTTCAAAGATGGCGGCCACAGTGCCATCGGAGAGCAGCTGGTTCAGAATCTCGTTGATCTTCTTCACGGTATCCTCGCTGCCGAAGGCCATGGCCAGGGCATAGGGCTCGGTGGTCATGGGCTCGTCCAGAACCACCAGCTTCACATCATTCTCGGCGTTGTAGGCCTTCACCATGTCGGCGGCGGTGAGATCGTCGATGACCCAGGCGTCAACCTTTCCCTGAACCACAGCGGACTGAGCGTCGTTGTTGGCCTGGAAAGAGGAAACCTTATAGCCGTTCTCGTTGCAGAAGCTCTCGGCGGTAGTGCCGGTCTGGACAGAGACGGACTTGCCCTCCAGGTCGGCCTTGCAGGTGATGGGGCTTCCCTCCACCACCACAATGGCCTGAGCGGCCAGGCAGTAGGGATCGGTGAACAGCACGTTCTTCTGCCGCTTCTCCGTAATGGAAATGCCGGAAACACCCATGTCGAACTTGCCGGCCTGGACACCGGGGAGCACGGAGTCGAAGTCCATCTGCTGGATGTCCAGCTCCACCCCCAGCTTCTGGCAGATCATTTCCAGCAGCTCAATCTCGATCCCCTCCACCTTGCCGTCGCCGTTCAGGGACTCAAAGGGAGGGAAATCCGGGCTGGTTGCAATGGTAAGCTTTCCAGCCTTCTGAATCTTGGCCAGAGGGGCGCCCTTGGTGCTTCCACAGGCGGTAAGGGTCATGGCCAGCAGCAGAACCGCCAGCAGCATTGCAATCGTTTTTTTCATAATTTGTTCCTTCTTTCATCAGATTTTCAATTGTTCTCTTACATATGTAATCTGCCGGTGGACGGAGGCCACGCTGGTGCCGCCCAGGCTGATTCGCTTCTCCACGCAGACGGAAAGATCCACTGCGTTGTATACATCCTCCTCAATGAGGGGCGAGTGCTTTTGATAATCCTCAATGGGATAGGTTTCCAGCACCAGGTTCCGGGCAATGCAGTCCGCCACAATCTGTCCGGAAATTTTGTAGGCCGTCCGGAAGGGCAGGCCCTTGCGCACCAGATAGTCCGCCAGATCGGTTGCGTTGATGAAGCCCTTCTGGGCGGCGGCAACCATGTTCCCCGTCAGGGCCTTCATTCCGGCAACCATCTGGGTAAATACCTTCAAGCACATTTTCACGGTGTCGCAGGCATCGAACACAGGCTCCTTGTCCTCCTGCATATCCTTGTTATACGCCAGAGGAATGCCCTTCATCACCGTCAGCAGCGCCATCAGATCGCCATAGACCCGGCCAGTTTTTCCACGGCACAGCTCTGCCATATCCGGGTTTTTCTTCTGGGGCATGATGGAGGAGCCGGTGGTGAAGCTGTCAGAGAGCTCCACGAACTTAAACTCCCAGCTGCACCAGAGAATCACTTCCTCGGAAAAGCGGGACAGATGCATCATCAAGGCAGCCAAGTCCGCCAGCAGCTCAATGGCAAAATCCCGGTCGGAAACGCCGTCGATGCTGTTCATGCACACCCCGCCAAAGCCCAGCCTTTGGGCCTCGAAGACCCGGTCGGTATCATAAGTGGTGCCCGCCAGGGCGCAGCTGCCAATGGGAGAGACATTCATCCGTCTCTTGCAGTCTCTCAAACGGTCAATATCCCGCAAAAGCATCATGGCATAGGCCAGGAGGTGATGCCCGAAGGTGATGGGCTGGGCCCGCTGCAAGTGGGTATAGCCGGGCATAATGGCAGCGGCATAGGTTTCCGCCTTGTCCGTCACCACCCGGGTAAGCTCTTTGCACAGCTCCATGATTTCATCGATCTCACTGCGCAGATACATCCGGAAATCCAGCGCCACCTGGTCATTGCGGCTCCTTGCGGTGTGGAGCTTTTTCCCCACATCCCCAATGCGGCTGGTGAGCACCTGCTCCACAAACATGTGGATGTCCTCGCATTCCATGTCAAAGGCCTGCGCCCCGGATTCCAGGTCGTCCAGGATACCGGAGAGCCCCTGGATGATCTGCTCCGCCTCCGCCTGGGTAATGATTCCCTGGGCTCCCAGCATGGCTGCGTGAGCCATGCTTCCGGTAATGTCCTGACGGAACATCCGGCTGTCGAAATGGATGGAGGAATTGAAATCATCCGCCAGCTTGCTGGTCACGCCGTCCGTCCGGCCGGCCCACATTTTTGCCATGAACGCACGCTCCTTATTTCTTGCCGTTCACCATGGCCTGAACCTTGATGGGTAGGCCGTACAGGTTGATGAAGCCCTCGGCGTCCTTCTGATTGTAGTCGCTCTCACCGAAGGTGGCAATCTCCTCAGAATACAGGGAGTTGGGGCTCCACACACCGGCGTTAATCATATTGCCCTTGTACAGCTTCAGCCGAACCGAGCCCGTGACCTTCTCCTGAGTCTTATCCACAAAGGCGGACAGCGCCTCCCGCAGGGGCGTGAACCACTGACCGTTGTAAACCAGCTCGGCGAAGGTGATGGCAATTTTCTGCTTCTCGTGCATGGTCATCTTGTCCAGGCACAATGTCTCCAGAACGGAGTGGGCCTTGTACAAAATGGCGCCGCCCGGCGTCTCGTACACGCCCCGGCACTTCATGCCCACCAGCCGGTTTTCCACGATGTCCAGCAGGCCGATGCCATTCTTGCCGCCCAGTTCATTGAGCTTGAGGATAACGCCCTTGGGGGTCAACTTCTCGCCGTCCACCGCCACGGGAATGCCCTGCTCAAAATCGATGGTCACATAGGTGGGCACATCCGGGGCGTCGATGGGGCTGACGCCCATTTCCAGGAAGCCGGGCTTCTCGTACTGGGGCTCGTTGCCGGTGTCCTCCAAATCCAAGCCCTCATGGCTCAGGTGCCAGAGGTTCTTATCCTTGGAGTAATTGGTCTCCCGGTTGATCCGCAGGGGGATGTTGTGGGCCTCGGCGTACTCAATCTCCTCTTCCCGGGACTTGATGCTCCACTCCCGCCAGGGTGCGATGACGGGCATATTGGGAGCGAAGTGCTTAATGGCCAGCTCGAAACGAACCTGGTCGTTGCCCTTGCCGGTGCAGCCGTGGCAGATGGCATCCGCCCCCTCTTTCAGGGCGATGTCCACCAGGCCCTTGGCAATGCAGGGGCGGGCGTGGCTGGTGCCCAGCAGATACTCCTCGTAAACCGCACCGGCCTTCACACAGGGGATGATGTAGTCGGCGGCGTATTCTTCGGTGAGGTCCAGAACGTACAGCTTGCTTGCCCCGGTCTTGATGGCCTTCTCCTCCAGGCCCTCCAGCTCGTCGGCCTGACCCACATTGCCAGAGACGGCAATGACCTCACAGTTGTTGTAGTTCTCCTTGAGCCAGGGGATAATGATGGATGTATCCAGGCCGCCGGAATAGGCGAGCACAACTTTTTTTATCTTTTCCTTATTCATTGTTATGCCTCCAAAATGAATAATATTCAGTGATGGGGCAATCATAACCTCAATTCACGAAAATGTCAAGCGTCTTTCGTAGTTCGGTTCTCGCTTTGAAAATATTTTGTACAACTATATAAAAGTTGCAAAATATCAGCTTCAGTTTTATGAGATATTGCTTGTTTTTGGAAAATCAAAAATGAATATATTCAAATTTAGAATGCATAAAAATTCATTATATTTGCATGTATTCTTTCTGTCCAGCAGGCAGCATCCCTTTGGCAGCTTGAAGGGGCTGTCCCACCGACGTGGAACAGCCCCTCTGATTTGATTTATTGGGCCGCTTTGGCTGCTTCCTCAGCTTCCTCTTCCTTCTGGTAATCCGGGAATGCGGAGTACATAGGCTCCTCATCCTTGCCCAGAATCTTCCGGTCAATGTAGTTGACGGTAATCCGGTACACCAGACTGCTGAGGCTGATGACGCCGATCAGGTTGGGAATGGCCATTAAGCCGTTGAAGGTGTCGGACAAATCCCAGGCCAAATCCAGGCTCATGGTTGCGCCCACAACAATGAAGACAACGAATACCACCTTGTAACCGATGGCCGCCTTGGTTCCAAACAGATACTCAAAGGCCTTGGTGCCGTAGTGGCTCCAACCCAGCACCGTGGAGAAGGCGAACAGCAGCACAGCGATAGCAATGAACCCAGAGCCAACCTTGCCAAAGGAGAGCTGGAATGCCTCAGCCACCATGGCGGTTTTTTCCGTGGTGGTGAGCATGGCGCCGGTGTTCAAATCCACCAGGCCGCTGGTCAGAACAACCAGGGCCGTGAGGGTGCAGACGATGATGGTATCCGCAAACACCTCGAAGATGCCCCACATTCCCTGCATCACAGGCTCCTTGACGTTGGAGCTGGAGTGAACCATCACAGAGGAGCCCAGGCCTGCCTCGTTGGAGAACACGCCCCGCTTCATGCCCCAGGTGACAGCATCCTTCACCGTGGCGCCGACCACGCCGCCAACAGCAGCCCGTCCGGTGAAAGCGCACTTAAAGATAATCCCGAAAGCAGGGATAATGTTGGAAGCGTTCATCACAACAACCACGACTGCGCCGACAATATAGAGCAGCGCCATAAAGGGAACCAGCTTTTCCGTAACAGAGGCAATCCGCTTCAGGCCGCCCACTACAACCAGAGCTGCCAGCACCATCAGCACCACACCGGTGACCCACATAGGGATGCTGAAAGAGGCCTTCATATTGACGGCGATGGAATTGATCTGGCTCATATTGCCAATGCCGAAGGAAGCCAGCACACAGAAGCAGCTGAACATCACCGCCAGGACAGCGCCAATTTTCTTGTACCCGGCGTAGCTGCCCAGGCCGTCTTTCAGGTAGTACATGGCGCCGCCGCACCACTCGCCGTCTTTGTTCTTCCGGCGGTAGTAGATGCCCAGAACGTTTTCGGAATAGTTGGTCATCATACCGAAGATGGCGACAATCCACATCCAGAAAATGGAGCCGGGGCCGCCGGTGGCAATGGCCGCCGCTACGCCGGAGATATTGCCGGTGCCGATGGTTGCGGCAAGGGCAGTACACAGGCTCTGGAACTGACTGATGGACTTATCGTCCTTGGCGGTGTGGGCAGTGATCTTCTTGTCGGTGAAGATGCCGCCGATGGTGTTTTTCACCCAGTGGCCGAATTTGCTCACCTGGAATGCCTTGGTCAGGATGGTCATCAGGATGCCGGTGCCCACCAGCATAATCAGCATGGGCATTCCCCAGACAAAGCCGTTGACAGCATTGTTCACATCCGTGACGGTCTGAACGATGTTTTCCATTATGTTTCCCCCTCTTGATTTCAGGAAGCACTGATGACGGCGGCAAAAGCCTTTCAAAGACAAAAAAGAGCATCCGCAAGAGATGCTCTCAAAATTGAACAAATATCCGGCGCCGGGGAAAATACGATTCCCCCGAAACCCGGAATAATGCTCTGTCCTTTTGCCTGAGAGATTCGGCGTTTTGCCACCCTTGCACCTTCGGCCCCCGGTTTTCCCGGATGTCTCCAGAGTGCGATCCACATACGGTCGCTGTTACCTGAGAGTTTCACTCCTTCGGTGGAACACGAATGCTCCGTTTCCCGTATATTTCCTATCACCCATTATCCAGTTGTTTTACCCCTATTGGGGCTATGGGCGAACTATATCACATCTTTTCTTCTGTTTCAATAGCTTCCCGTCAGTTTTGGATGAATGAACAGATTATGAAGCAATTGTGAACCCTCTTTTGTCGAAAAGCGTCCACAGCAGGAGATACAAATGTCCTTCCAGTAAAGCTTTCCCCGCCCTCCTCTGTTTAAAAAAGTCCCCCGGACTTGGGCGAGTGCCCGCAAAACAGTTAACGGAGCGTATCGGTATCGGTACGCTCCGTTCCTTATACACCTGCACCCGATTGCACGCATCCCTGGCCCTTCCAAAGAGGGAGCCAAGTACCGCTTCCAACGCAGTAAACCGAAAGGTGCATAGAAGTGCGGCCTTTCATCTGCTGGATAACCTGGAATTTATAAAACTCTTTTTACCATAATAACATCATCTGTTTGAAAATCGATTGTGAATCCGTTGTTTAAAAACAGTTGCACAGACGGATTATCCGAAGCAATATCATCGTATAAAATATCAATTCCGTTTTCTTTTGCAGCTTCACATAAAATCAATAAGCCCTCTGTTCCGTAACCATTGCCACGGTATTTGGCATATACAATAATATCGCAAATGTACATGCTTCGTGAATCATCAAGATAATATGCAGCTTCGCCGATAAATTGATTCGTGGCCATATTTAGCAGGTAGCGATAAAACCGTTTGTTTTCATTTTCTACAAGCCAATCATGATACCAACCTTGCCACTTGTCTTTTGGAAAGGATATGACCCCGCCATATGCATGATTATAGGACATTGTATCAGGGTCAGATAATAGTTCTTGTCGAAACCACATTTCTTCTAATGCTGGTTTATATAAGCGCAACATCATGGAACTCCTCCAGATTCTGACCCGTTGGTTTGTATGCTTCCATATTGTCACATGACCATATCGAATGCAGGAACATCCTCAGCAGGCTAAGGAAGCTCTGATTAAATCGGCAAGAGCTGATGGCGAGAGATTTTCTTTCAGATGAAAGTTCAGGAATTGGAGGAATACTGTATGTATTTCCCAATTCCTGAACTGCACAGCTGGAAGAAAAGATCCGCCACTCAGCCGAAGCCAATTTATTCAGAGTTTCCCTAAGCTTCTATGAATGTTAACCGTCTTATGATCGCCGCACTTTTCCGTAGGGATCGTTTTACTTGGAAATATCCTCGCCAAAATATTTCAGGGAAAGCTCCGCAATGACACCCTCCTCATGAAGCTGGGCGATGGCAACGTTGATAGCCTCCATCAAGGAAGCAGTCTCCTCTCCCTTGCGCATGGGGATAGCCACGTTGGAAGCATCCTCAGTGGTAGCTGCCACCTTCAAATTGGCATCAGGGTGCTGCGCCATATAATCTGTATAGGAGACAATGGCATTCAGCGTGGCATCCACCCGGCCCTGGAGCACCATGGTCAGCGTCTCGTCCAGGGTATCCACACCGTAGCAGGTGGCGCCGTAGTCCTCGGCCAGGTTCATGTAGGTGGAGGCGATGGAGTTGGCGGTCTTTTTGCCCTTCAGATCGTCAAAGGTTTTGATGGATTCGTTGTCCCCCCGGACAATAAGGGCAGTGCGGATGTAGGCATAGGGGTCGGTAAAGTCGTACTTCTCGGTGCGCTCGGGGGTGACCTCCACGCCGTTGATGACGATGTCATACCGGCCTGCGTCCATTCCGGCGAACAGACCGTCCCACTCTCCGGGGATAAACTGTACTTCCACCCCCAGCTTGGCGGCGATGGCCCGGGCCACTTCCACGTCAAAGCCTGTGAGCTCATCGTTTTCATCCACAAAGGACCAGGGAGCCCAGTCCCCTTCCAAACCGATGATGATAGTGCCCCGCTCCCGGATTTGGGCAAGCAAATCCCCATCGGCAGAGACGGTCACGGCCAGCAGGGACGACAGCATCAAAGCAGCCAGCAATACAGCAAAAATTCTCTTCATGTTTTATTTCCTTTCTTCTTGGGAGATTAAGTTCAGAAACGCACGGGTGCGCTCTTCCTTTGGATTTTCAAAGAACTCCATAGAGGGGCCGGACTCCACAATGGCTCCGTTCTCCATGAAAATTACTTTTGTGGACACGTTTTTGGCAAAGCCCAATTCATGGGTGACCACCAGCATGGTCATCCCCTCCTCTGCCAGAGAACGCATAACAGAGAGCACCTCCCCGGTGAGCTCCGGGTCCAGGGCAGAGGTGGGCTCGTCAAAATAGATGATTTCCGGGCTCGTTGCCAGAGCGCGGGCAATGGCAACCCGCTGCTGCTGCCCGCCGGACAGGGCGTTGGGGTAGCTGTCCGCCTTGTCTGCCAGCCCCACCTTGGCCAGGGCCTCCCGGGCAATTCGTTCCGCCTGGGCTTTGGGCACTTTTCTCGCCACCGTCAGGCCCAGCATCACATTCTGCAAAGCCGTTTTGTTCCGGAACAGGTTGTAGCTCTGGAAGACAAAGGCGGTCTTCCTGCGGATTCGCTCCACGTCCTTTTTGGAGATTTTTGCCAGGTCGAAGGTTTCGCCATCAAAGGTCATGGTGCCGGAGTCGGCGGTTTCCAGGAAATTCATGCACCGGAGCAGGGTGGTTTTTCCGCCGCCGCTCTGCCCAATCACGGCAATCACATCTCCCTTGTCCACGGTTAGGTCCACGCCCTTCAGCACCGGGGCCCCGCCAAACTGCTTGGTCAATTGATGAACTGTAATCATCTTCCGTCCTCCTAAAATCCGTAGGTTGCCAGCTTCTTTTCGCAAACCGATTGCAGCTTGGTCAGCACGGTGCAGAACAAAAGATAGATTAGCGCCACCTCAATATAAAGGGCCAGATGCTCATAATACCGGGAGGCAATCCGCTGGGTGACCATGAACATCTCCATCACGGTGATGTTGGCCGCCAGGGAGGTATCCTTCAGCATGGAGATCAGGGAGTTGGACAGGGGCGGAAAGGCCGTGCGGAAGGCCTGGGGCAGGATCACATGGAACATGGTTTGCAGCCAGCTCATTCCAACGCACACCCCCGCCTCCATCTGCCCCTTGGGGATGGACTCGATGGCGGCCCGAACCGTCTCGGCGCAGTAAGCTCCCTCGTTGATGGAAAATACCAGCACCGCCGTGGGGAAGGGTTCCAGCACAACCCCCAGGTTGGGCAGGCCGTAGAACACCACATACAGCTGCACCAGCAGCGGCGTACCCCGCACCACCCAGATGTAAAACCGAATGATCTGCCGCAGCACCGGAACCTTCGCCACCTGAATCATGGCGGAAACCACGGCAATCGCCAAAGCAATCGAGAAAGAGATTGCCGTCAGTGGGATGGTCATTTTCAGGCCCGGAAGCAGCATCTTTGGGAAGGACTCCACCAGGATGTTCACCAGCCGCTGAGAGAAGAAGGTGGAAAAGAAATTACTCATGCTTTCAATCATCGCCCCGCCGCTCCTTCCTTCCGCTTTTTATCTTCATCCCGGTATTTCTTCCCGGGCACTGGGAAGGCACAAATCCTTCGTTTCATTCTATTCACTGCTTTCATTCCTTTCATACTCCCGTGGATTATATCATCTTCTGAAAGAAAAAGCAATGCCTGTACCCACGCAAAAACCGGGCAGCGCCTCAAAGAAGCGCTGTCCGGAAAAAGCTTAGCGGCTCTAATGCAACACCATACAATGGAAGTTATGGGATAAAACAGAGATGCCTGAAAATTTAAGTAGTCTTTTTCTCATGCCGCAGCACCAGGCCGCAGGTGGTGCAGGTCTCCGTCTCCCAAATATCCCCATTTTCATCGGGCTCAGAAACGGCCATCTCTCCAGTGTGTCCTGTAATGTGACGCTGAATCACCTTTCCACAGAGGGCGCATTTGACCGTGGACTGGATGCAAGCATCAGCGGTTCCGATCATTTCAGTCTCTTCCGCCCCCGGAATATGGTCAAAATAATCCACCTGATAGATTTCGCCGCAGACGGAGCACACGTGTGCAATCTGATAGCACCAGGGATGGTGATTTTCATCATGCAGCAGGTTTCCTTCTGCATCCAGCACAGGCAGCTCGGTATTCTCTATCTTAATGGTACTTCCCTCTTTGTGGGCTGCGGGTATCTTCTGCTGAGGAACCAGGATTTCGCTGCAAACCTGACATGCAACACCCTCCGTCCAGCCGGGGGTAGTGCACGTGGGAGCGATTGCCGCCAGTCCGCCCGGAGTGTGGGGCAGCTTGGGAATCACCTGGCAGGGTTCAATTTCATAGCCGCAGACGGAGCAAACCACGCCATCCGTCTTGCCCTCCCGGAAGCACATGGGATAGACCCCATAAACCTTCTGAGGTGTGTGAGCCGGCTTGGGAATCACAGTGGGCCAGACAAGAACCTTTTTGCAGACCTGGCATCTCTGCCCTTCCGTGCTTCCCAAAGAAGAGCAGGTTGCCTCTTTCCCAGGAATGATCTCAACCACATGGCCGAGGGCAGGGATCTCCTCCTGAGGCACCAGGATTTTCCCGCAGACAGAGCACCGGCTTCCCTCCGTCAAACCGGACTGGGTACAGGTGGGCTCCCGGCTGGGCATGACTTCCACGGTATGCTCCAGCATGGGAATTGTCTCCGCAGGTGTCAGCACGTGGCCGCACTCCCCACAGATCACAGACTCGGTATATCCCTCTTTTTCGCAAGTTGCTTCCTCACCGGGCACCGTCTTCGGAGTGTGAGAAAGCATAGGAATCGTCTTCCGCGGCTCTACCAGTCTGCCGCAGACCTTGCAGCGCTGACCATCCGTCAGGCCGGACCGGACACAGGTGGGTTCCCGACCGGGGATCACCTCGCAGTCATGCCCCAGAGCCGGGATTTTCTCCTGCTCCGTCAGGATCTCTCCGCAGAGGGCGCAGCGGCTTCCGGCGCTCAGACCATCTTTTACACAGGTTGCTTTCACGGCGGGCAGCTCTTCCGGCTGATGTCCCAGGGCGGGGATGTCCGCCGCCTCTCTCAGTACCTCACCGCAGACCGAGCAGCGGACTTCACTGTTAAAGCCGCCTTCCAAGCAGGTGGCAGGGGTGTCTTCACCTTTCTGCTCCTGATGACCCAAAGCAGGAACCACTTTCTGCCCGGTAAGGATTTCTCCGCAGACGGCGCAGTGGGAGCCGGCAGTCTTGCCATCCTGGGTACAGCTGGCCTCTACCGTAGCATCCTCCACTTCCTGGTGACCCAGGGCGGGAATCACTTCCTGTTCGGTCAAAATCTCTCCGCAGACGGCGCAGTGAGCGCCGGCAGTCTTGCCATCCTGGGTACAGGTGGCCTCTACCGCAGCATCCTCTACTTCCTGGTGACCCAGGGCGGGGATGGACGCTTCCCGCATCTCGCCGCAGAGGGAGCACTCCAGAGAAAGCAGACCATCTTCCTCGCAGGTGGCTTCCTTTACCACGGTCTCCACGAAGTCATGGCCCGTCTCAATCAAATTGGTCAATGTTTTTTCAGAGACAGAGAGTTCTTTTCCGTCCTCCGCTGCCTGGCGCAGCTGCTCCGCCACAGAGGCAGGGAGCTTGCTGTAGGGAATGGACAGCGTAACGGAACCGGTTCCGTCCTTCCCGGCTACAAAGCCGCTGATTTTGTCGGATTTCCAGAAGTCCTGGTCGATTTCATCGGAGTGGACAAAGCTGGGCTTTTTCGCGGACTCATTGATGAGCACCGCCTCACCGGCCTTGACCTCCGCCTTTTCGCCGGACTTGCGGATGACCACCTGGGCCTCTCCCTGGAATGCCTCCACCAGGATGAAGGTGCCATCCTGCCCGGCCATTTCGCTGACCCGGACAATCCCATCGGGTATGGAAACGGTGCTGGCATCGGTCTGAACCTCAAACAGCTCCCCCTGCTCCAAGGGCTCATCCAGCCGGACCAGCACAGAGCCCTCTTCCAGGCAAATTCTGGTCTTGCCGCTGTCCGGGGTTCCGGAAGCTTCCAGGCGAAGGGCAGAATCCTCCTGACCATAGATGTACTTGTCCCCATCGGCGCTCAGGGTCACGTCACCGCCAGAGGGAATGCGAAGGCTGTCGTCGCTTTTCAGCAGCAGCCCCTCTGCCCCGGCCTCGCTGGACTTGTCGGCGTGGATAACCTCCACGTCCCCATTCACAGCCTCGATTTGAATCTCACGGCTGTAATCCTTCGTATTGATTTTTTCCGGCTTTGCTTTCTCTGAACAGCCGCACAGCGTCAGCACCATGGCGGCCGCCAAAAAGAAAGCCAGCAATCTCCCAAATCGCTTCATGTCTCTGCTCCTTTCGACATCTGATTCCGGACAGCACGAGCACAATTCTACCCATGTTATTGAGATAAGAGGATTATAGCACACTCCGGTCTTGAAATGCAAGTATTATTCACAATTTCCTCCGGGAAAATTCGGCATTTTTCTGCGAATTTTCTAATACTCGCTCCAGGAAAAATGGCCTAGGTCACACTTTCCCAAATAAGCTGATCCCCCGGAGGATTTTCCGGGCAGCAGCATAGAGCGCCCGGAAGCAAGCTCTGTTGTTCAGGAATGTCTCAAATTTACGCAAAATCAGCAAAGCCCCCATCATCGCCATTCGTTATCTTACAATACTGCTGCATTTTCTTTCCTCAAATCACATTATTATCGTGCAATACACCGGTCAACAGAGGTATAAAAAATCCACCGCAATTCAATCAAAATTACGGTGGATTTTTGGCGGAGAGTCAGGGATTTGAACCCTGGCGGCACTATTCATGCCCTACGAGATTTCGAGTCACGCCTCTTCGACCACTTGAGTAACTCTCCATAATCTGCGGGAAGGACGAGGGTATTATACCAGCTGAGGTTCAAAAAATCAAGGTTTTTCGGAAGGATTCTTTTTGACCAGCTCGATCACCTGCCCCAGCTGCTGGCAGATGGCGGGGTAATTTTCCCTTTTGTGGGGGCGCAGGCAGCCGGTGCAATTCTTGATGCCCTTTTCCGTATAGGAGAAGCTGCCGCCGCACCGGTCTCCCAGAGCGTACAGGGGGCAGTAACAGAACAGGCAGCTGAATGTCTCCGGGTTCGCACCGGGGTGGCAGGGAAAATACTCGCATTCCCGGTTCTGAAAAAAGTCATAATGGCTCACAACATTTCCTCATTTCGTTGCAAAAATTAAGTGAATGTGCTATACTCCTGAGTACATTCAAAGGCGTTCCAGGGAAAGCGCACCGGCGGCTCCCGCCGGAACTCCATCCACCGGCCTGTTTTGGGATGGTGAAACCCAATGTGCTGGGAAAACAGGGCAATTTCACAGGGGTCATCCAGGGTGGAATATTTCCGCTCCCCCACCAGCGGCAGCCCCCGGCTGGCAAACTGAACCCGAATCTGATGGGTTCTGCCCGTATGGAGCTGAATCTCCACCAGGCTCATTCCCTGTGCCGTGGAGAGCACCTGATAGCTCAGGCTGGCCTGCTGAATTCCCTTCCCTGGCTTTGGGGCAACATAGGTCATTTTCCTGGCCTTGTCCCGGCCCAGCAAATCCACCAGGGTGTCCTGGGGTTGTGGTGGAACGCCATGGAGGACGGCACGGTAGGTTTTCTGAAATTCTCCCTCCCGCACCTGGCGGGACAGCTCCGATGCCGCCTCCGAGTTTCGGGCAAGCACCATCAGGCCGCTGACCACACGATCCAGCCGGTGCACGGTCCAAATGCCCCCGTCGGGCTCTCCCAGCTGCTGCCGAAGCAGCTCAGGCAGTCCCCCAGGCTCGTCCGTGGAGAGCACCCGGGCCGGCTTCACACAAACCAGGATGTGCTCATCCAGATAACAGATTTCCACCACACTTACCACCTCTGCCCTATTTTATCAGAGAAAAACAAATCCTGCAAGTCCTTGGAGGTTCCATCATGAAAATTGTTGTTTTAGATGGCGCAGCTTTGAATCCCGGCGATCTAAACTGGGATGTGCTGGGTCAGTTCGGCGCATACACCGTCCATCCCCGCACAGACACGTTCCAGGAAGCGGTAGAGCGCATTGGAGACAGTGAGATCGTGCTCACCAACAAAACGCCCATCACCCGTGAGATTCTGGGTGCCTGCCCCAGCATCCGATACATCGGCGTTCTCGCCACCGGCTACAATGTGATCGACTGCCAGGCGGCAAGGGAGCGGGGGATTCCCGTCACCAATGTTCCCGGCTACGGAACCCAGGCGGTAGCCCAGTTCACTATGGCCTTGCTGCTGGAAATCTGCCATCAAATTGGGCTTCATGATCGGGCTGTTCACGAAGGGCAGTGGGAGCGCTCTCCGGTATTCTCCTTCTGGCTCACCCCTCAGTGGGAGCTGGCCGGGAAGACCATGGGAATCATTGGACTGGGAAGGATTGGCACCGCCGTGGCGAAATTGGCCCAGGCCTTTGGGATGCAAGTCATAGCCCATTCCCGCACCCCGAAGGAGGGCATCCCCTGGGTGGATTTGGACACGCTGCTGTCCCAGTCGGATGTGATCTCCCTCCACTGCCCCCTGCTCCCGGAGACAGAGAAGCTGATTCGGAGGGAGACCCTTGGGAAAATGAAAGATGGAAGCATCCTTCTGAATACCTCCCGGGGTGGTCTAGTGGACGAGAAGGCACTGGCCCAAGCGTTGGAATCCGGAAAGCTTCGGGCCGCAGCGGTAGACGTGGTCTCCCAGGAGCCGATTCTCGGCGCCAATCCCCTGCTCCACGCCCCCAACTGCATCATCACCCCCCACATGGCCTGGGCACCGGTGGAGAGCCGTCAGCGCCTGATGGATTGTGTGGTGAGAAATTTGGCGGCTTTTCTGGACGGACATCCCCAGAACGTCGTCAATTAACTTTTGTTCTTTTTGTCAAATAACAGCGAAAGTCCCACTCCGGCCAGCACCAGGAACATGGCAGAGGCCAGTGGATTCGGACTGTGCTTCACGACCCCCTTGGAAAGCTTGACCTGGGTTGGAACCGGCGGTGCTTTCCAGGGGGCCGCCTCGGTTCGGATACCGAAAAAGGCCGTTACAACCAACACCGCCGCACAAATCAGACAGACAACCCGTTTTCCCATATTCCTGAATCCTCCCTTGGTGTGATTTCAGGTTCAGTATACAGGCTCAGGCCGCTGAAAAAAGTCTAACCGCAACTTCCCTTTGGGGAATCGAACGCCCTTCTGCGCCTCCATCCACCAGAATGAGCGCTGCGCAGATGCGAAAGCTGACCATGGCCCCCGAAGGAAATGTAACAGGGGGAAAACTTTTGTTAGGCTCTGTTTTTTTCGGTGAATAGGCGATTTTTCTTATAAGGTAGTTTGAATTTCAAAAAGTGAGGAGAGAAACAGCAATGATGTACGAAAGTAAACGCTTAATCCTGAAGCACCCGGATTTTTCGGACTGGGTGCCCATGCTGCACAATGTATGGTGTCATGAGGAAACCGCCCGGTATATGCTCTGGTCCATAACCACAAACGAGGCGGATGCCCAGGAGCGGATGAGACGGAGCATCGCCTACCAGCAGAGCCACACCGCCTGGATGATCTATGAAAAGGAAAGCGGCCAGCCCATTGGCTTTGCCGGATTCTGTGAAATTGAACCAGGCGTTTTTGAGGACACCGGTATCGCCCTGGGCCCGGCGTTTGTGGGAAAGGGGTATGGAAAGGAAACCCTGAATCTTCTGACCCAGATTGCAAAAGCAGACTATGGCGCTGTGCGCTTCGTCGCCAGCTGCCGCAGTGAGAACGAAGCCTCCCGAAGCATGATTCTTGGCTGCGGATTCCGCTTCACTCACCAGGAAGACCGAACCGATCCCCGAGACGCAGCACCCTACATCCTGGAGTTTTACGAGAAAGAACTGTAAGGGCAACAGCGCACAGTGGGAACTGCCCCGACATCCTCGCCTACTATAAAAGCGAAGAAGGCCAGTGGGAGTTTCGGCAGTGGCTGGCTCAGCGTGAAGCGGAAGCATCGGAAAGGAAGGAAAAAGCAAGTAGCCGCACAGGGCGCCCACAGCTTGGCGGCGCCTTTTTCTCATGCAGAAGGCACTTCCACCCACACATTTCGGTGGTAGAAAAATGGTTAATATTTAACTCACAAGAGATTATCTTGTCTAAGTTGTCCTCCCAAAAGCAAAAATAATCCGAACCCTTCTCCTACTGAGATAAGGTTCGGATTCAGCATGTCGAAAAAGGCCTCGCAGAGTTCGCCGTCGCAGCGGCGAATAAAATCGGAGCATGTTTTGTCGCGACATGTGCGTGGCAAAACATACATCTCAGGCTGCGTGTGTGCGAGTTGTGCGCCACAGGCGCACAAGGAGTGCGCTAAG
>JAETOP010000201.1 GCA_021771675.1 Oscillospiraceae bacterium | reverse complement strand
GGGGCATCAACCACGCCCTGGCGGTCAGCATCGGCCTGATCGAACCCGTACCCCCGAAACTGACCCTTTGCTTATGCGGCGCTTGTGCTGACGCTTTTCGCGGCACAGGCGCTTTTACTTTGCGGGAGGCCGCGCCGGGACAGGCTGAAAAAGAGGTCTGCGTCTACTGCGGCCAGCGCCTCGGCATGGAGTATGTGGTCACGCCGAAAGGAGGAGCGCGGGTATGAGTTATCCTGATGTGCCCATTTGGGAGAAGTACACGCTGACCATTGAGGAAGCGGCCAAGTATTTTCGCATCGGGGAAAAGAAGTTGCGGAAACTGGCGGAGGAAAACCCGGACGCCAACTGGCTGATAATGAACGGCAACCGCATCCAGATCAAGCGCAGACAGTTTGAAAAGGTCATCGACTCCCTGGATGTGATCTGATCGCAGATTTGTATTGAGCCGGAGATATGATAGAATATAGTCAAGTCGTATCAAGGCTCGTTCCAGTTTTGGAAAGGAGTTTTACCAATGGCGGAGAAACGACGTGACAACAAGGGCCGCATTTTAAGAACTGGAGAGAGCCAGAGAAAAGACGGGAGATACGCATATAAGTACACGGACAGCACCGGCAAGCCCCAATTCGTCTATGCCTGGAAGCTGGTAGCCACGGACAAGACCCCGGCTGGCAAGCGGGACGATATTTCCCTGCGTGAGAAGGAAAAGGAGATCAACCGGGATATTGCGGACGGCATCGACACCGTGGGCAAAAAAATGACCGTCTGCCAGCTCTACGCCAAGCAGAACAGCCAGCGGGCGGATGTGAAGCGGGGCACCAAGAAACAGCGGGAGTACCTGATGGGCCTCCTGCGGGATGACCCTCTCGGCGGGAAAAGCATTGACGCGGTGAAGCCCTCCGATGCCAAGGAGTGGGCCATCCGCATGAGGGAAAAGGGCTTTAGCTTCCAGTCCATCAGCAACTACAAGCGTTCTCTCCGGGCTGCGTTCTTCATCGCCATCGAGGACGATTGTATTCGCAAGAACCCATTCAGTTTTGCCCTGAACAAAGTTCTGGAGGATGACAGGGGCGAGAAAACCGTGCTGACGCCGGAACAGGAGGTAAGCCTGATCGACTTCGCGCAGAATGACCCGGTATATCAGAAGTACGCCGACGAGCTTATCATCCTGCTGGGAACCGGGCTTCGCATTTCCGAGTTCTGCGGGCTGACCACGAACCTTGACTTTAAGAACCGGCTGATCCGGGTAGACCACCAACTCCTGCGGGACAGCGAGAACGGCTACTACATTGAAACGCCCAAGACCAAGAACGGCTACCGGGAAATTCCCATGAGTGAGCCGGTCTACCGGGCGTTGAAGCGGGTACTGAAGAACCGGGGGAAGAAAGCAACCATCACGGTGGACGGGTACACCAACTTCCTGTTTCTCAAAAGGGACGGGATGCCGAGGGTAGGCGTCAATTACAATGCCATGATTAGGGGCCTTGTGAAGAAGTACAACAAGCAGCACAAGGAGCAGTTGCCCAACATCACCCCGCACTCCCTCCGGCACACGTTCTGTACCCGCATGGCGAACGCCGGTATGAACCCCAAGGCGTTGCAGTACATCATGGGCCACGCTAACATCACCATGACGCTGGACTATTACACCCATGTTGACGCCTGTTCCGTAAAGGCGGAGATGGAGCGGATGGCTGCGTAGTAAAGTAGTAAAACAGGAGCGGCAGGCCGCTTTTACTACTTCCGTACTACGTTTCAGCGCAAAGTCACGCCGGGATACGCCGAGATATGCGAACAACTCTCCCAAACGGCAAATGGCGGAAACACCTGAAAATCAAGGCTTTGCCACCATTTGCCGAGTTACATAAGGTTAGGGCTGGAAATTGCAAAATCTTT
>JAETOP010000200.1 GCA_021771675.1 Oscillospiraceae bacterium | reverse complement strand
GCCCTGGCGGATGCTTCCCGGGAATTCGGGGAAGGGTCCACGCAGGCCATGAAGATGCAGCAGGCAGTGAACCGTTCCGAGACTGAACTCAATAAGCTGGAAAATGAGCTGAAGCAGAACAGTACAGCCCTGGATGAGATGGACCGGGGCCTTCGCGATGTAGAGACTGGTATGGTGGATATGGCGAAAGCAGCAGGAAAAGCCAAGCGGGAGAGTAGCTCTTTCGGGGACAGCTTAAAAGCCAGCATCCTGGGGAACGGGATCGTGGAAGGGGTGAAGGGCATCTATTCCGCTATCTCCGGCCTTATGGAAGAAACAAAGGAATACCGGAAGATCATGTCCAGCCTGGAGGTGTCCAGCAAGAAAGCCGGGTACAGCACGAAAGAGACCACGGAGAGCTATAAGACACTTTACGGGGTGCTGGGGGATGACCAGACCGCAGCGACCACCACAGCGAACCTGCAGGCCCTAGGCCTGAGTCAGGATAAGCTGACTCAGCTCATCAACGGTACGGTTGGCGCGTGGGCGAATTATGGGGATTCCATCCCCATCGATGGCCTGGCGGAAGCGATCAACGAGACGGCAAAAGTGGGGACCGTGACTGGTACCTTTGCAGATGTACTGAACTGGGCGGGGACCAGCGAAGACGCGTTCAATGAGCGCCTGGCAGCCTGCGGTTCCGAATCTGAGAGGACAAACCTCATCATGCAGGAGCTGGCCGATCAGGGACTGATGCAGGCTGGCAAGGCATGGCAGGCCCAGAACCAGGATCTGGTGGCCGCAAACCAGGCGGCTGCAGATTTTGATGCGAACATGGCACAGATGGCAGAACGGCTCTCTCCGGTGTCACTTGCCGTGCAGGAAGGCATCAACCGTATCCTGCAGAAGGTCCTGGAACTGACTGAGGACGCGGATTTTGAGAAAGTAGGGGACGCCATAGACAGTGCCTTTGATTTCCTCGTGGAGGAAGTCGTCCCGGCGGTGGTAGAGTTTATCGGTTTTTTGATCGATAACAAAGAATCCGTTGTTGGGGTCCTGACAGCCATCGGCCTGGGCTTTGCTGCCTGGAAGCTATCATCCATGGCAGTCCTGAATCCTATCGGCCTGATCATCGGCCTGGTCATATCTTTAGTCGGCATCCTGACCACCCTCTGGAACACGAATGACAAGTTACGGAATTGGGTGGATGAGCACGTAGAAAAGATGAAAGAGAAGGTCGGGGGCGCTGTAGAGAGCGTGAAAGGGTTCTTCAAAGATCTCAAAGAAAAGACCGTGGGAAGTTTCGAGAGCATGGCGGAGAAAGTCTCGGGCAAGGTATCGGAGATCAAGGAGGACACCGTGGACGGATTTGGGAACATGGTGGATAAGACAAAAGAAAAGGCCGGAGACATCAAAGACAACGTGGTGGACGGCTTTGAGAACGCGAAGGAGTATATCACATCCCTGCCGGGCCAGGCAAAGGAATGGGGGAAGGACTTCATCAAAGGGCTTGTAGACGGCATCAAGGAAAGGGTAGCCAGTGTGAAGGACGCCGTAAAGGATGTGGCCAATACGATCGCGTCCCACCTGCATTTTTCCGTGCCGGATGAGGGACCGCTCACCAGTGCACCTGAATGGATGCCGGATATGATAGGCCTCATGACAAAAGGCTTAAAAGACAGCCGTCCGGAGCTGATGCGTGCCGTCCGGGAATTGGCCAGTGACATGCAGGGTACTATGGACCTGGGAAAGAACACCATGACCTACAGCGCACAGGTCAGCCAGCCGGTATACATCTATAACACTGTAGATCTGGACGGAGAACCCATCTACCGGAAGACAGAGCAGTATATTGGAAACAAACAGAGGAGCAGGATGGTGGTGAGAGGAAGATGAGATATGGATATGACTTAGAATATGCC
>JAETOP010000199.1 GCA_021771675.1 Oscillospiraceae bacterium | reverse complement strand
TCGGATAGGCAGACTGTGAAAACAGCCTGCCTTTTCTTATGCCCGGAAAGAAAGGAGAACCCATGAAACACAAGCATTTCAACCGCCTGCTGTCCATGTTGCTGGTGGTGGCCACGTTGTTCGGCATCCTCGCTGTTCCCGCCAGCGCTGCGTCCCTGGAAAACAGCGGTACCGTCACTATCCAGCAGGCCGGGTACGGCAAGTACCTGTCCAAAAGTTCGGGCGGCACCATCGGCGGCGGTTATTGGAAATACACCAGCAACGACGGCCTGACCGGTACCGCGTACTGTGTCAACCACGGGCTGAAAGGGGTATCTCCCTCTAAAGCCCTGACTATTCAGCCCTATAACCGCAACCCGCAGACGATGGGTGTGTTCGCAAGCGGATACCCCAACAGGACGCTGGAGCAATTCAAAGAGTTGCACCAGGGAGATGTGCGGGGTGTGAACGCGCTGACCGAGGATGAGTATAAGTACGCCACGCAGTTGGCAATTTGGGCCTCCTGTGGTCAGCTCGCCATCCCCGGCACATCCTTTACGGCGGGCCGTGATACCCTCGCTGTACCCACTGCAGACGCACAGAAAATCCGCATCTTTGACAGTGCCAAGGCTATATTGAATCTTGCCCAGCATTGGACAAAGAACCTCTATACCGGTCTGTCCATCCGGGCTGAGGAGAATAGGGATGTTCGCGGCGTTGAGGTGGTTAATGAGTATGGACTGGAGGGCGCAGCCAAGGACGGTACAGACGGCATCAAGCTGGAGCGCATCAACGGCAAGGAGTATTATACCCGCGTGATGTATGTGGCCTCTGCTACCTCCACCTGGATCGACGAGCGCAAGACTAAGGTGTACTCCACCGACGCCCCTGCCGGTACAATCTTTGTGGCGGAGAACAATTCTCCCCTGGAAACGGTGCAGGAGAACGGGGCCACCTGCTATCTGGTGGATACCAGCAAAGCCCATAATACCAATCTCAACTCCAACGGTGAGGAGTACTACGGGGCTTTTAAGGTGTGCATCCCTGTGGATAACGCCGCTGAGGAGGGCAATTTTACTGTGAAGGCCACGGGCGGTGTGGCGCAGTATAACCTTTTCTTGGCCTACAACCCCGCCGCCTCGGAGCAGTCCTATATTATCTCCGACCCTGGCTATACCACTCTGGAGGCCCAGGCACCGTTCAAATGGAGCGGTACGAAGGGACCTGACACCGCCAGCCTGCAGCTGGTAAAGGCCGGGGCAGGCGGTACCCCCCTGGAGGGGGCCGAGTTCACCCTGACCGGCAATAACGGCACCACCGTCACCGGCACCACCGACCGAAACGGGCAGATTGTCTGGACAGACCTCCCCTCTGACGAGAAATTTACCCTGACGGAGACCAGCGCCCCGGAGGGTTACCAGATTATCGCCCCCATGAACATCACCCTCACCCCTGGCCGCACCGAGTATGTGACCGTGACAGACGAGACCAATAAGGGTTTCACTATCAAAAAAGTGGATGCTCAGAACAAAGGCAGTCTGCAGGGGGCTGTGTTTCGCTTTGAGCAGATCGACGGCTCTTATATGACCACTGGTATCACCGGTTTTGACGGCACTATCTCTTTTCAGGGCGACGAGCTGCCCTACGGCTCATATCGCATTACAGAGCAGACACCGCTCCCTGGCGGACGCCACCTTTGATGTGTATGCGGATGGCAAACTCATTACATCCGTCACCACCAACGACAACGGCGAGGCCCGCGTGACCGGCATCCGCAAGGAAGCCTATATTGAAATCGTGGAAACCGCCGCCCCCGCCGGGTACGTGCTGGACAAAACGCCCCATGGCATCCACATTGATCCGTATAACCCGGCTACGGAGGATGATCCCGTACTGACCGTCACCAACCGGGCGCGGCCCGCCCTGCGTATTCTGAAGTACGACCTGACCAGCAATTCCCCCATGCCTGATGTGACCTTTGAGGTCTGGCATGACGGCGACCTGTTCGGGGAGTACACCACCAACGCCAGCGGCGAGATTTTCCTGTATGACCTGGAACCGGGTACCTATCTTGTGAAAGAGGTAGCAACGGATGACGCCCATGTGGTGAACAGCACCCCCCAGCAGATTGAGTTGAAGGCCGGTGAAACGCAGACGCGGGAACTGGTCTTTTTCAATTCCCTGAAGCCGGGCATCCATCTGGTAAAGGTGGACAGCGTGACGATGAAATCCCTGCCCAACGTCCGCTTTGAGTTCAAGCTGGTGGGCGGCTCCTATCGTCAGGAGTTCACCACCGATATTAACGGCGAGATTGACCTGTCTAAGCTGACCCCCGGCGCATATGAAGTTCGGGAGCTGGAGGCCCCGGAGGGCTACCTGGTGGACGACGCTGTGCGCGTGGTGCAGGTGAACCCGGACGAAAACGCCAACTTTGTGTTTACCAACACCCCCAAGCCCGCCCTGCGCCTTATCAAGACCAGCTCGGACGGCACCCGGCTGGGCGGCGTCCATTTCCGCATCGCCCGCATTGAGGACGG
>JAETOP010000198.1 GCA_021771675.1 Oscillospiraceae bacterium | reverse complement strand
CTATCCGGGTTGTACTCCACAAAGCAAACCTGGTCCTTGATGCCATCGGCAGCAACAAGGTCAATGTTGATGCATGGACATGTCGTTTCTTTGCTCCCACAGACAGTAACCTGAAGTGCGGTTCCATTGGGAAGCACCAAGGGACAAGCTGTGGGATTTGCCGCCGGATGGTCTTTGCTAGCCACGAAGGTAATTTCCTTAAAGCCGCAGCCCGCGCACAGATAGTGCTTATTTTCCAGCTTGACAACGTCGCCTACCGACAGGCTGCGTCCGCAGTATCCGACAGGATGCTTGGTATTAAAGACGGTGAACACATGCTCCAGAAGCCTGTATGTGCGCTGCTCTCTGTCCTCCGGAAGATGCGCCGGACACTCAATAGCGCCCTTGAAGGCCGCCAGGTAATATTCCGCAGGCACCTGCTCCTGGAATGTGTGATTGAGGTCATACATCTTCATATAAAGCCCACGCTCGATCAGAGACGCAAAGGGGGCCTGAAAAATCGTGATATATACCATTTCTTGTTTGTCCATCTGAAATTCCTCCTGATCGTTAATTATCGTCATGCTCTAAAACACTTTTTTTGATCCAGGCATAGGGACAGTCCGGCTGTTGACTGATCTCACACTGAAAGCAGTTGGTCTGCCCACAGTGTTCCTCCATGCAGGTGCGGCAAATTTGGGTGCCCACATAGTCGCTGCTGGCTATGAAATAGGGTCCAGGGCCGTCCCCCTTCTTCATAATCAGCCAGCTACCGCACCGCTCGCAGTTCTGCTCCGACCATTGGACGTGTTCCGCCTTATTGTACTCAATCGGCTCGCCGCAAATTGGGCAGTATTTCCATGTTTCCTTGGGTACTTTCCCCCGAAATTGACTTGGATTGGGGAGGCCGGCGCCACAGTGCCCACACCAATACTGTTCCATAATGCTGGGACCTTTTGTGTGATCTTAGGTATCATTGGACTCCTCCTGTTCCTTTGGCGGCCATCCAATACCAGGGAAGTTGCGGTCTCCACGCAGGAGAGCTTCCCGCTCCTTTTGGCGTGCCAGATTGTAAAGCGGGTGGTTTTCTTCGGCCTTCTTACAATCAGGGCACAGCATATCCATATTGAACATGGACATGATAGTTGTTGTCGTAGGCTGATGGCAGCGGCCACAAACTTGATTTTTGAGTGTCATTTCTGTAATTCTCCTTTGCTTTCCGGTAATACCGCCTGACCGCACCGCTCAGGGCCGTTCAGGCAGTGGTTTTTGCAGTTGCCGCTCCGCTTGTAGCCGCAGTCGGCACAGCAGAAGCTGCCGCGCCGCCGGTCGCAGTTGAAAATCTTGCAGCGCCGGGGGGTGGGTTTTCGCAGCTCAGTCATTGCAGCTCCCCTCCTCGGCCAGGAGATCTTCCACATCGCCGGCGGGAAAGCAGAAGCTCTCGGTCAGCTCTTCAGCGGTAAATCCCACATTCAGAAGGGTTTCAATGACCCGCCTGGAGTGCCCGCCTTCATCGTTTATCATATGGTCGATCAGCGCATTGATCAGTTCCAGCGCCCGGGGAAGCCCCATTTTACCGGGGGTTTTGTTTGGCTCATTCAAAGTTATCTCACTCCTATATCATTTCGTAAGTAACTGAAGCACTACAGCGTTCTTCGCCATATCACGCACGATGTGACTTTTATGTTTCCTCCTTCTGCTCAATCTGTCTTTGATATTCCATCTCCAAGCCCTTGTCCGGCGTGTAGCGGTGGAGGTTGCTGTTGACATATTCACTTGCGTAATGCAGCAGCAGGCCGCACAGCTCACCCATAATTTTGGCGGCCTCCACATCCCTTCTCAGGGTTTTCAGGGTACCCACATGGAGCCTGAACCGGCCGGATTCATCAAATTTACCCGCCAGATAGCAGTCGATGTAGATGCCCTCACAGCCATAGTTGA
>JAETOP010000076.1 GCA_021771675.1 Oscillospiraceae bacterium | reverse complement strand
AATACGGCGTTATCGTCACTTGCCATACATACAGTATGGCTTGCGTTCCTCTGCCTTGTCTTGCGCCAATATCCCTACGCTGCTGATTAAATCTTTTTATCAAGAATTAGTATAAGGGAAACTCTGAATAAATCATCTACGGCTGGTCAGCGAATCTTTTGCCGACAGCTCTTGCCGATTTCATCAGAGCCTCCCTAAAAGTTTCCGGCAGTTTTTCCGCTTTTTGGAATGCGTTTATCGGTTTTTCAAATCAAGACTCCCCACGAGGGCGCATGGCACTGTTCAACTCGCTTCTGGATTGCAATTTATCTGCTTGCTGGGTGAAACCGATAAGCACATTGCAGAATAAAGCTCATAAGCACAATTTATCCCCGGAGAATTCTTCCAAACGAATAGCATAGAAGTACCTCCGGGGGGTTAGAATGTTAATGTTATCCCACGATGGTGCCGGGGACGTCGGTAAAGGTGGAGCGGACCTCCAGCCGGATGTGATTGTCCCGGGCCAGCTCCACGCACCGGTCATGAAGCACCTGAGCTCCCCGACGGGACATGGCCAGCATCCGGTTATAGCCGATGCGCCGGAACCGGCGGGCATCGGGGCATTTCCGGGGGTCCCGGTCGTAGACCCCGTCCACATCGGTGTAGATGCGGCAGATGTCCGCATGGAGTGCCGCCGCAAGAGCCACCGCCGTGGTATCCGACCCGCCCCGGCCCAGGGTGGTCAGATTTCCGTCACAGTCTACGCCCTGAAAGCCTGCCACCACAGCGATTTTTCCGTCATCCAGGGCTTCCTGAATTTTTGTGGGACAGACCGATTGAATCCGGGCACAGCCAAAGCAGCTGTCGGTATGGATTCCGGCCTGGAAGCCGGTAAAGCTTACTGCCGGTGTCCGGAGCTCCAGCAGGGCCATGGCCATCAGGGCGGCGGACATCTGCTCACCGGCGGTGAGGTAGGCATCCATCTCCCTGGGCTCCGGACAGGGGGAAAAGGCTTTTGTCTGCTGGATCATTTCATCGGTGGTATCCCCCTGGGCGGATACCACGATTACCACCTGGTTTCCCTGTTTTGCCATGGCCGCCCCGATTTTGGCAGCCTGACAGATGAGCTGGGGACTGGCCAGTGACGAGCCCCCGAATTTCAGAACCATCCGCATGATTCATCCCTCCTGCCACCATGCTATGTCAAACCGGGACGAAGGGTGTAGAAAAAATTTCCGCCCCCACAGGGGGGCGGAGAAAATCAGAAAATCAGCCGGCCAGAATCTCGGCTTTTACAACCCCACGGGTGGCGTTCAGCCGGGCCATCAGATCCTCGATGGAGATGGTCAGATCCATGGTGGAGGCGGAGATGGTGATGACGGCGGTGCCGTTGGTGGGGACGATGGAGTTGATGGTCATAATATTGGCCTGGGCCTCGGCAAAAATGGCCAAAATTTCGCTGAGCCGCCCGGGCTCATCGTGAACCAGAAGCTGGAAGGTGATGACCCGGCCGGTCATCATGCTCTGAAAGGGGAGGACGGAGTCACGATACTTATAAAAAGCGCTACGGCTAATATCCGTCATCCGGGTAGCCTCATTCACGGTGGTTGCCTCTCCGGTGGACAGCAGACGCTTGGTTTCCGCTACTTTCAGGAATACCTCCGGCAGGGCAGATTCCTCCACCAGATAATACCGCGGTTTTGATGTCATATGCGACCTCCTATTGTATGCCTTGTGTGTACACACGTTCTCATACCATGTATTCTATCATTTTTTTTAGAAATTTCAACCCCAATTTCATGAGTTAGGAATGAGGAATTAGGAATGAGAAATTAGGAATGAGAAATTAGGAATGAGAAATTATTATCAGCTCGGCAGATTGGCGTTTGGCGGGCGGGCAATGCCCGCTGATCATTCGCTCGAAGCTGGTCTGTCATCGTTTTCGCCCTAACCCGCCCGGGCGGGCAGGGCCCGCGGCCAATTTCGCACGGAGCTGCCCGGTTATCGTTCTTGCCCTAACCCGCCCGGTGACGCTTTTGCGGCAGTGGGTTGGATGGTGGGCACTTACGGCTATCCCGTAGTGGAGGCAATCTGCCTCCCGCCAGCTACCGGCCTTTGAGCGGTGCGTTGAATGGTGAAGTGTGACGGTTTCTGAGCAAAGGCTCCCGAAGTGTAAGGGGAGCTGTCAGCGAAGCTGACTGAGGGACTGTACGGCAGGCACTAAAATGCTTTTAAAGTCCAATGTGAAAAGGTATTTCCTTTTCGCCCAACCGGATACAAATACGCAACATTTTAACGCACAGTCCCTCAGTCACGGCTTCGCCGTGCCAGCTACCCTTACACTTCGGGAGCCTCCCTCAGAAGCCGTCACACTTCACCACTCAACATTCTGCCCAGAAAACGTTACCGGGCTGAGTTCGGGGGTAACGATTACTTCCATCTCCGTGCGGCATTGGGGTGAAGCGCTCTGCGCTTCAAACACCAATTTCCTGGGCTTCATCAATTCCTAATTCCTCATTCCTAACTCCTAATTCATCTCAACATTTCACAAGAAGGGAGGAATAACCATGCAGGTGAAAACAAAAAAGCTTCTGGGGCTGCTTTTGACGGTGGGGGCGGTTTTCCTGGGGGGCCGGTATTTGCTGCCCATGGCCATGCCCTTTTTGCTGGGGGGCGGACTGGCCCTGATGGCGGAGCCGGGAGTCCGCTTCCTCAGCGGGCGGCTTCGGCTTCCCCGGTCGGCGGCGGCGGGAATCGGGGTTGGGGCGGTGTTTGCCCTGCTGTGCGCCCTGGTGACCATTCTGCTTGCCCTGCTGCTGCGGCAGCTTCGGAGCCTGGCGGGAATCCTGCCCCAGATGGAGCTCACCGCCCGGGACGGGCTGGACGCTCTGCAAGGCTGGCTTCTGGAACTGACCCAGCGAACTTCCCCCGGAGTGCGGTCGGTTTTGCAGCGAAACGTGGCCCAGATTTTCTCCAGCGGCGCCGAGATGCTGGATCGGTTTACCGGGTATGCCCTGTCCTTTGCTGGGAATATACTGAGCCACCTGCCGAACAGTGCCCTGGGAGTGGGTACGGCGGTGCTGTCCGCATTCCTGATCTCCGCAGAGCTGCCCAAAATCCGTGGCTGGCTCCAGACCCGGGTGCCCCGGGGGAAATTTGACGGCGTCCTGACATTTCTTCGTAAGCTTCGGGAGACGGCGGGGCAGTGGCTGATTGCCCAGGTGAAGCTGCTGGGCATTACCTATCTGATTCTGACCCTGGGCTTTTTCCTGCTGGGGGTGGAATATGCCCCGGTGTGGGCCCTGGCGGTGGCGGCGGTGGACGCCCTGCCCATTCTGGGGACCGGAACCATCCTGGTGCCCTGGAGCCTGGTGTGCCTGCTGCAAAAGGAAGGGGGGCGGGCACTGGGACTGTTGGGCCTCTATGCTGCCACCGCCCTCAGCCGCTCCTTCCTGGAGCCAAAGCTGGTGGGCCGTCAGCTGGGACTGGACCCCCTGGTGACCCTTATCGCCCTGTATACCGGCTTCCGGCTCTGGGGCCTGCTGGGGATGTTTCTCATGCCCATGCTGGCCATTACCGTGATTTCCATGCTTCCGGAACCCTGGAAGGAGCAATAAGGAGCTGTTCAGAAATAAATCGAACAATCTGGCTCGTCTTTTCCACCTGCCGCTTCGTTGTCAAAGCTAACAATACACAAAGTATTGCAGCGCTTTTCCGCCTTGCGGCGGGCGGAAAATCCTTCGCCATTTTTGCCCGATTCATTCCCGAACAGCTCCTAATGAAAAAAAGTATTGTGCTTCCCGACTATTTTTGATATAATACTGGGAAAAGCTTTTTGGATGTGTATTGCTGTGAAATATGGAATTTGGAACGTATCGAGACCGAACCAGGAAGGATTGGAAAATTTACGCCGGAGTGGGTATCCGGAGCTGGTGGCCAGGATTCTGGCGTCCAGGGGCATCAGGACCGCAGAAGAGGCCCACGCCTGCCTGGACTGTGACTGTGAACTGCCATCCCCCTTCCTGCTGACCCAGATGGATGTAGCGGCGGGACGGGTGGGCATGGCCGTTAGAAATCACGAAAAAATCGCCGTATTTGGAGACTACGACGTGGACGGCATCACCGCCACCTGTCTGTTAACGGATTTCCTGCGCAGCTGCGGGGCGGAGTGCGTCAGCCACATCCCCGGGCGGCTGGAGGAGGGCTACGGCCTGAACCCCATTGCCATTCGCAGTCTCCACGACCAGGGGGTGAAGCTCATCATCACCGTGGACTGCGGCATCACTGCTGTGGAGGAAGCGGAGCTCTGTTCACAGCTGGGCATGGAGCTTGTTATCACCGACCACCACGAGTGCAAGGAGCAGCTTCCCCGGGCAGTGGCCGTTGTGGATCCCCATAAGCCCGGCGACACCTATCCCCACCGGTGCCTTTCCGGTGTGGCCCTGGCCTTTAAGCTGGCCTGCGCACTCAGTGGGGACACGGAGCAGGTGCTTTCAAAGTATGGGGATATGGTCTGTCTGGGCACTGTGGCGGATGTGATTCCCCTGGTGGGGGAGAACCGGGTCTTTGTCTCCCGGGGGCTGGAAATGATGCGGCGTAATCCCCGGCTGGGACTGGCGGCCCTGATGAAGGAGTCCGGGTGCACCCCCGATTCCCTGAACGCCGTCTCCATCGGCTTCTCCCTGGCTCCCCGGATCAATGCCGCCGGGCGGATGGGTCAGGTCGACCTGGCTGTGGAGCTGTTCATGACCCAGGATCCGGGGCGGGCTGCCCAGGCCGCCAAGGGATTGTGCGAGCTGAACCGGCAGCGCCAGCAAATCGAGTCGGAAATCTACCATCAGGCGGTGTCCATGCTGCCCCACGACCAGTCCCCCGACGCCATTGTGCTGGCGGATGAGGGCTGGCATCAGGGGGTGGTGGGAATTGTGGCCAGCCGCATTGCCGAGGAATACGCCTGTCCCACCTTTCTGATCTGCCTGGACGGGGAGCACGGCAAGGCCAGCTCCCGGAGTCACGGGGGCTTCAACCTCTTTGCCTCCCTTACCGCCCTGTCCGATCTGCTGGAAAGCTACGGCGGTCATGAGCTGGCGGCGGGCTTTACCATCTCACGAAACAATATCCCGGAATTCCGGCGCCAGGTCAACGCCTTGGCGGCAGCCTATTTTGCCGGGGAGACACTGCGCACCAGTCTGGAAGTTGACTGCGTGGCTCCGCCGGAGCTGATGACCCTTTCGGAGTTTGATGCATTGGAGCTTTTGGAGCCCACCGGAAGCGGCTGCCCCAAGCCGGTGCTGATGCTCCCCGGACTGACGGTGGAGCGGGTGAATATGGTGGGCGGCGGAAAGCATATGCGGCTGCGGCTGCGGCGGGAGCGGCAGTTCTTCAACGCCATTTTCTTTTCCGTGAGTAACGAAGCGGTGAACATCCATCCCGGGGAGCTGGTGGATGTGGCCTTCCAGCCCCAGGTGAATCTTTACCAGGGAGAGCGGCTTTTGCAGCTGAACGTGGTAGACATCCGTCCCAGCTGCGCAGTCCCCTGCGGCACCCAGACCATCCACTACCGGGCACTGCTGAACGGCAGCCTCACCCCCGAGGAGGCGAAACTTCTTGCCCCCAGCCGAAGTGTGCTGGCCACGGTGTGGCGGTATCTGGCTTCGGTGCAGGGGGATACCATTGAGGACTCTCCTGTGTGTCTGTGTCGGAAGGTGGTTCGCTGGTCCGGAAAGCCTATGGAACTGGAGCAGCTGATGACCTGCCTGGATATTTTCCGGGATGTGGGCCTTTTGCAGCAGCGCCGCTCCCGCAAGTACATCACCATCCGCCTCACCCCCGGCCCCCAGAAGGCGGATTTGAACAAAAGCGCTACCATGCAGCTGCTGCTGCACTGGATGAATCCATAAACTTCCCCCAGGGGAAGAAACATATCCCGCCCCACCGGAGGCGGGGGCGCTCCGTGCCGAAAGAGAGTTGATCTACAATGGAAACCTTTGAAGAACATTATGACTCCATGTGTGCCGCTATTGCCAGAAGAATGCCCACTGCGGACATGGATATGATCGATAAGGCCGTCCACTATGCCGATGACAAGCACCGGCAGCAGAAGCGCAAGGATGGCTCTCCCTACATCATCCACCCTCTGGCGGTGGCGCAGATTGTGGTGGAGATGGGCCTGGATCAGGATGCCATCCTGGGAGCTCTGCTCCATGACTGCATCGAGGACACCGACGCTTCCCATGAGGAGATCGAAAAGCTCTTCGGCGTCACGGTGGCCGAGCTGGTGGAGGGCGTCACCAAGCTGACCCGGGCCAATTTCTCCTCCACCGAGGAGGCCCAGATGGAGAACCTCCGGAAGATGTTTATGGCCATGAGCAAGGATATCCGGGTGGTGCTCATCAAGATCGCCGACCGGCTCCACAACATGCGCACCATGCAGTACCAGACTCCCGCCAAGCAGATCATCAAATGCAAGGAGACCATGGACGTCTACGCCCCACTGGCCCACCGGCTTGGCATGCAGAAGATGAAATGGGAGCTGGAGGATACCAGTCTGCGGTACTTAGCCCCCAAGGAATATACAGAAATTACCAATTATTTGCAGGCCCACCGGGAAAAGGACGAGGCATTCATGCAGTCCATCCAGTTTAAGATCACCGACCGGCTCAACGCCATGGGCATCCAGAACACCACCTACGGGCGAATCAAGCACGTGTATTCCATCTACCGGAAAATGGTGGCCCAGGACAAGACCATGGATCAGCTTTACGACATCTATGCCTTCCGGGTGATTGTCAACTCCATCCCCGACTGCTATAACGTGCTGGGCCACATCCACGACCTGTTCAACCTGGTGCCCGGCCGGTTTAAGGACTACATTTCCACCCCCAAGCCCAACATGTACCAGTCGCTGCACACCACCGTCATCGGCTCCGAGGGCATTCCCTTCGAGGTGCAGATCCGGACCTGGGACATGCACGAAACCGCCGAATACGGCATTGCCGCCCACTGGAAATACAAACAGGGCACCGGCTCCGGCACGGAGAAGGACTTTGAGTGGGTTCGCCGCCTGCTGGAAAGCCAGCAGGATGCGGATGCGGAGGAATACGTCCAGTCCCTGAAAATTGACATGTTCGACGACGAGGTTTTCGTCTTCACCCCCAAGGGCCGGATTGTCTCCCTGCCCTCCGGCTCCACCCCCATTGACTTTGCCTACGCCATCCACTCCGGGGTGGGCAACTCCATGATCGGCGCCAAGGTGAATAACCGCATCGCCAACATTGACACGCCCCTGACCAACGGCGATATTGTGGAGGTCATTACCTCCAAAACCGCCAAGGGCCCCAGCCGGGATTGGCTGAACATCTGTCACAGCAACCAGGCCCGAACAAAAATCAAGCAGTGGTTCAAAAAGGAGAAGCGGGAGGAGAACATTGTCCACGGCAAGGCCTCCTTTGAATCCGAGATGAAGCGGGTGGGGCTGTCCCTGTCCGCCCTCAGCGACCCGGAGCTGGAACCCCATCTGCTGAAAAAGCTGGCCTTTGATAGCTGGGATGATATGTACGCCGCCATCGGCTATGGCGGCCTCACCGCCGTGAAGGCCGTGGGCCGGATTCGGGACGACGTTTCCCGGGCCCTGAAGGCCCAGAGCAACGAGCGAAATGTAAGCCCGCTGCGCTTAAATCCGGACTCGGAGGCGGTGAAGCAGAACCGCCATGGGGTGAACGGGGTCATTGTGGAGGACATCGACTCCTGCATGATTAAATTTGCCAAATGCTGCACCCCCGTTCCTGGGGATTCCATCGTTGGCTTCATCACCAAGGGCTACGGCGTCTCCGTCCACCGGGCGGACTGCCCCAACGCCCAGAACCGGGAAGACCCCCGGCAGGCTGCCCGCTGGGTGCGGGTGCGCTGGGCCTCCCAGGAGGAGCAGCCCTTCGAGACCACCCTGGAGCTGGACTGCCTGACCCGGGACGGCATTGTGCTGGACGTGGCCACGGTATTGACCACCGCCCGGGTTCGGGTGAAGGAGCTCAGCGCCAAGGATCTGCCCGGGGGCAGAAGCACCTGCCTGATCCGCTTCGAGGTAAAGAACGTGGCGGAGCTGGAAGCGGTAAGAAACCGGCTGCTGAACATACGGGACGTCACCGGCTCCCGGAGAGGACAGAATTGATATGAGAGCGGTTTTAACCAGAGTGAAATATGCCAGCGTCGCCATCGACGGCGAGACCGTGGCCAAAATCGACCGGGGGTTTCTCATCCTTCTGGGGGTGGGCCCGGAGGATACGGAGAGGGAATGCCGCATTTTGGCGGAAAAGGCCCTGGGACTGCGGATATTTGAGGACGAAAATGGAAAAATGAATCTGGGGCTGGACCAGGTGGGGGGAGCGGTGCTGGTGGTGAGCCAGTTCACCCTCTACGGCAACTGCCGCAAGGGCCGCCGCCCCAGCTTTGCCGAGGCCGCCGGGCCGGAGCTGGGAGAGGCCATGTATGAGAAGTTCCTTGCGGTCTGTGAGGAGCTGGGATACCCGCCCCAGCATGGCCGCTTTGGGGCGGACATGAAGGTGGAGTCTTTGAACGACGGCCCAGTGACATTGATTTTGGACACCGACCAGCTGATGAGCACCCGCCGCCCATAGTCCATCGGCGGGCAAGAAGCTTCCTGGCGGAATCCGGCTGCCCGGCAAATTGTAATTTGAAGCGCAGGGCGCTTCACTCCAATGCGCACGGGGCGAGTGTGTAGTCATCACCCCCGAACTCAGCCCGATAACGCTTTCTGGGCAGAATGCTGAGTGGTGAAGGGGAAAGGCTTCTGAGGGAGGCCCCCTGTGTAAGGGGGGCTGTCAGCGAAGCTGACTGGGGGACTGTACAGCAGGCACCTAAATACTGTCACAAACCAATGTGGAAAGGTAGCCAATATGGTCAAAAATAGGGAAATTAGCAGGAATTTTGCTGGCGTTTATGAGAATGCCGATTCTGTGGTAAAGCAGTCCCTCTTCGCCCAACGGAATGTGAATATGCGACATATCACTGCACAGTCCCTCAGTCACTGCTTACGCCGTGCCAGCTCCCCTTACACAGGGGAGCCTCCCTCAGAAGCCTTTCCCCGCCACCATTCAATGCACTGCTAAATTACAATTTGCCAAAGAAAGCACACAATAGAGCGAGCAAAGGAGGAAGCTCCATGGAGATCATGACCCTGACGCTGGGGGATTACCAGACCAACTGCTATGTGGTCTGGCAGGACAAAAAATGCTGCATCATCGACCCGGGATATGAGGCGGGGGGGATTTTGGCTACCGTAAACGCCAAGGGGCTGGAGGTGGAGGCAATCCTGCTGACCCACGGCCATTTTGACCATGTGGGGGCGGTGAGAGACATTGCCGCCGAGACGGACTGCCAGGTGTATCTGGGCGGCGCCGATCTGGGCCTGCCCCCCATGATGACTGCCGGCAAGCTCTTCTACACCCACACCTATCCGAAGGAGGGAACACTGAACCTGGCGGGGCTGACCTTCCGGGTGCTTCCCACCCCGGGGCACACCCCCGGCTCCGTCTGCCTGCTGACAGGAGATACCATGTTCTCCGGGGATACATTGTTCCGGGGCAGCTGCGGCCGGACGGATTTTCCCGGGGGTAGCCGGGAGCAGATGCGCACTTCCCTGAAGACCCTGGCGGCCCTGCCCGGAGACTACCGGGTGCTTCCCGGTCACGGAGAAGAGTCAACCCTGGCCTGGGAGCGCAGACATAACCCCTATTTCGGAGAATAAAAGGAGTCCCAATGCCATGAAGCTGACCCTTTCCGGTCATGATGACCGCTATGCCGTGGAACAGCTGCTGCTGTCGCTGTTCCCGGAAAATACCCCCTTGGAAGCGGTTTCCTCCCTGCGCCGGGGAAAGACCTGGATCACGGTTCGCTCCGCCATCACTCTGGATGGAAAAACCGCCCAAGCTGTCCGGCGGCTGAAAACCGAAGAGGAAACCGTCCGCCTGCGCCGCAGGGCCTTGCAGCAGAGCGTCTATCTGGCGGCGGTTCAGCTGCTCGGCGTGACGCCGCCCTGGGGGGCTCTGGCCGGGGTTCGGCCCACCAAGCTCACCACCAGGCACCTTTTGGAAGGGGGGACACCCAAGAGCGCCGAGGCGCTGCTGCGGGATGTGTATTTTGTCACCCCGGAGCGGCGGGCGCTGGCGGTTGCCTGTTCGGAGTCCACGGTGAAGGCGGTGAACCTGCTGGAAAAGCGGGACATCTCCGTGTATGTGGGCATCCCCTTCTGTCCCACCCGCTGCACCTATTGCAGCTTTGTCAGCCGGACGGTGGGGAGAAAGACCGAGCTGCTGGAGCCCTATCTGGAAGCCCTGTTAAAAGAAATTGAAGTTACCGGCGCTCTGTTGGAAAAATCCGGCCGCCGGGTGCGTACCATCTACATAGGCGGGGGCACGCCCTCCACCCTGTCCACCTCTCAGCTGGGGCGGCTGATGGATGCCATTGGGAATGCCTTCGACCTGTCGGCGTGTCTGGAATACACTCTGGAAGGAGGCAGGCCGGACACCCTGGACCTGGAGAAGCTGAGGGTCATCCATGACCACGGGGCAAACCGGATGAGCATCAACCCCCAGACCATGGAGGACCACGTTCTCCGAGCCTGCGGGCGGCCCCACAGGGGGGAGGACATTGTAAGAGCCTTCCGACAGGCCCAGGAGGCGCTCTTCCGGGCCATCAATATGGATTTGATCGCAGGCCTGCCGGAGGATGATTACGCCGGTTTCTGCCGGAGCCTGGACGCCGTGGCCTCCCTGAACCCCTCTAACATTACCGTCCATACCCTGGCGCTGAAAAAGGGGGCGGATTTGTTTGAACACCGGGAGCGGCTGCCCGCTGCCCAGGAGGTGACCCGGATGGTGGACTATGCGGGCCGCACTCTTTCCGCCCTGGGCTACAAGCCCTACTATCTGTACCGTCAGAAATACATGTCCGGCTCTTTTGAGAATGTGGGATGGAGCCGGGATGGGATGGACTGCCTGTACAACATCTACATGATGGAAGAGATTCACACCATTCTCTCTCTGGGTGGCGGCGGCATGAACAAGGTTAACCTGCCCGACGGCACCCTGCGCCGCTTCCACAACCCCAAATTCCCGGAGCAGTACATGGAGCAGATTGACCGGGTGCTGGAGCAGAAGCGGGAGCTTTTTGAACTTTTGTAAATTTCCTCCATTCCCCGATGGTGGAAAGCAATTGGAAAGGACATGCTTGTGGATACATTGATTGCGAATGTCACTGCGGTGACCATGAATCCAAAGATGGAGGTGCTCTTCGGGGCCTACATCGGCATTGACGGGGGAAAAATCGTCTCCCTGGGTAAGGTTGCCCCCAAGGAGCCTCCCAAAACGGTGATTGACGGCACCGGCATGGTGGCCATGCCTGGACTTGTCAATTGCCACACCCATCTGGCAACCTCGGTGCTGCGGTGCATGACCGACGATCTGGGCAATGCCCAGGCTCTGGAGGAGCTGCTGAAAAGGGAGGCCAAAATGGACTCCCGGTGTGCCCGGGCGGCGGCCCTGCTTTCCATTGCGGAGTGCCTGCGCTTCGGCGTCACCTCCGTGTCCGACCTGTACTACTATCCGGACGCCACGGCGGGGGCGGTGGCGGAGTCCGGCATCAAGGCCAATCTGGCACTGTCCAGCTATCGCTTCATCGACCAGAATGAGGACTTTGACTTCGACACCGACGAGCAGTGCCGGGAGCTGGTGCGGATCACGGAGAAATGGAACGGCTTCGACGCGGGAAGAATCAAAATCGACGCCGGTATCTACGCCGAGTATACCAGCAACTACAAACTCTGGGAGGGCCTGCTGGGCTATGCCAGCGAGAAGGGCCTGGGGATTCAGCTCCATCTGGCCCAGACTCCGGGAGAGGTGGAGGAGTGTTTGGAGCGCACCGGCATGAACCCCGGGGAGCTGCTAAACTGCCACGGCTTGTTCAATGTTCCTGCCACCGCCGCCGGGTGCGGCTATCTGGAGCCCATGGAGCAGAGACTCCTGGGGAAAAAGAAGGCCACCGCCGTGGCGCTGCCCCTGGCCGCCGCCAAAAACGGTATGCGCAGCGCCCCAATTCTGGACTGCGTCCAGTCCGGCATGAATGTGGCTCTGGGCACCGACGGAGCGGTGGAGACCGGCAACCTGGACATGTTCGAGGTGATGCGGGGCGCCTCCCTGTCCGTTCGGGCTCAAAAGCAGGACGCCTCGGCCCTGCCCAGCTCCGCTGCCCTGATGATGGCTACGGTCTGCGGCGCTCAGGCCCAGGGCAGAAGCGCCGAGTGCGGTATGCTTCAGGTGGGCATGGATGCCGACCTGGCCCTGGTGGATTTCACCGCCCCCCATCTGATGCCCTGTCATAATGTGCTGAACGGCCTGGTGTTCTCCGCCAAGGGCGGGGATGTGGCTATGACCATGGTCAGAGGCAAAATCCTCTACCAGAACGGGGTCTTCCCCACCATTGACCTGAACCGGGTGGTGCGGGAACTGACGGAGGAGGCCATTCCCAAGCTCTTCCAGAAGGATCAAATCAACAACTGAGGAGGCCTACCATGTCAGAAGCGCAGAAGAAGCAAAACTTTTTGCAGGGAACCGCCCTGCTTGCCATGGCAACGGTGATCGTCAAGCTGGTGGGGGCGCTGTACAAGATTCCACTGAACGCCATCATCGGGGAGAAGGGCTTCGGCTATTTCAGCACCGCCTATGAGATTTACAACGTCCTTTTAATGGTTTCCACAGCGGGCTTGCCTGTGGCTATGAGCCGTATGATCTCCCAGGCCAGCAGTCTGGAGCATTACGGCCAGGTTCGCCAGGTCTATGCCACCGCCCGGAGGCTGTTCCTGATTCTGGGCATCACCGGCAGCCTCTTGATGACGGTGTTCTGCCGCCAGCTGGCCGACTTCTGGAACCAGCCGGACGCCTGGGCCGCCATCGGCTTTTTGGGTCCCTGTGTGCTGCTGATCTGCGTGATGAGTGCCTACCGGGGTTTTTTCCAGGGACAGAGCAACATGATTCCCACCGCTGTCTCCCAGGTGCTGGAGGTGGTGACCAAGCTGATTGTGGGAATGCTGGCAGCCGTGCTGATTTTGAAGGCCACGGCCAGCATCCCTCTGGCGGCGGGCGGCGCCATCCTGGGTGTCACGGCCAGCTGCCTGGTGTCGGTGGCGTATCTGTGGAGCCGGTTCCGCAGGAGCTACCGGAGCCTGCCGGAAGCCGGGGATACCCCAAAGTCCACCCGGGCCACCGCCCGGGAGCTGCTGAAAATCGCCGTCCCCATCACTCTCAGCTCCACCATCCTCTCCATCGTTACCTCTCTGTCCAGCAAAATCTACATGGGGCGGCTGCTGGGCTCTGGGGTGAGCCAGGAGGCGGCGGACATCATGCGGGGCGTCCATGTGATGACCCAGACCATCTATAACATGCCCTGCGCCTTCATCACCCCCATTACGGTGAGCATCATCCCCGCTATCACCGCCCAGATTACCCTGAAAAAATACCGCCAGACCCGGCTCACCGAGGAATCCGCCATCCGGATTACCGGCATCTTCTCCATGCCCTGTGCCGTGGGATTGACGGTACTGGCCCAGCCCATCACCGCCCTGCTGGGAGGCTACACCGGGGAGCGGCTGGAGCTGGCCACCCAGATGATGACCGTGCTGGGCATCTCTATTGTGTTCAACGCCCTGGTACTGGTAACCACCGCCATTATGCAGGCCCACGGCAATGTGAATCGACCGGTGGTGAATATGTTCATCGGCAGTGTGCTGAAGCTGATTGTGGTGTATGTGCTCACCGGCAATCCTGCCATCGGCATCGTGGGCACCCCCATCGGCACGCTTCTCAGCTATGTGGTGATCTGCATCCTGAACATCTTCTCCATCCGCTCCCTGGTGGAGGACCCGCCCCACATCCTCAAGAATCTGGTTCGCCCGCTGCTTGCTTCCCTGGTGATGGGCGTGGCGGTGTGGCTGTGCTGGTGGGATATGTCCATGCTGGGGGTCACCAGCCGGGTCCTGCTGGCCGTAGCTCCGGTGTGCGTGGGTATCGGTGTGTATCTGGTGGCCGCTGTGGTGCTCAAGGTCATCACCAAAGAGGACTGCCTGTTGCTGCCCAAGGGGGAGAAAATTGCGAAACTGTTGAAACTGTGAGTTTTAGAAAGAAAAGACTTGCTTTTTGAAATAAATTATGTTAATCTATTTCAGCTTGTAAAACTTAAGGAAGCTCTGACGCAATTAGCTTAGCTGCGATTCCCTGGAGCCAGGTGATTTCATCAGAGCTTCCCTAACGCAGATGGAGGGTATTACCCCGTCTGACTTTGAAATGAAGAGAGGAAATCATAATGAATAAGACCGAACTGATTGCCGCCGCCGCCGAGCGCTCCGGCCTGACCAAGAAGGATGCCGAGAAGGCCCTGAACGCCGCCATCGATGCCATCACTGCCGCCCTGGTGGAGGGGGATAAGGTGCAGCTCAGTGGCTTCGGTATTTTCGAGGTGAAGGAGCGGGAAGCCCGCATGGGCCGCAACCCCCACACCGGCGAGGCCATGGAGATTGCCGCTTCCCGGGTGCCCGGCTTCAAGGCCAGCAAGACTCTGAAGGACGCTCTGAGCAAATAAGATGCGCCTGGACAAATACCTGAAGGTTTCCCGTCTGATCAAGCGGCGCACCGTGGCCAACGAGGCCTGCGACAACGCCCGCATCAGCGTCAACGGCCGTGCCGCCAAGGCCAGCTATGACGTGAAAGTGGGGGACAAAATCGAAATCTCCATGGGCGGCCGCACCGTGGCCGTGGAGGTTCTGCAGGTGGCGGAAAACGTCCGCAAGGACGATGCCACCGCCATGTACAAGGAAATTTAAAAGATGCCCGCCGCAAAGCTTTCACTTTGCGGCGGGCTCTTTTTCCCAGGCGGCTACGGGGCGCACTTGACAGCAGGGGAAACTTTCGGGCAGCGGCATTTTGCCTCTGTCCTTTTTTTGCTTTGTGTGGTATGATATACACCAGAAAGCGGGAAAGGGGCTGGAAGGATCTTGCCGGAGAGAAGCATTAAAAATTCCAGAGAATTGGAATTTGCCATTTTTTGTATTGAAAGCGTTGCCGCGGCGCTGGGCACCGCCGGAGAGCAGGTCTATCAGGCATTTACAGAAAAAAGTGACATCCTGCACGGCTACATTGTGCCGGAATATGAGGTTCTGCACACCCAGAGCCGGGAATATATCGTAGAGGACCTTCTGAATGTGATGAAAGAGCGGGGGCTGGACGTATGATTCTTTACCACGGTTCCTACCTGGAAATACCCCGGCCGGATTTAGCCCACTCCCGGGCAAACGTGGATTTTGGGCCTGGGTTTTATGTGACACCCATTTACGAACAGGCGGAAAAATGGTGCGGCAGGTTCCGGCGCAGGGGAAAGGACGGGGTCGTTTCCCGCTATCGCTTTGAGGACGGCCGGGAAGCTCAGCTGAAGGTGCTGAAATTTGACGCCTACACCGAGGAATGGCTGGACTTCATTCTAAGCTGCCGTACCGGGAAGGACACAACGGACTTTGATCTGGTTGTGGGCGGCGTCGCCAACGACAGGCTATTCAACACCGTGGAGCTGTTCTTCGATGGCCTGATCGACAAAACGGAAGCCATCCGCCGCCTGCGGTACGAAAAACCGAATTTGCAGCTTTGCTTCCGTACGGAAAAAGCTCTGGCGCTGCTTGCCTTTGAAGGGAGTGAACGGGTATGAACGCAAATCCCATCCTGCTTCAAAAAAAATATTGCCGCATTGTCCAGATGTTTGCCAGGCAGCAGAACATTTCATTGGATACGGCTCTGGATTTTTTCTACCGCTCTGAGCTTTACCGGCTGATTCGCGACGGCGTTTCCGATCTGCACTGTATGAGCGATTTGTATCTTGCGGAGGAACTGAGAAGGGAGATAACAGATGCGTAAAAGAAAGGGCAAAAGAGCCTCCCGCAATTCCGGGGTGATTGCCCTGGCCTACATGGACAGATATGTCTACCCGATTGCCCTGGCGCTTTTGCCGGTGCTGTTCAACAATGAAGCTGGGCTGCTGGCGATGGGCATCGGATTTGTTCTGCTTGCTCTGTATGATTTCATTGGATATACCCGGCGCTGGAAGCATATCTACTGCTCCCTTCAAAGTGCTCACCGCCGGAAAATGACGCCTAACGACATCAGATGGGACAATATCAAAAAATCGGATGCCTATGGCTGCCCCATTATCTTTGGCGTCTGGGGAACCGTTATGATTGTTATCTACTTTGTCTGCATTTAAAACGCTGCTCCGGTGCGCCCGGAGAGAGGAGAAAAATATGAAAAGGTTGATTTGCATTCTGCTGGCGTTGAGCGTTTTTGCCGCTTTGCCGGTCTGCGCCCAGGGGGAGGCCGTTCGGGTGGGAGCCCTCACCGGCCCCACGGCCATGGGCATGGTGCGGCTTTTGGAGCAGGAGTCTTACGAGCCGGTGATTCTGGGTACTGCCGACGAGCTGGTGCCCAGGATTCTCCAGGGGCAGGTGGACATTGCCTCCGTCCCCGCCAATCTGGCGGCCACGCTTTATAATAAGACCGGGGGCGAGGCGGTGGTGCTGGCGGTGAATGTGCTGGGGGTGCTGTACATCGGCGAATACAACACAGAAGAGGTGCACACCCTGGCGGATTTGAAGGGCCGGACCATCTATGCCACTGGTAAGGGCTCCACCCCGGAGTATTTCCTCCGGTATGTGCTGAGCCAGAACTCTCTGGACCCGGACCGGGATGTGACGATAGAGTGGAAGAGCGAGCCTGGGGAGGTGGTGGCCCTGCTGAACCAAGCGCAGGAGGGTATCGCCATGCTGCCCCAGCCCTATGTCACCGCCGCTGCCTCTCAGCTGGGGGAGGGGTTCCGGGTGGCCCTGTCCATCTCCCAGGCGTGGGAGGCGCTGGACAACGGAAGCTTGTGCACCACTGCGGTGGTCATGGCCCGGCGGGAATTTGCAGAGCAGAACCCGGAGGGGGTGGAGGCCTTCCTGGAGAAACTGGAGAAGAGTGTGGCCTGGGTCAATGAGCATCCGGAGGAAGCCGCCCAGCTCTGCCAGAATTACGGCATCATCAAGGCCTCCGTGGCCCAGAGGGCCATCCCGGACTGCAATCTGGTCTGCCTGACAGGGGAGAGGATGAAGCAGGCCCTTTCCGGCTGCCTGGAGGTGATCTTTGGGGAGAACCCAAAGGCGGTGGGAGGGGAGCTCCCCGGGAGCGACTTCTACTATGGAGCGGAATAAGGGGAAGCTCCTTTCCGGCCTTCTGGCCCTGATCGTGTGGCAGCTGGCAGCGGTACTGCTGGATAATGAATTGCTGCTGGCAGGCCCGGTTCAGGTGGCGGGGCGGCTGCTGGAGCTGATGGTCACCCGGGAATTCTGGCAGGCGGTGGGCTTCACCTTTTCCAGAATCACCCTGGGCTTCCTGCTGGCCTTCTGCCTGGCGCTGCTGCTGGCGGCCCTGGGGGCAAGGTTTCCGGTGGTCCGGGTGCTGATTCAGCCCTATATGGCGGCGGTGAAGGCGGTGCCTGTGGCCTCCTTCATTGTCATCGCCCTGCTCTGGCTCTCCGGCCGGCGGCTGAGCACCTTTATCTCTTTTTTGATGGTGCTGCCGGTGCTGTATGCCAATTTCCTGCAAGGGCTGCGGGAGGCGGACGAGAAGCTGCTGGAAATGGCCCGGGTGTTCCGCATGAGCCTGTGGAACCGGGTGCGGGGCATCTATCTTCCCGCCCTGGAGCCCTATTGCCTCTCCGGCTGCCGGTCCGCCCTGGGGCTGTGCTGGAAGGCGGGGGTGGCCGCCGAGGTCATCGGGGTCTGCGGAGGCAGCGTAGGTGGAATGCTGTACGACGCCAAGGTGTATCTGGAAATCAGAGATCTGTTCGCCTGGACGCTGGCGATTGTGCTGCTCAGCCTGGGCTTTGAGTGGGTCTTTACCCGCTGCCTTGGCTGGCTGCTGAAAAAAGGGGAGGGGCGCTGATGGAGCTGCGGAATATTTCAAAGCGCTATGGGGAAAAGCTGCTTTTCTCCCATTTCTCCCGGGTTATCCCCGATGGCGGCAGTCTGGGGGTGATGGGCCCCTCCGGGGCAGGGAAGACCACCCTGCTGCGGCTGATTCTGGGTCTGGAAAAACCGGATGAAGGAGAGGTTGTGGGAGTGCCGGAGGGTAAATCCGCCCTGTTTCAGGAGGATCGGCTCTTTCCAAAGCTGTCCGCTGTAAAAAACATCACCATGGCGGCGCCACAGTGCCAGGAAGCACGAAAGCTTCTGGCAGAGCTGGGCCTGGAGAGCTGCATGGAGCAGCCGGTGTCCACCCTCTCGGGGGGTGAGGCCCGGCGGGCCGCCCTGGCCAGGGCTTTGGCGAAGGCGGGAAAGCTGCTGGCGCTGGACGAGCCCTTCACCGGCCTGGACGAAGAAAGCCGCCTCCGGGCCGCCGCCGTCATCCGCCGGTACCGCCGGGGCCGCACCCTGATTCTCATCACCCACCGGGAAGAGGATTTGGAGCTGCTGGGTATTCCAGAGCGAATCGATTTGAGCGGCAAATTGTAATTTAATGAGATGCCCGTAGGGCGGGGTCATGACCCCGCCCGCTGGGGGACGTCAAATAGGAGCAGTGCGTTGAATGGTGGAGTGTGACGGCTTTTGGGAAAGGCTCCCCTTACACAGGGGGAGCCTTTGCTCAGAAGCCTTTACCTAAGGCAACACCGCACAATAGGAGCTGCGGGTTTCGGCGGATCTTTTGTACCCACTCTTCAGTTTGGAAAAAGGGAAATACACAAAGTATTCCGCCTTTTTCCATACTTTGATTG
>JAETOP010000075.1 GCA_021771675.1 Oscillospiraceae bacterium | reverse complement strand
CCATTACCACTCAACGTTCTGCCCAGAAAACGTTACCGGGCGAAACTTATGCGGTAATTACTGACCACCCCCGTGCGAACTGGGGTGAAGCGCCCTGCGCTTCAAATTACAATTTGCTGAGCAAAGCCAATATGTGCATGTCTTTTCTTCTTCTGGCCGCCGGGGCTCCCGGCGGCCAAATTGCCCCTTCCAGTTTCCCGGGAAGGGGCTTTTGTTACCGTTTGTTACCAAAAAAGGCAGCTATCCACAGCTTGTGGAGAAGTAATTGGAATGTTACAAAAATCTTAATAATTTGGATTTGAGAGAAAAAACCGTAATTTTGTTGTTGAAAAAGCACGGGAAATGATGTATAATCACATTGAAAAGAAAGAAAACGGCAACAAGCTGAAATAATTTTGTAATTTATTTTGTAATTTTTTGTAAATACCCTATTGACGAATCGAGGAAAAGCATATATAATACGTCTATAAATCAGAGCGCCCGAGAGTGTACCTATCCGTGCAGTTATCCGGCCTCAATTTGTAAAAACATTTTTAGGAGGAAAAACAAATGAAAACAGTAAGCAAAAAGCTGCTCAGTCTTCTGCTGGTAGCAATCCTGCTGGTTTCCGCACTTCCCTTCCAGGCGTTCGCTGCTGATATTGAGGGTATGCCTGAGGGCGGTTCCGCAGCTGGTGACCCGGCAACCCCTGCTGATGGCGGTTCCGCAGCTGGTGACCCGGCAACCCCTGCTGATGGCGGCGCTGAAGTCCCTCAGGAGGATCCCCCCGCAGAAAGCAAGATTCCCCATACCGCCGACCATCTGGCCGAGGTTTGGAGCTCTGACGCAGCTGGTCACTGGCAGGTCTGCCATGTTGCGGGCTGCGAGCTGGAAGGCCAGGAGGTCGCAAGGAATACCCACGGCTTTGATGCGAACGGTGTCTGCACTGTTTGCAAATACGCCTGCCCCCACACCAACCAGGGCCCCAAGGCCGATACTGCGTTTGCCGCTACCTGTGTGAAGCCCGGTAAGGAAGCTGACACGGTCTGCATGGACTGTGGCGCAGTGCTTGCCAAGGGCGCTGAAATCCCCGCTACCGGTAAGCATACCTATGTCAATGGTGTCTGCAAAGAGTGTGGTGCCACTGAGACCGGCGCAACTTTCAAGCTGACCTTTGACGCCAATGGCGGTACCATCGGTGGCATGTCCATGTCTCTGCTGGAAGTGAAGCAGGGAGCGGCCATCGGCACGCTGCCCGTACCCAGCAAGGACGGTTGCACTTTTGCAGGCTGGTACATTGGCAATGACTATATTGAAGCAGGCACAATCTATACCTTGGGCGCCGACGCCACCGCTGTCGCCAAGTGGACCGAGGTTACCTATCAGCTGACGGTTCGTCGTGTGCTTAACGGCAACAATGCCACTGCCAAGACCATCAAAACCGTGAACGTTCCCGCCGGCACTCCGCTGGTGGCCTACCTGAATGAGAATGTTGCGGGCGACATCCGCGCAGATCTGAATTTGACCCCCGGCTACGAATGGCAGAACAACTACTGGAGAGACTACAGCGGCACCCAGGCCCTGACCGACCAGACTGCCACCATGAACCAGGCTCAGACGGTTTTTGTCAACTTCGTTTCCAAGTCCTACAACCTGTATTTCACTGTGGGTGCCGGAGCCTCTGTGTCTCCCACCTCCAAGACGGTCTATTTTGGCTCCGCTGTGGGTGCCCTGCCCGTTCCTACTGCCAGCGGTAAGGTTTTCTCCGGCTGGAAGGATTCCAACGGCAATTTCTACGATTCCAGCACCATCTACAAGGTGGCCGGTGACACTACCCTGACCGCCGTGTGGAAGGATGAAGCAATGGTAATCCTGTACATCTATGTCAACGGCAATTTCTCCGCCTGTGATCGGATGGTCGTCATTGATAAGCTCGTGAATAATGATAATATCAGCCGCTCCGCTGTGTATTCTGAGGTTGTAAAGCATTATACTCCTGCCTCTGGCGTGCTGTCCATTGCGGGCCTGTTCGACGAGTACACCTGGTCCAGCTACAAGGCCAACACCAGCAAGCCCGGTACCGAGAACATTCAGATTGACGATTCCCGTGTCAACAGGATTTATGTCATGGTGAACAATGCCAATACCGGCACCATTCTGCCGCCCACCAACCCCACTTATCCCACTGTCCCCAGCAATGGCTTCTGGGTCAGAGATCTGAACGGCAACATGACTTGGTATCCCGCTGGCAGCTCCCTGCCCTCCGGCTATGGTTACTGGACCTACGATGCCAACGGCAATCCCATCATCTGGGTCATGACCGGTAACTACTTCCCCACCTATCCCAACAACTCCAACCCCAAGACCGGCGATACCGCTCAGATTGAGATGGCGGCTGCCGTCATGGTTCTGGCTGCTGCGGCCCTGATTACTGTCATGGCCCTGCGGAAAAAGAAGCACGCATAATCCCTGATTAACGAAATCTCCCCGATGGGTTTTCCACCGGGGAGATTTTCCATGTGCGGAGGAAGTGACATTTTGCTTTCCCTCTTGCTATTGGGGAATGATTGCGGTATAATAAGCGGGAAAAAGAGCAGAAAGAAAGAGGCAGGAAAATGGTTAAGATTGGCTTTGACAACGAGAAATACCTGCAAATGCAGTCTCAGCATATCAAAGAGCGCATCAGCCAGTTCGGCGGCAAGCTGTACCTGGAATTCGGCGGCAAGCTCTACGACGATAATCACGCCTCCCGGGTTCTTCCCGGTTTCCAGCCGGACAGCAAGCTGCGGATGCTGCTGCAGCTGAAGGATCAGGTGGAAATGGTCATTGCCATCAACGCCGACGACATTGAAAAGAATAAAATCCGTGGAGATTTGGGCATCACCTATGACCGGGATGTGATCCGTCTCATTGGAGTTTTCCGGGATTTTGGGCTCTATGTTTCCAGCGTGGTGCTCACCCGGTTCCATGGCCAGACCTTGGCCACCGCCTTCCAGTCTCGGCTGGAGGGGATGGGCATCCGGGTCTACCACCACTACAGCATCGAGGGATACCCCGGAAATACCGCTTTTGTGGTCAGTGAGGAGGGCTTTGGCAAAAACGAATACATCGAAACCACCCGTTCCCTGGTGGTGGTCACAGCCCCCGGCCCGGGCAGCGGCAAGCTTGCCACCTGCCTGAGCCAGGTGTACCATGAGAACCAGCGGGGCATCCAGGCGGGCTATGCCAAGTTCGAGACCTTCCCCATCTGGAATATCCCCCTGAATCATCCGGTGAATTTGGCCTACGAGGCGGCAACGGCGGACCTCAACGATGTGAATATGATCGACCCCTTCCACCTGGACGCCTACGGGCTCACCACCGTAAATTATAACCGGGATGTGGAGGCCTTCCCTGTGTTGGAGGCTTTGTTTGAGAAAATTATGGGTTCCTGCCCCTATAAGTCCCCCACGGACATGGGTGTGAACATGGCGGGCAACTGTATCTTCGATGATGAGGCGGTGAAGTTTGCCTCCCGCCAGGAAATCCTCCGCCGCTACTATGTGGCCGCCTGTGATTTGAAGCAGGGCAAGTGTTCCGAAGAGGTAGTCCGCAAGCTGGAGCTGCTGATGCGCAAGGCGGGGGTAACACCTCAGGAGCGCACCACTGTCGCTCCCGCGCTGAAGCGGGAGGCGGAAACCGGGGATGCTGCCGCTGCCATGGAGCTGCCTGATGGCACCATCGTCACCGGCCGCACCACTGACCTTTTGGGCGCCTCCTCGGCCCTGCTGCTGAATGCGCTGAAAACCCTGAGCAATCTGCCGGACGAGATGCACCTGATGTCCCCGGTGGTGCTGGACCCCATCCAGCATCTGAAGGTCGATCATCTGGGCAACCGGAATCCACGGCTCCATACGGATGAAACGCTGATTGCCCTGTCCATCTGCGCTGCCACCAACCCCCTGGCGGAACTGGCCATGGAGCAGCTGGGCAAGCTCAAAGGCTGCGAAGTCCACTCCACCGTGATTCTGTCCCCGGTGGATGAAAAGGTCTTTAAGCGCCTGGGCGTCAACCTCACCTGTGAGCCTAAGTACAGCGTATAATTGATAACCCCCAAGGCGATTGCCTTGGGGGAATTTATGTATCAGGCTCTCTGCTCGCAGTAGATGCAGCGGTGGATGCCGGCGGCTTTGTCGGTGGTGCGGAAAATCTGGGGCAGCTCTTGCTCGGTGGCGGAGATGCACCGGGGATTGTGGCACACCAGGTCATAGCGAAGGTTGGAGGTGTCGATCTCCTCCCGGAGGGGATTCCGCTCCGCCTCCTTCAGCAGCATGAGAATCAGAGCCATCCGCATATACTTGCCGTTCAGGGCCTGGCGGAAATAGGCGGCTCTGGGGTCGTCGTCCACTGCCACGCTGATCTCGTTTACCCGGGGCAGGGGATGGAGCACACTCATTTTTTCCTTGGCCAGCTTCATCTTGGCGGTGTCCAGCACATAGCTGTCTTTCAGCCGCTCGTATTGCCAGGGATCGTCAAACCGCTCCCGCTGAATGCGGGTCATATACAGCACATCCAGCTCCGGGAGCGCCTCCTCCAGAGAGGTAACTTCGGTGTAGGGGATGTGATGCTTTTCCAGAATGTTGAACCGGACAAAGCCGGGGAGCTTCAATTCCTCCGGAGAGATCAGTACAAATTTGATGCCGGGATAGCGGCTCATGGCCTCAATCAGGGAGTGGACGGTGCGGCCGTATTTCAGGTCGCCGCAGAAGCCGATGGTGAGATCGTTCAGCCGCCCTATCTCCCGAGAGATGGTCAGAAGGTCCGCCAGGGTTTGGGTGGGGTGGTTGTGCATTCCGTCTCCGGCGTTGATGACAGGAACGGTGGCGTTCTGAGAGGCCACATAGGGAGCCCCGTCCTTGGGGTGCCGGATGGCCATGATGTCGGCGTAGCAGCTGAGGATTTTGGCGGTGTCGGCCATGCTCTCGCCCTTGGAGGCGGAGGAGGAGCTGGCCTGGGAGAAGCCGATGACGCTGCCGCCCAGCTCGATCATGGCTGCCTCAAAACTCAGCCGGGTCCGGGTGGAGGGCTCAAAGAACAGCGTTGCCAGCTTCTTGTGCTTGCAGGCGTCCCAATAATTTTCGGGATGGGCGATGATGTCCTTGGCGGTGGCGATGAGCCCGTCCAGCTCCTCCACAGACAAATCCAGGATACTGTTTAGGCTTCTCATGCGCTCGCTCCGTTCACAGCCAGGTAATTCTTAATCCTCGTCACATTCTCGGCGTTGGCGGGATTCTCTTCCAGATACTCAATGATGTCGTACACATCCACTACAGAGTAGACGGGGAAACCGAATTCCTCTTCAACCTCCTGCATGGCCAGCTTTTCGCTCCGGCCCCGCTCCTTCCGGTCCACCATGATGAAGGTAGCGGCGACCTTGACGCCTTCCAGATGGCTGAGGATTTCCATGCTTTCCCGGATGGCGGTACCGGCGGTGATCACGTCCTCCACAATCACCACGTCCTCAACGGCCTGGGGCACATACCCCACGAACACGCCGCCCTCGCCGTGATCCTTTACTTCCTTCCGGTTGAAGAAGAAGGGGACATTGATTCCCCGCTTGCTCAGAGCCACAGCGGCGGACACGGCGATGGAGATGCCCTTGTAGGCAGGGCCGTAGAGCACGGCCTTTTTATCGCCCAGCTTTTCCTGATAGGCCCGGGCATAGAATTCGCCCAGGGTGGCGATTTCCTCACCGGTCTTAATCATACCGGCGTTGATGAAATAGGGAATCTTCCGGCCGGACTTGGCGGTAAAATCACCGAATTTCAGCACACCGGCCTTTTCCAGAAATTGGATAAACTCTCTCTTATAGGCTTCCATGATGTTCCTCCATTTTTTGAATTAGGATTTAGGAGCTATGAATAGGGTCTATTGGTTTAGCTTGGTAAATAGTAATTTGAAGCGCAGGGCGCTTCACCCCAAACTCGCATGGGGGTGGTCAGTAATTACCGCATAAGTTTCGCCCGGTAACGTTTTCTGGGCAGAAGGTTGGGTGAATTAGGGTGACGGTTTCTGAGCAAAGGCTCCCCTGTGTAAGGGGAGCTGTCAGCGAAGCTGACTGAGGGACTGTACAGTAGGCACCTAAATACTGTTACAAACCAATGTGGAAAGGTATGCCAATATAATAGTGAACTCGGTGGGAATTTTGCCGGCGTTTATGAGAATATCGATTCTATGGTAAAGCAGTCCCTCTTCGCCCAAGTAAATGCAAATACGTAAACATTTTACTGCACAGTCCCTCAGTCACGGCTACGCCGTGCCAGGAAAGCTGCGGCTTTCCCCGGTGGCGGCTCTGACAGCCCACCGGGCTGTCATTCACTACCGCCACTGCGCTTCGCTTTCCCCTTACACTTCGGGAGCCTTTGCTCAGAAGCCTTTCCCCTCCACCACTCAACGCACTGCCAAACACCCATTTGACTCGCCGCCGCTTTTACCCGTGCAGGCCCCGGGACTGGCGAACCATATCCTCTACCACAATGTCGTAGATTTCTCCCAAGGATGCGCAGTATTCCAAAACCTTCCAGGGCTCGTTGGTGTGAAAGTGGACTTTGATTAAGTCCTCATCCCCCACGGTCAGCAGGCAGTCGCCCTTGAAATGCAAGCGAAAATAGTCGTTGATGGCATCCTCGTCCAAATCGGTGCCTTCAATCAGCAGCTGAGTATCATAGCGAAATTCTTCCATATGCGCCTCAGCCCACAAACTCGGCCACGCAGCGCTCATAGGCGGCCACGGGGTCGGGGGCAGCGGTGATGGGACGGCCCACCACGATGTAGTCGGAGCCGATTTCCCTGGCGGCGGCGGGGGTCATGACCCGCTTTTGGTCGCCCACGTCTCCGTCGGCAAAGCGAACGCCGGGGGTGACGGTGAGGAAATCCCTGCCGCAGCGCTCGTGAACCTTCCCGGCCTCCAGGGGGGAGCAGACAATGCCGTCCAGACCGGCATTTTTGGCGGTTTCGGCGTAGTGCATCACCACCTGGTCAATGGGGGCATGGATCATCAGATCATTTTCCATGGCGGCCTGATCGGTGGAGGTCAGCTGGGTTACTGCAATCAGCAGGGGACGGGTGCCGTCGGGGCGGGTCAGACCCTCCAGAGCTGCCGTCATCATGGCGGTGGTGCCAGCGGCGTGGAGGTTGCAGATGTCCACATCAAGGCTACTCAGCACGGCCATGGCTTTTTTTACAGTGTTGGGAATGTCATGGAGCTTCAAATCCAGGAAAATTTTGTGGCCCCGGGCCTTAATCTCCCGCACGATGGCGGGGCCCTCGGCGTAGTACAGCTCCATGCCGATTTTCACAAAGGGCTTTCTGTCCTGGAACTTGTCCAGGAAGGTGAATACCTGCTCTGCGCTGGAAAAGTCGCAGGCGACGATGACATCTTTACCCATTAGTGTGCGCCTCCTATTATATCACTCAAATTTTCAATTCCATATTTTTTCATTGCCTCCGGCAGAGAGCGGACAATGTCCAAGCTTGCGTAGGGATTTACCAGATTGGCGGCGCCGACTTCCACGGCGGTGGCCCCCGCCAGCATCATTTCAATCACATCCTCGGCGCTGCTGACGCCCCCCATGCCCACCACGGGGATGGACAGGGCCTTCGAGACCTGGTAGACCATCCGCAGGGCCACCGGGAAGATGGCAGGTCCGGAAAAGCCCCCCATGGTATTGGCGATGACGGGCTTTCTCCGCCGCAGGTCGATGCGCATGCCAAGCATGGTGTTAATCAAGCTGATGCCGTCTGCGCCGGCCTGCTCGCAGGCCTTGGCAATGGCGACAATATCCGTCACATTGGGGGAGAGCTTGATGATAACGGGCTTTTTTGTCACCGCCTTCACAGCTCTGGTGACCTGGGCGGCGGCCTCCGGCTCTGTGCCGAAGCTCATGCCGCCGCCGTGGACGTTGGGGCAGCTGACGTTCACTTCCAGCCAGCCCACCTGTTCCTCCGCATCAAGTTTTTGGCAGGTGTAGGCGTAGTCCTCCACGCTGAAGCCGGAGACGTTGGCCATCACCGGCTTGTGAAAGCACTCTTTCAGTCTGGGAAGCTCCCGGCTGATGACGGCCTCCACACCGGGATTTTGCAGCCCCACGGCGTTAATCATTCCACCGGTGCACTCGGCAATCCGGGGGGTGGGGTTGCCGAACCGTGCATCCCGGGTGGTTCCCTTGAAGGAGAAGGTGCCAAGCTGGTTGATGTCGTAAACTTCCGCGAATTCATAGCCGTAGCCGAAGGTGCCGGAGGCGGGAATCACCGGATTGTCCAGCGTAATCCCACATAGATTCACTTTCGTGTTCAATAGAATACCTCCTCCCGAATAAAGACCGGGCCGTCCTTGCAGACCCGCTTTGCCCCGCTCTTCGTCTGGATGGAGCAGCCCATGCAGGCTCCGAAGCCGCAGCCCATCCGCTCCTCCAGGCTGTATTGGCCGGAGGTAGTGACCACTGCTTCCATGGCCCGGAACATGGGCAGGGGTCCACAGGAATAGAAGTAGGAATAGTCCAGTGTTTTCAGCACGTCGGTGACAAAGCCCTGGGTTCCCACGCTGCCATCAGCCGTGGCGATGTGGGTGGGGACGCCCAGCGCTTCAAACTCCTGTTTCAGGAAAATCTCACTTTCTCTGTTGAAGCCCAGAATCATGCTGGGCTTCTTCCCCTCTTCCAGCAGCTTTTTGCACAGACCATACAGGGGAGGCACCCCCACGCCGCCCCCTACCAGAACGGGGGCGTCCCCGCTGAGGGAGGTGTTGTAGCCATTGCCCAGGCCAGTGAGCAGGTCCAGCCTGGTTCCGGCGGACAGGCCTGCCATCTGCTCGGTGCCGTGACCCACCACTTTATAGATGAGGGTCAGGCGGTTTTCTGTCCAGTCGCTGACGGAAATGGGCCGCCGGAGAAATTTCCCCGGCAGGGCGATCTCCACGAACTGCCCCGGCTGGGTGATGGCGGAGGCATCGCCGGAGAGAACGATGCGGTAAACCTCCGGAGTGAGGGCCTCATTGGATTGTATTTCAAAAATAACCTGTTTCATATGCAAATTCTCAGGCGTCAATGGTGGAGATGGTCAAGGTGATTTCTTCCAGCACGTCCAGCAGCACCTTTACGGTGTCCAGGGAGGTGAAGATGTTCACGTTGTACTCCGTGGAAATCTGACGGATGATGATGCCGTCCTTTTCGTCGGCGCCGGGGGTTCGGGTGTTGATCACATAGGAGATGTGGCCCTGACGCAGTGCCTCGGGAATTTCGTTGGGGTCCTCGCTGATCTTTTTCAGGGTGTGGGTGCGGATGCCGTGCTCCTTCAGGAATTCAGCGGTGCCGGGGGTGGCCTCAATGTTGAAGCCCAGCTGATAGAACCGGCGAATCAGGGGCAGAGCCTCTTCCTTATCGCCCTGGGCAATGGTGGCGAAAACGGTGCCGTAGTTTTGCAGCTTCATGCCGGAGGCCTGCAACGCCTTGTACAGGGCACGGGTCAGAGTCCGGTCGTAGCCGATGGCTTCACCGGTGGATTTCATCTCCGGGGACAGATAGGCGTCCAGACCGCGAATCTTGTTGAAGGAGAACACGGGGGCCTTGGCGTACCAGCGCTGCTTCTCCTCGGGGTAGATGTGGAAGATGCCCTGCTCCTTGAGACTTACGCCCAGAATGACCTTGGTGGCAATGTCTGCCAGGGAGTAGCCTGTGGCCTTGCTCAGGAAGGGAACAGTGCGGGAGGAACGGGGATTGACCTCGATGATGTAGACCCTGTCGTTCTTGTCCACAATGAACTGGACGTTAAACAGGCCCACAATGCCGATGCCCATACCCAGCCGCTTGGCGTATTGCAAAATGACGCCCTTGACTTTGTCGGAGATGGAGAAGGTGGGGTAGACGGAGATGGAGTCGCCGGAGTGGACGCCGGTGCGCTCCACCAGCTCCATGATGCCGGGGACGAACACATCCCGGCCGTCGCAGATGGCGTCGATCTCCACCTCGCGGCCCTGGATGTATTTGTCCACCAGAACCGGTTTGTCCGCATCGATCTCCACAGCGGTTTTCAGGTACTGCACCAGCTGGGCCTCGTTGGAGACGATTTGCATGGCCCGGCCGCCCAGCACAAAGCTGGGCCGCACCAGCACGGGGTAGCCAATCCGCGCCGCGGCGGCAACACCGTCCTCAATCCGGGTCACGGCCTTGCCCTCGGGCTGAGGAATGTTCAGCTCCTCCAACAGCTTTTCAAACAGGTCCCGGTTCTCTGCCTTGTCGATGGCGGCACAGTCGGTGCCGATGATTTTGACGCCCCGCTCCATCAGCGGCTGGGCCAGGTTGATGGCGGTCTGGCCGCCCAGGGTGGCGATGACGCCCTCGGGCTTCTCGAAGTCGATGATGTTCATCACATCCTCGGGGGTCAGAGGCTCAAAGTACAGCTTGTCGGCGGTGGTGTAGTCGGTGGAGACGGTCTCGGGGTTGTTGTTGACGATGATGGCCTCGTAGCCCATCTGACGGATGGTGTTTACCGCATGGACGGTGGAATAGTCAAATTCCACGCCCTGACCGATGCGGATGGGGCCTGCGCCCAGCACCAAAATCTTCTTCTTATCCGTGAGAATGGAGTCGTTTTTCCCGGTGTAGCTGGAATAGAAGTAGGGGATATATGCTCCGGTGTGGCAGGTGTCCACCATGCGGAACACGGGGAATATGTTTTCCTGCTTGCGCAGATTCCAAACCTCCAGCTCCTTCTGCTTCCACAGCCGGGCAATGTAGCGGTCGCTGAAGCCGATGATCTTGGCCTCCTTCAGTACCTCCAGGCTGCCCACATTGGCGGAGAGCTTGTGCTCCATGTCGATGATGTGCTCTACTGCCTCCAGGAAGAAGGGGGCAATTTGAGTGATGCCCGCAATCTTCGCCACGGTAACGCCCCGGTGAATCAGCTCGGCAATGGCGAAGAAATTGTCGTCCCGGAACACGCTGATGTAGCGGAGCATGTCCTCTGTGGACATGTTGTCAAATTTGGACAGGTAGAAGTGGTAGGCGCCATTTTCCAGAGAGCGGACGGATTTCAGCAGGCACTCCTCCAGATTGGAGCCGATGCCCATAACCTCGCCGGTGGCCTTCATCTGGGTGCCCAGGGTGTTGGGAGCGGTGGTGAACTTGTCAAAGGGGAACCGGGGGAGCTTGGCCACTACGTAATCCAAGCTGGGTTCAAAGGCGGCGTTGGTGTTGGCAATTTTGATGTCCTCCAGGGCCATGCCCATGGCGATTTTAGCGGTGACCCGGGCGATGGGATAGCCGGAGGCCTTGGAGGCCAGGGCGGAGGAACGGGACACCCGGGGGTTGACCTCAATGAGGAAATACTCGGAGGAGTTGGGATTCAGGGCAAACTGGACATTGCAGCCGCCCTCGATTTTCAGCTCCCGGATGATCTTAATGGCGGAGTCGTTGAGCATTTTCAGGTCGTGGTCGCTGAGGGTCATGATGGGAGCCACCACCAGGGAGTCGCCGGTGTGAACGCCCACAGGGTCGATGTTTTCCATGCCGCAGATGGTGATGGCGTGGTCGTTAGAGTCCCGCATGACCTCAAACTCGATCTCCTTGTAGCCTTTTACGGACTTTTCCACCAGTACCTGGTGAACAGGGGAGAGGTTGAAGGCGTTCAGGCCCACCTCAATGAGCTCTTCCTCACTGTAGGCGAAGCCGCCGCCGGTGCCGCCCAGGGTAAAGGCAGGCCGCAGCACCACGGGATAGCCAATCCGCTTTGCCGCTTCCTTAGCCTCTTCCAGGGAATAGGTGATCTCGGAGGGGATCACGGGCTCGCCGATGGACATGCACATCTCCTTAAACAGCTCCCGGTCTTCGGCCCGCTCAATGGAGGAGAAGCTGGTGCCCAGCAGCTCCACCCGGCACTCCTTCAAGATGCCCTTCTTTTCCAGCTGCATGGCCAGGTTCAGACCCGTCTGGCCGCCGATGCCGGGGACGATGGCGTCAGGCCGCTCATAGCGGATGATTTTGGCCACGTATTCCAAAGTCAGAGGCTCCATGTACACCTTGTCAGCGATAACAGTGTCAGTCATGATGGTGGCAGGGTTGGAGTTGGCAAGGATTACCTCGTAGCCCTCCTCCTTCAGTGCCAGACAGGCCTGGGTGCCGGCGTAGTCAAATTCCGCCGCCTGTCCGATGACGATGGGGCCGGAGCCGATGATTAAAACCTTTTTGATGTCCGTTCTCTTTGCCATGGTTGCAGTCCTCCCAAATTAGATATAAGATAGAAGATATAAGAGACGAGATACATGATATGGAAAAATTTCCTGTCCGAAGAATATCTTGTGTCTCATATTTTTTATGTTGCTTGGTATACGATCTTCCCGTCACACACGGTGGCCATACATTTTCCACTGATCTCCCAGCCGGTGAAGGGCGTGGATTTTCCCATGGAGAGGAACTCCGAGGGAGTGATTTTGGAAATGGTATCCAAGTCCCAAACAGTGAAGTCCCCCTGTGTCTGGATGCCAAAGCGATTTCTGGGATTTACCGTCAGCAGCTCCACCAGACGCTCCAGGCTGAGAATCCCGGGCTTTACCAGATAGGTGTAGAGCAGGGGAAAGGCGGTCTCGATGCCCACGATTCCAAAGGCGCTTTTTTGCAGCCCCTTGCTCTTTTCCTCGGCGCTGTGGGGGGCGTGGTCGGTGGCAATCATATCGATGGTGCCGTCCAAGAGCCCCGCAATCAGGGCCTGGCGATCCTCCTTGCTCCGAAGGGGCGGATTCATTTTGAACCGTCCGTCCTCCCGGAGGCAGCTGTCGTCCAGAATCAGGTAGTGGGGGCCGGTCTCACAGGTAACGTTGACTCCCTCCGCCTTGGCCTGACGGATGATGTCCACGCTTTCCTTGGTGGAGATGTGGCATACGTGATAGGCGCAGCCGGTCTGCTTCACCAGCTCCAAATCCCGGGCAATCTGCATCCATTCGCTTTCGGAGCAGATGCCTTTGTGGCCATGCTGCCTTGCGTAGGCTCCGTCATGGATGTAGCCGCCCCGAAGCAGCTCGTTTACCTCGCAGTGGGCTACGATCATCTTGTTTAGATTTTTGGCCTCCATCATGGCCTGGCGCATCAGCGAATCACTCTGCACACCCCGTCCGTCGTCGGAAAAGGCGATGCAGCTGCTTGCCATACCGGCCAGGTCGGCAAGCTTATCTCCCTGCTGGCCCAGAGTGATGGCGCCGTAGGGGTGAACATGGATGCAGGCATCCCGGTTAATCAGCTCCTGCTGACGGCGCAGATGCTCCAGAGAGTCCGGTACGGGATTCAGGTTGGGCATGGTGCACACGTCGGTGTAGCCCCCCCGTGCCGCCGCACGGCTGCCGGTGGCGATGGTCTCCTTATAAGAAAATCCCGGCTCTCTGAAATGCACATGCACGTCACAGAAACCGGGAAAAACGGCGAACCTTGGAGAATTAAAAGCACCAAGCTCGCCGCCGCACAAAAAGGAAACAAGGCCCTGAGTGAAAGAAGCATCCAGGGAAGGGAAAATCACCTTTGCCTTGATACGTTCTGTCATAACAGTCTCCTTTCGGTTTTGGAATGTTTGGAAAAAAGTCCTGCCGGAATGGGGCAGGACTCAGCTGACACGCTGAAAAGCGCCGCATTTCATCGGATTATACCATGGAGCCGGTTCGGTGTCAAGCAGGTTTGAGCCGCCAAAACCACAAAACGGCAAATACAACAAAATCCCGGGAGGCGAGGAAGAGGGCTTTTTACAATGTGCTTATGGGGCGAGTCACCGCAGACAATTCGCATAGGGCTGAGAGATAGTCGTTTTTGCCCTAACCCGCCCGGTAACGCTTCTGCGGCCAAAATTTCCCGGCGCATTTTGCGTAGGGCGGAGTCATGACTCCACCGACTAGGTAATAGCCACTGAGCAGTGGGTTGAATGGTGGAAGGTAACGGCTTCTGAGAAAGGCCCTGTGTAAGGGGAGCTGTCAGCGAAGCTGACTGAGGGACTGTACAGCAGGCACCGAAATGAATGTACAATCCAATGTGGAAAGGTACGATCCAATTCTCCATCTTTTTTCATAATAGCAGGGGGTACTGAAGCAAAGGGATTGCGGTGGACGAACACTTCTGGTATTCGCCCGACATCGTGCAAATGTAGAATATTCTACTGGAGCATGGAAAAATCCAGCACCAGCTCCACCGGGCAGTGATCGGAGCCGAAAATCTCCGAGCGAATGGACGCCTCCCGAATCCGGGGGGCAATCCGGTTGGACACCAGAAAATAGTCGATTCGCCAGCCAGCGTTCTTTTCCCTTGCGTGGAACATGTAGCTCCACCAGCTGTAGGCGCCGGTGATATCGGGATAGAGATGTCGGAAGGAATCCGTAAAGCCCAGGTCCAGGGTTTTCTGGAAGCTCTCCCGCTCCTGGTCGGAGAAGCCGGCATTGCCCCGGTTGGAGGCGGGATTCTTCAAATCAATCTCCTTGTGAGCAACATTCAGGTCGCCGCAGATGACCACCGGCTTCTTTTCATCCAGCCCGGAGATGTAGACTCGGAAGGCTTCATCCCATCTCATCCGATGGTCGATTCTTGCCAGCTCCCGCTGAGCGTTGGGGGTATAGCAGGTGACAAGGTAAAAGTCTGGATATTCCAATGTAATCAGCCGCCCTTCGGTATCCAGCTCCGGTACCCCCACGCCGTAGGTGACCCGGAGGGGTTCCTCCCTGGCGAAGACGGCGGTGCCGGAATAGCCCTTTTTCTCGGCGTAGTTCCAGTAGGCGTGGTAGCCGGGCAGGGGGAGGGAGAGCTGCCCATCGGAGAGCTTCGTCTCCTGCAAGCAGAAAAAGTCCGCATTGGACTGGTCAAAGAAGTCCTGAAAGCCCTTCCCAAGGCAGGCCCGCAGACCGTTTACGTTCCAAGAAATCAATTTCATCTCTGTTTCCTCCACTTTATATTCATTGACTGGAAGGGAAAAAGCTGGTATAATAACAAATAATCTATTTCAATTCCAATTTTTACGGGGATCACTGCTGACCGGAAGGTGCTGCTTTCCAAGGCGGTTCCAAAAGGACTGTCAGTCCCCACGAGTCATTATATACGATTTTTCTCCCCTGGGCAAGTCTGAGGGGAAAATTATGAGGGAGAATTATGAAAAAACATTCCATTCTTATTCGCCTGGCCGCCCTGCTGGCGGCAGTTTCCTGTCTGATCCCCGCCGCTCTGGCGGAGCAGCCGGAGGGAACCCAGGAAGAAACCCAGTATATCGTCACCGACGGCCCCTCGGCCCATTCAGACTTGGCCTTCGGCAGCGTATGCGTCCTCAACGGGTGCCGCACCATCGACGGCTTCGTCCCCCTGGGAGGATCGGATCGCCGATTGGATACCGCTCAGGCGGCCTTTGCCTTTGAGCGAAACACCGGCACGGTGGTTTATTCCTACAACCCGGATTTGAAGATTGCCCCCGGCGGCCTAACCAAAATTGTAACGGCACTGCTGGCCATTGAATACTGTGAGCCCGAGGATATTGTCACCGTCAACAGCCTCACTATTCGCAGCGTGGCCGGTTCCCGCAACATCTACCTGAAGGAAGGGGAGCAGCTGACGGTAAACGACCTGACGCACAGTATGATTATGCGGGGCGCCAATGACTCTGCCGTAGTTCTAGCCGAGCATATTGCCGGAAATCAGGAGGCCTTTGTTTCCATGATGAACAGCCGGGTTCGTCAGATGGGCTGTACCAATACCGTTTTTGTCAATGCCCATGGCCTGAACAATTCCAGTCAATATACCACTGCCCGGGATATGGCCCGAATTGTTGCGGAGGCCACCAAAAGCGAGAAGCTCCGCAATCTGCTTTCTGAAATTTCCTATACCATCCCGGCTACCAACACCTCCGAAGAACGGAAATTTGAGTCCGAAAACTATTTTGTGGACAGCAAAAACATTCAGAAATTCTATGATAATCGGGCTACCGGTGGTATGCAGGCATACGAAAACTCCATTGGCGCCAATATTGCGGTTACTGCGGAATACCGGAATATGGACATGGTTTTTGTGGTGATGGGCTGCACCCGTCAGTTCTACGATAACAACTGGCAGGTCAAGGTCTATGGTAATTTTGAAGAAGCCCAAAGCCTGATGAATTTTGTGTTTAATACCTTTAAGTCCAATCGGATTATCTATAATGGACAGGCGTTAAAGCAGTTTAATGTCTCCGGAGGGGAGAGCAATGTGGTGGCGGAGCCCCACCTGGATTTGGACAGCGTGCTCCCTGCCGATGTGCAGATGGGCAATTTAATTATGGAATATCATGATAAGGGCCTTACCGCCCCCATCAGCAAAGGAGATATGGTGGCCACAGTGGAGGTGTGGTATCGCAATACCTGCCTTCATGAGGCGGAGCTCTATGCCATGAACGATGTGCGGGCCACTTCTCAATCCGGCCTGTCGGTGCTGGGCGGCGCGGACAGGAGCGGTTCCGAATCCCGGCTTTCCCGGTATGCGCTGATTATCTGCCTGGTGGTTCTGGTGCCCACCGTAGGGTACCTGGCAATCAATTCGTATCTGCGTGCCCGCCGCCGTGCCAAAACTCGCCGCCGCAGAGGCAAACAGGGGAGGCGGAGTTACTGATGCTGAGCTGGCAGGAGCTGGAAGAAAAATGCCAGAGCTGTACCGCGTGCCCTCTTTGTGAAACCAGGCACAATGTGGTTTTCGGGGTGGGGGATCGGGGGGCCGACCTGATGTTTGTGGGAGAAGGCCCCGGCGAACAGGAGGATCTGAAGGGGGAGCCCTTCGTGGGCCCTGCCGGGCAGCTGCTGGATGATATGCTGTCCATCATTGACGTTGACCGTACCAATTGTTATATTGCCAACATTGTCAAGTGCCGTCCGCCCCGCAACCGGGACCCTCAGGAGCCGGAGCAGGAGGCCTGCATCGATTACCTTCGCAATCAGTTTGCTTTGATTCAACCGAAGGTTGTGGTCTGCCTGGGCCGTATCGCCGCCCTGCGATTGATCGACCCAAACTATCGCATCACCCGAAGCCATGGCCAGTGGGTTCAGCGAAACGGCGTTTGGTTTACCGCCATCTATCACCCTTCCGCACTCCTCCGTGACCCTGGCAAGCGCCCCGAAACCTTCGACGATCTGCTTTCCATTCGTGAAAAACTCAGAGAACTGGGCTTGCGTTCATAAAAAAGGATTGACTTTTCTCCCATTTGCCGGTATAATCATATGGCATTGAGAGAATGCTAGTGTAGCACAGTCGGTAGTGCATCTCACTCGTAATGAGAAGGTCGCCTGTTCGAGTCAGGTCACTAGCTCCATTAAAACCGCCGTTTTCACCACGAAAACGGCGGTTTTCCTTGAAGCATCCAGTGTGTGCAGACCCTGAAGATAGAAAGCTCCAAAGCTACCTGCTGGCGGGAAAGGGATAACCAGGGGCGAGAGGGATGATGGGAGGACATATTCACAGGTGGAATGAAATTGGTACTTGACAAATTTTGAGGAATACAGTATAATTCCTATGTCATTGAGGCCAATGTGGTTTTGGACGATTAGCTCAGCTGGTAGAGCATGCGCTTGACGTGCGCAGGGTCAGCGGTTCGAGTCCGTTATCGTCCACCATTTTTCCAGGTATTGGTTCTCATTCGGACGATTAGCTCAGCTGGTAGAGCATGCGCTTGACGTGCGCAGGGTCAGCGGTTCGAGTCCGTTATCGTCCACCACATCAGCAGCCGGGCTCATTCGCAAGAATGGACCCGGTTTTTCTTTGAGATATGCGGCTGTTGGGAGGCTTTCTGGTGATTCCCCAATGATTAGGAGGTAGAGAATTGTGATTTATCTGTATCCAAAGCTGTCCGATATTGACCTGATGTTTATGCGCATAGGGGGAGCTGGACTGGGGAATATTCTTTTTCCCTATGTCCGGGCATTGGTTTATCAAAGAGATCATGCAGATACTCAAATCATCTGGCCAACCTGGTTCAATGTAAAGGCTGGGCCGATTATTCATAGGGATTTGGATAAGCGATTTTACAACGATCTGTTTGTAAACCGATCTGATTATATTGACGGGTTTCAGAAGGCATGGCTTCTGCTGACCAGAAAGCACATTTCGGAAAAGGAGCTCCTGGAGGGAGGGGACGCTTCCGGATGCGTGGTTGAGTTTACCGGTATGGATAACTGCTTTGAAAAGCTCATGGAGGAGCATCGGTTCATCTATGACAATCTGGTTGCCAATCTGAATTCTAAGTACCGGAGCGCTTTGGAGTTTGACGGTACCCAGGGCGTTTGTATGCACATTCGGCTGGGCGATTTCACCAGAGTCTCCTGGGAAGAGGTGAAGCAGGGCAAGCATAACAGTGTCATTCCAATCGAATGGTATGTGGCAATGGCAAAGAGCCTCCGTTCCATTCTGGGAGAGAAGACAAAGATGATTGTTTTTTCAGATGGAAAAGATGAGGAGCTACAGCCGCTGCTGGATTTGGGAAATGTGGAGCGGGTGTGCTTTGGAAGCTCTATTGCGGATATTCTCGCTCTTTCCAGAGCGAAGATACTGGTTGCCTCCGGTTCCTCTTTTTCCATGTGGGCCAGATACCTGGGCCGGATGACCACCATCATGTTCCCCAATCAGGTGAAGCAGAAAATCCTGACGGAAAAGGATTCTGGGAGGGAGATTGTTGCTTTGGAGGAAATCTCCCCGGATGATGCGGCGTTCATCAAGGAAACCTGGTGAAGTAAACGTATTTCAATGATATTGTGAAATCATACTAATTCTTGATAAAAAGATTTAATCAGCAGCGTAGGGATATTGGCGCAAGACAAGGCAGAGGAACGCAAGCCTATCTGTATGTATGGCAAGTGACGATAACGCCGTATTGCG
>JAETOP010000074.1 GCA_021771675.1 Oscillospiraceae bacterium | reverse complement strand
TATAACCGGCTGAAGGAGTACCGGGCCCGGCTGGGCGTCAACCAGCAGGAGATGGGAGCACTGGCAGGGGTGTCCCGCCAGACCATCAGCCAGATCGAGCGGGGAGACTATTCCCCGTCGGTCACCCTGGCACTGAAGATCGCCAAGATCTGTAAGGTGCGCGTTGAGGATATTTTTTCCTATGAGGAGGACGAGAACCATGAATGACAATGTGAAAAAAGAGAATCGGAAGGCCCTGCCTAGGTTTGCGCTGATCCTGCTGGGTTCTGCGGTGCTGGGCGGTGTGCTGGGTTTCTGTGCCAGGTGGATGGGAAATTCCGGTGTTTCGGATCTGGTGGCGGAGATGGCAGACAATCTGCTGGGCGGAGTGATCCTCTGGCTGGTCCCGGCGGTGTGTCTGGCGCTGCTGCTGGCCGCCGTATGGCAGTACCGGAGGGCGAAGGCGCTGTTCGCCGCCTGGGACGGCGACGCGGAGAACCCCATCGACCAGGCGGAGAGCCGCCTGAACTGGGTCCTGCTGTTTGCGTCCGTGGCCATGGTGCTGGACTTTTTCCTGCTGACCACCTCTTCATACAGCCAGTTTCCCTTTGGCGCGCTGATCGGCGTGGGAGCGTTTCTGGTGATCGCTGCCGCCATCATGGTCATCCAGCAGAAGACGGTGGATCTGACCCGCCGCATCAACCCGGAGAAGCAGGGCAGTGTCTATGACGTAAAGTTCCAGAAGAAATGGATAGACAGCTGCGACGAGGCGGAGAAAAAGCAGATCGGCCAGGCGTCCTACCGGGCTTACCGTGTCACGGGAAATGCCTGCCCCGTGCTCTGGGTGGTGCTGCTGATCCTGGACTTCACATTCGGCATCGGTGTTCTGCCGGCCTCCGTGGCCCTGCTGCTGTGGGGGATCCTGCAGGTGAGCTACATCCTGGAGTGCATCCGCCTGTCCAAGCGGGAGAAATAAGTAGGGTGGATACGACCTTGATGCGGGCGGTCATCATGGCCCTTGCAGCGGCTGTTTGGGAAATTCGGAAGAAACAGGCCTGAGCCAAGCGGCACAGGCAAGAAAGACACAAGGTACATCAGCAGGATAAATGATTTTAAGGAGGAACTCTGAGATGGATATGACTTTGATGGGCGCTGTCCTGGCGGCGTGTGCGGTACTGTTCTGGAACAACAAAGGAAAAAACGCGTATGAGCCGCGCTCCTCATGGAGGAGGAACACACTTGTATAAGATGGCTGCCGCAGTACAAGCGCCTTGTACTGCGGCTTTTTTTATTTCCCGGTGCATATTGAACTGCGGCGAGCATGGCCCGCTGGCATAAAATCATTTTAAAAGGAGGCCGACGGCGCAGCGGGTATGCTGCGTGCCTGATTCCATGGTTCCCGGCATCGGATGGTGTTGTTTTCTCACAAAGGCACGGGCGGGGACATATACTGATCCTGATCAGCAATCAAGAGAATGGGGTTTAATATATGGAACGCTATGTTATTTTATCTCTGGAACTGCATTTGTTTTTTGCCCGCATTATGAAGGAGCACGCCTTATTTTTAAAGGCGGGCTTCACGCCTGCGGACAGGGATTTTGCCAAGGAAGCGGGGGTTTACAAGCAGGAATTTGAAATGCTGCTGCGCCGCGCCGTCCTTCTGAGCCGCGGCGTGGTCAGCAGGCAGGTGCTGGCCTCCGGCGAGCTTGTGACGGAATTCACCACAGACGCGGAAAAACAGACACAGTGTTTTACCAGCATCCAGATCGACCGGGAGATCACCCACATGGAAACGCTGCTGCGCTGCGGCGATTCGGTCTGTATCACCCCGGCTCTGTGCCGCCAGGTCAAACAGCTGAACCAGACGGCGCTCCGCCTGCTGCGGGGCCTGATCGGATTCAAGGAGAGGGTTCTGAACAGGATGCTCCGCTGCTGTATGTTCACCATGAATTACCCCCTGCTGCTGGAGCACATCATCCGGGAGGCAAAGCTGTACCAGGCCTTTGTCTGCGGCGCGGAACACGGGGGCGATTTGGACGGACAGTCCATGAAGGAAACGGAGATCTTCTGGAACCAGATCATGATGGAACACGCGCTCTTCATCCGCGGACTGCTGGATCCCGCGGAGAACGAACTGGTGAGTGCCTCCAATACCTTTGCCCAGGAGTACGCGGCGCTGTTGGCGAAGGCCAGAGCGGCAAACGACACAGCGATGATCCGCCAGGAATCGCTGAAGGAAACGCTGAAATTCAGAGAGTTCAAGACCGCCGGCGTCAAAGGAATCGAAAACTGCGAGATCCGGTCCATCATCCTGCCGCTTTTGGCAGACCATGTCCTGCGGGAGGCCAATCACTATATACGGCTGTTGAACGAGTGAAGGCAGACACCCTATTACAGGTGCATCATGCTTTCGTTTATGCGGCATACACGAAGAAAAAGCTGGACGGGATCGAATTACATTTGATCCCGCCCGGTCTTTTAGCAGAAGCGTTTCATGGATTCACTGAACAGGCCGCCGCACCCGTTCTAAAGTGTAATGGTGCCGGTTCCTTGCAGGTGCGGCCTTCCCCTGTGCAGAAAAACAGGGCAAGCGGTATGTACCGCTTGCCCTGGTGTGGTGGAGACGAAGAGGATCGAATCAGGGAATGCCGATACAAGCAATTATTTTAATTCAAATACGTGATATTTAGTTCTGAAAATATAAAATTCTGCACCAGTCAGTCCAGTTGTTTTATAGAAGACGACCCGCTAAAGGGTCAAAATAAGGGTCAAATCAAGGTCCGCGAAAGGACTGTCACACAATGGAAATTACTTATACCAAACACGGCGACTATTATCTGCCGGACTTGACTTTGCCGAAAGAAGAACCGGCGACATACGGGCGCTTTGGCCGTATGCGCCTCAAGTACCTCAAGGAACACCGCAGGGGAACCTACACCTCGCTGCTGACCTCCGGGCAACTGACGCACTACCTCAACGAAATTGACCGGGAGGCAAATGAGATGCTGGACCTGCTGATAAAGCAGTTGGCACAGACGCAGGGAATCACAGAGCAGTCGAAAGCTGACGATCAGATGGCATGGGTCGGCACGATGAATAATATCCGCAACGTAGCAGAGGAAGTCGTCTGCCAGGAACTTATCTGCTTTTGAATTAGAACTATAGACGTGTAAAGAGAGCCATCTGATGATGGTGGGGTACACGGAGAATACAGAAAAGTTCTATGCGCATTTTCCGTCACCATGAAAATGCAGCGAAGCATAAACAGAATATTACATTATGAGTGTCAGCAACGGAATTGTGAAAATCGAAAACAGCGTAGAGGTAAAGACAAGTTGAGATGCAAAGGCTGCATCAGCGTTATACTGGTCCGCTAGAATTGAAACTGTGCTTCCGGCAGGCATCCCGGTCATCAGAACACAGATATTGACAAAAAGACTGTCCATTCCGAGCGGCTGCAGGACCAGGTAAACCAGTGCGGGAAAAGCAAGCAGCCGCAAGAAGGTGTAGTAAAGGACAACCTTGGAAAAAAGAGATTCAACAGGTGCGTCTGCTAGGATCGAACCAATAACGAACATGGATACAGGTGTTGTACACTTGCTAATTGCCGAAATTGTATCATTTAAAAAGACAGGCATTTGAAAGGGAAGGACCATCAGTAAAAGCCCAATGAAGATGGAGACAATGCATGGGTGCTTAATCAGCTTGCGGAAAGCATCTTTTTTATCAACACTGGTAAATAATGAAAGACCGGCGGTCCACATAGTAAAGCGAATTGGAATTTGAAAGACAGACGTATACATGACGCCCAGATTGCCAAAAAGGGCCTCTGCAATTGGCAATCCAATAAAACTCGAATTTGAGCAGATGATGCCGTATGAAAGTACGCCTTTTTGCCTTTGCGGAAAACTGCGGAAGATCAGCTTGCTGCCATAGGTCGCTACAAGCTGAATTGCTGCAGAAAGCATGACCATCAGGATACAGTTCCGGATAAACTCACCAGATATTTGGACTCCACTCATAAAGGAATGGACAATATTGCAGGGCAAGACTACATTGATTAGCAGGCCGGAAAGCGTTTTCCGGCCTGCCTCGCTGATAATACCAATTTTTTTGATAAGCAGTCCGATGATCATCAAGCAGAAGAGCATCATCTGCAAAGACAGCATGTCCGCAAAAAAGTCCATGGAGCAGCACCTCGATAGAATTATTCATGCTCTTATTTTATATTAAGAGACTGCTCTTTTGCAAAGACCGCTTTTCCTATAATAAATATAACGCCGATATTATTTGCCTCGCAATTGCTGCTTCATGGTATCAATAAAGAGTTGGGACAAATGCGTCAGGTATGCGTCCTTTCGATAGACTGCGGCCAGATCCCAAACAAGATCGGATGAATCCACCGCAAAATAAGTGACGAAGCCGGGGTGTTGGCAAACCTTGGCTCCTTCCTCTGGGACAAAAGCACACGCGATTCCCTTTGCAACGAGGTTAATGGCGGTAGTCAGGTTGCCGGTCTCCAGAAGAATATCCGGATCTATATGGGCTTTGCCGAGCGCGTGCATGACCTCGTGGGTCAAATTCTGACCGGGCTTTGTCAAAATCAAGGGGACATGCTTTAATAGCTCCAGAGTTGCAATGGGATGACTTCCAAGAAACTCACAGTTATTCAGAAGGCTTTGAACATAGGGATGCTTTGTGGGTGCCGCTATCAAGATGCGTTCTTCACAAATGATCTCACAGGTCAGCTTTCCATAATCTAAAGTGCGAGGCAGATTCATGACTGCAAGGTCAATTTTGTCGTTCATCAATGCGCTTTCCAATTGAACGGATCGCCCTTCCAGCAACTCAATGTGGATGTCTGGATACTGCTGATGAAAGAAAGGAAAAACATCTGGAAGCAGACAAGCGCCTCGCCATAGGGCCACTCCCAGTCGCAGCCGTCCGCTGACTTGGTTCTTGATGTCCTGAAACTCTTTTCGGACGTTTTCGTCCAGTTTCATTAGCTGGAGAACATATTGATAATAGCGTTCGCCGGTATAGGTCAGGCGCAAAGGTGATGTACTGCGGTCAAACAGTTCTACGCCCAGACTCGCTTCCAGCCGTTTCAAATATTGGCTGAGAGACGGCTGGGAGATGTATAGTTGCTCGGCCGCTTTTGTCAGACTGCCAGCTTCGACAATAGCAACAAAATACTCGTGATTGCGAAAAACCATTTGCCGGATACCCCCTAATTACTATAACTTTGACATTATAATTATTATACTACCTTTCATCTTTGACGAATGCAAGAGAAACAGGTAAAATTAAGTCAAGAAAGGCAAATATGTGCACAAATTTGCTCAAGACGTTTCTGAACCAAGCCAATGATTCTTTTTCGCGGACATTATAATTTTACATGAAAATGATGTGTTGAAACGAGGAGGAGCCTTATGAGTCCTGCAATTATCACACTGCTGGTATTAGCAGTGATGGTCGTATTTTTTGTAACAGAGAAACTGCCGTTAGGTTTGGTCTCCATGGCGGGCGCTATTCTGTTGGCATGTCTCGGTATTATTACAAAAGCCGATGTTTTTTCGGCGTTTTCTGGTTCTACCATTGCTTTGCTTGCGGGTATGATGATTATTGGGCAGGGCCTGTTCCAGACAGGGCTTGCTGATAAAATGGCCCATGCTTTGGTGAAGGTGACCGGTACTTCAGAGAACGGCATTATGATCGCATCTATTCTGGTGGGATTGGCCCTGTCTTCCATTTGCTCCGGCGTTGGTGTCGTGGCGATGATGCTGCCTATCGTCATCGCAATGAGCATGGATGCCAAGGTTTCCGTGTCCCGTCAGCTGATCCCCCTTTCTTTCGCTGCTTCTATCGGCTGCAACCTCACGTTGGTGGGTGCGGCCAGCAACGTCAGCGTGTCCGGACTGATTGAGGATATGGGCGTTGATTTCCTGAGCTTCTTTGAACTTGGAAAGATTGGTCTGCCCCTGTGCATCCTGTTTTTGATCTATTTCCTGACCATTGGTAAGAAGCTGCTGACCCCCGGCGATTCCTCCGACCCTGAATACCTGAAGGAATATACGAAGCGGGAGTCTGCTGGCCAGTTCAACCCCGTCAAGGCAGGTGTCTGTGCGGTGATTCTTGTGGCGGTTCTGATTGCTATGGCTGTTGCGAACAAGGAATGGCCCATGTACTTCATTGCGGCTATTGGCTGTGTTCTGATGCTCGCTACTGGCTGTATCAGTGAAAAGGATGCCATGAAGGCGGTAGATTGGCCCACCCTGTTTATCGTTGGCGGTATGAGTGCTGTCTCTAAGGCCATGGCCAGCAGCGGCGCCGGTGATCTGATTGCAAACGCGGTGCTGAAGGTGATGGGTGAGACCCCCAATAAGCTGCTGTTTTTGTTCCTGGTTCTGCTTGTCACCATGATTCTGACCAATATGATGATGAATACATCTACGGTAGTGCTGGTGACGCCGTTGTTTGTCCCTGTGGCAATGACGCTGGGCATCAACCCTGTCGCAATCGGCGTTGCAATTTGCGTTGCGGCCTCCGCACCCTTCCTGACTCCTGTGGGCTCCGGTACCAATACCCTAATCATCCGTCCGGGCAATCTGGGTTTCCGGGACTTCTTTGTCCCCGGTATCGGCCTGTCCGTTCTCACGCTAGTCGGCTGTATGGTCATGATTCCCATTTTCTGGCCGTTGTAATTAGGAGACAAATATGAGAGCTGTTGTTGTAGATAAAGATTACGGCAGTGTAACTGCTGAAGAATTGGAGCGCGTTGCGGCAGCTTATCGTACTGCCGGAATCGAACTGGACCTGTTGAATTATCAAGTAGTGGCTGAGCAGCAAAAAGAACCTACTGAGGATGAGATCATTGAAGGTTGCAAGGGTGCACAGGTGATCTTAGCCACCGGAAACCCGCCCATTACCCGTAAAGTTCTGGAGACCCTGCCCGAGGTTAAGTTTGTGCAGCGCTTTGGTGCGGGCGTCAACAGCATCGATTTGGACGCAGCGGCAGAGCTGGGTGTGATCGTGCTGAACCTACCTGGTTTCTGCGCCAAGGAACTGGCTGATGTTGCCACCGCCATGATCATGGGACTCATCCGTAACACCAATTATTATGACCGGGAAGTCCGCAAGGGCAACTGGCCCAAGTGCAAATATCTGCTGCCCCCCGATGTGCGGGAACTGACGCTGGGACTGTATGGCTTTGGCCTGGCTGGACGGTATCTGCATGATATTTTCTACAAGGGCTTCGGCACCAAGGTCATCGCCTGCGACCCCTATGTCAGCGATGCTGTGAAGTCGCAGTACCCAGATGTGGAATTTGTAAGCTTTGATGAGTTGGTCACCCGCAGTGATATCATCTCCATCCATGTGATTCTGACTCCGGAGACAACGCATGTCTTCAACAAGGAAGTCTTCAAAAAGATGAAGAACACTGCAATGATCATCAACACCAGCCGCGGCCCCGTTATAGACAACGACGATCTGGCATGGGCGCTGCAGACCGGCGAGATCATGTATGCCGGCTTGGATACGGTTGAGCGGGAACCCCTGCCCGAAAATGATCCCTTTAAAACCTTGGACAACATCATTGTCAATCCCCATTGCGGGAGCTACGGTATGGGCAGTAAGAAAACGCAGATTGATATGGTTTGCAACATTGTTCCCACTGCTGTAGACACAGGTAAGGTGCCAGCCCGCTGCGTCGCAAATCGCGGTATTTTGAATAAAGATGTTGGCTATGAGTTCGATTGAATTTGGAGGACTATCAGCATGTCTATCGGATGTAAGATTGTAAAGGATTTTGAGCGGCCCGCACAGGAACTGGTGGCCCGCTTCAAGGATATGCCTGTCGCTAATATCGATGACAATATGGGCAGAATTGCCGCTGTGGATGCGGCTATCGAACCTATCGGCTATAAGGGACAGTTGCTGGGAACTGCGTTTACAGTTCGCGTTCCCCAGGGCGATAATTTGATGTTCCATGCCGCCATGGATCTGGCAAAGCCGGGTGATGTCATTGTTATTGATGCTGGCGGTTTCGCAGACCGTGCCATTTTTGGCGAACTGATGGCGACCTACTGTAAGTCCCGCGGTATCAAGGGTATTGTCTGCGACGGGGCCATCCGTGACCGGGGGGGCTTGGCAGCCATGGAGGATTTCCACGTTTATGCCCGCTCTGCTACGCCCAATGGTCCCTACAAAAACGGCCCCGGTGAGATCAACGTCCCCGTGGTTATCGGCGGCAAGTTGGTTCGTCCCGGCGATATCGTGGTGGGCGACGACGACGGTGTGCTGTTTATCGATCCGGCCATTGCCAATGAACTGGCTGACGCCACTTTAGCTGTGGAGAAGAAGGAAGCCGATATCATGGAGCATATTCTGAAGGACGGCACCTATATTCGCCCCTGGGTCGATGAGAAGTTGAAAGAGATCGGCTGCGAGATCATCTGATTTTTGAGTGTTCCTTGTTTTGGAAACCGAGTATCTAAATAACCCATTCCATCCCTTCTAAACGACATGCCCATCCATTTCGGATGGGCATGTCGTTTTACATGAAACATAAAAGCTACCCAAAAGATCTGAAATACTCTCTTGAGTTTGCTCATGGGTAGTTGTCGGACATAGTATGTCAGAACTGTTGAGAATTAATATGGATAAAAGCACCATCATATTCTACCGGATAGACAGAGACTACGGGAGTTGGAACCGACCGGTCCCAACTAAATTATATAAGAATTTACCGCTCTCGTTTTTTCAACTCTGACTTCAACTGCTTCAGGACTTCATTTGGCAGCTTGCTCAGCAGCTTCTCTGCCCGCTTGCAGCGTCTTTCCAAAGAGGAAATCGTCACACTCTGCTCAAAGCTACGGTCACGTTCCCATTTCAACTCATTCCTAAGCACCGTATTTTCACGTTGCTGGAATTTTTGATCCTGCTGTGAGTGTGCAATGGCATCCCGTAGCCGTTGTACTTCTGCCTGAAAGGACTCTACATCTGGCAAAAGCTCTGCCAGTTGCGCAACAGCTTCCTCACGTTTCTTTCCTGCATTCAGAAAGTTGATACCGTTCAGTGTGGATTCCAACTGCTCCAACTTAGCGTCCATTGCCGTCACCGTCTTGTACCACTGAGGTGTCAGGTGCCTGCGCTTTGTCTCCACGGCAGGTGTGCCGCGCTCCAGATCCGGCCACCGCTCTGCCATGCAGGCGTAGAAATCGTCCTGCCAGCGGATCATGGCTTTCTTGTTGCCGAGGATTTCTTTTGCGGACAGTCTGCCGTCCCTGGTCAGCGGGACGAAGCAGAGATGAAGGTGTGGCGTCTTTTCATCCATGTGCACCACAGCAGAGATGATGTTGTCCTCACCAACACGCTCCTTCAGAAACTCAAACGCCCGGGTGAAATATTCTCTCATTTCGGCTTCGTGGGCTTGAGCAAACTCTGGACTGACCGTCACCAGCGTGTCCACAAACTTCACGCTGTCCTTCCGCACCCGGCAGCCTGCCATCTGGATGCGGTGCTTGATCTCCTGCTCATAGCTCCAACGCGGTGTCACCAGATGAAAATTCTGCGCGGTGCGGCTGGGGTCAATGTCCGGGTTACTGGCGTAGACCTCCTTTGTCCGCTCATGGTGGGCGCTCAGTGCCTTGGATGCTCCGCCCTTGTGCTTTGCAAATCGTAAAATAGCGTATGCCATATAGTGCCTCCTCTATCGAAGTCCGGGAGACGGGGGAGCGGAGAATCCCCATCACGGCTTCTGAAACCGTGCGCTGCGGCGGGTGTCGATACCGACACCCGCCTTCGCTTCGTTTTCGGGCCGGTCACAAACGCGGATGGACACCGCCATCCCGCGTTTGCTCCCGTCCCCCGCCGTGACGGGTATAACACACTAGACTTTGTACCAAAGTCCGTGTGCCAGCCGTTCCCTCTGGACTCCCTTTTGCGGGCGAAATGCCCTGCCGGTGCGGCAGGACATTCAGCCTGCTGGTGTACGGTATGTCCGATAATGTACGGTATTTTGGGGAGCGGCCCTGACCCCATTTTTACCGTACATACCGTACATTACCGTACACCGTCCCTTTGCAGAAAGATGGATTTGCCATCTTTCCTGCGCCGGGACAAGTAGCGGACGCCGTACTGCCGCAGCAGCATTTCCTGCCGCGCATTCAGCGTCCGCACGATCCAGTTGGGCGTGAAGTTTCGACTGCTGTCCGCCTCTTGCAGACAACAAGCCAGCTCCGTAGCAGTCCCTTTCCACGTCGGCTTTTCCTCTGTGACGAGTTGCGCCACCAATTCCAACAGCAGGTCCGGCGGCTCCTGATAAAGCTCCGTGTCCGCTTTGACCAGCTCCCAGTTCAGGTGTGCAGGGTCAAAACGGAGGTGCAGCCGCATCTGCGGCTGATCCCGCCCCACCACCTCTAAAACTGCGTCCAAGTCGGCGCGCCTGTCTTTGTGCAAGATCAACGTCCCGTCTACCGCTCCCATCAGTCCGTTAGTGCCAGAGACGGTGTTGAACACATCCTCGGCCCCCTCTTTGCGTGTGTGATGGACTACCAGCAGAGCGATGTCACGTGAATCCGCAAAGCTCTTCAGCTTTGCCATCGTATCATAATCAGCAGAATAACTGCAGCTATCCGGTGTTCGTCCCCGGATGCGCTGCAAGGTATCGATGATGACCAGAACCGTTTCAGGGTATTCAAACAGAAAGTCAACTAGCTGCTCCAGTAGTTTTTCATCCAGTGTATCCGCCAGAACGGACAACACAAGGTTCTGGCTGTCCCGCTCCGTCATCTGGGAAAGGCGTTTTTGCAGCCGCTCATAGGTGTCCTCCAGAGCCAAATACAGGACGGTACCTGGCCGGGAAGAGAAGCCCAGGAAAGGCTCCCCCATGCTCACCTGATAGGCCATCTGCAAGACGAAAAAGGATTTACCGATTTTGGGAGCGCCGGCGAGGAGGTACGTCCCCGCCGGCAGAAGGCCCTCTATAACCGCTGGCCTGACAGGAAAGAAAGTTTCCATCAGTTCCGGCATGGAAAGGGCCTTGATTTTTCCAAACTGCTTGTGCTTTTCTTCGGAAATTGATATACTGTCTGTGCGTGCAAGCGCGGACGGCTGCTCCCCATCTGGTGCAACAGATGGATTCGGGGCAGTCGTTTCTTTTTCAGTTTCCATTCCCGCCTCCCGTGTTCTGCTCGATCCAGTCGATGAGCCTGTCCTTCGGCACCAGCAGCCGCTTGCCGATCCGCAGCGTGGGGAATGTCCCGGTGTTGAGAAGCTGATAAGCTCCCGCACGGGAAATTCCCAGCGCTGTGGCCAGTTGGTTCGCATTCAGAACTGCTGGCAAATCATCATAGTTGTGGTTCATGGCGTTCCTCCTCAAAATTGTTCTTGACATAATAGACCTTGCGTGATATAAAAGACTTGCTAAGTCGCTTTCGTGGGAACAGTATAAATAAAGACTACACCGATGTCAATAGTCCATTTGAAATTATTTTTAATTGGTCAGTCTATTCTGGAGGAACGTGTATGTATCTGCTCAAGAAGATACCCGCGCCAAACAATCGGATTTGGGCAGCGTGCTATATGGATTCTGCGACCGAATGCTTTGAGATCCGGACGGAGTCGACGACTCCGGGAGTGCCTTTTACACTGTATCATAAGGAATACCCTATCGGTACGGCACTGACAGACTTCCTATATGCAGACCTAAAGGTGTTTTCCGTCCATCTGGAGCAGATCAAGGCGCATCTCAAGGAGATCAAGGCCGGGAATGACATAGAGCAGCACTTCGGCCAGTTATTTGACATCGCCATCTTCTGGCTACGGCGCAGCCCGGTTTTTGCACCGCTGGCGGCAAGCATCCAGCGCCAGCGTCTGTATTTTGACCAGGGCAAAAAGCTGAGCGTGGATGGAATCGAGCGGCAGATGGCGTACTACACGGAAATCCAGCCGAAGCTGCTGTACCTGGCGGAGAATTTCTTTGAAGCGGACACACCGGAAGACATGACAGCGCGATATTTCAGGCAACATGAGGAACTGGGTAAAAAGCAAGCGCCGGAATGGTGCAACTACCTGCCCCTAAAGTATAGCGATGTAACTTATGGTATTACCATGAAGGGCGCAAATGGTTTCTTTCCGTATGATGATGTGCTGAACGAAGAACGCCGAAATGACTTTCAGGAGTTTCCTGCTGAGACGCTTAACACGGAGGAACCGAGCGATTTTGTGCAGTTCATCCTTGCAGAGTATATCCGCCGAAACCTGCGGTTCCGCACCTGCAAATTCTGCGGGCGGTACTTCGGCATTACAGGCAACACACGGGCGGAGTTCTGTGACCGGCTGATTGACGGCTCCACGAAAACCTGCAAGGAGATGGGTTCCCTGCGGCTCTACGAGAAGCGAAAGATGGAGGACCCGGCCATCCGGGAATATAAGCGCTCCTACAAGGCTCACAATGCCCGTATCCGGTACGGTATTATGACACGAGAGGAATTTAACGCGTGGTCCCAGGAGGCCCGCAGAAGGCGTGATGACTGTGTTGCTGGCAAGCTGCCGCTGGAGGAATTCGTGGCATGGCTTGACAGTGACAGGCAAAGTTAAACAACGGACTGACTGGCCGTTTTATAATTTCAGAGGAAAGCGAGGTAGACTTGAGAAGCAATACAAAGAACGCCAAGGGTGGCGGCACTATCCGCAAGCGCTCCGATGGACGCTGGGAGGCCCGTTTCACCACCGGCATAGATCCCAAGACGGGAAAACAGATCCAGAAATCCGTTTACGGCAAAACACAGAAGGAAGTTCGGATGAGACTGACAGAAGTCACATCCGAACTGGACAACGGAACGTATATTGAACCCTGCAAAATGACTGTGGATCAGTGGCTGGATGCTTGGCTGGAAGAATACACGCCAGATGTAAAGCCACTGACACTGGTTTCTTACCGTACCCACGCAAAAAATAACATCCGACCCTACTTGGGTCAGATGCGTTTATCTGCACTGGATGCTCCGACAATTCAAAAACTTTATAATCGACTGCTGCGTGGTGATGATGAGCGAAAACCCCTGTCGCCCAAAACAATTAAGGATCTACATGGCGTTCTGCACCGGGCATTGCAGCAGGCAGTGCAGTTGGGACTGATCCGTGTTAATCCAACCAGCGCCTGCAAGCCGCCTCGCGTGGAAAAGCCCAATATTCACCCTTTGGCGGATGAAAATGTTACCAAGTTCCTGACGGCTATCCGCGGTGATGACTTTGAGGCGATTTTCCAGCTTGGCCTGTTTACAGGTATGCGTCAGGGGGAACTGCTGGGGCTGATGTGGGAATGTGTTAACTTCGACACCAATACGATTCTGGTAGATAAGCAGCTTCAAAGAAGCTACGAGAGAGGTGGCGGCTACCGGTTTATCTCTCCTAAAAACGGAAAGGCCCGGTTGATCTCAGCGGCTCCCTCCGTAATGGCAATCCTAAAGCAGCAGCGCCAGCGGCAAGACGCTATGCGGCAGCAAGCAGGAACTGCATGGGAAGAATCCCGTCTGGTATTCACTGATGAATTTGGACGCCATCTTTCCCCGGTAACTGTCCGTAAGCATTGCAAAGCGGCACTGAATGTCATTGGACAGACGGAAGTTCGCTTCCACGACCTGCGCCATAGTTTTGCCATCTCCTCCATCCAAAGTGGGGATAGCATCAAGATGGTGCAGGAGAATCTAGGCCATGCCACAGCCAGCTTTACGTTGGATGTGTACGGCCATGTATCAGATCAAATGCGGCGTGACAGTGCGTCCAGAATGGAACACTATATCCATAGTGTTACTAACGCATAAAGGGTCAAATAAAGGGTCAACGGGCATGAAAAAAGCCTGTAACCATTGCAGTTACAGGCTTTTTCGTGGTGGAGACGAAGAGGATCGAACTCTCGACCTTACGGATGCGAAAAGATTTTGTAAACTTTTTGGGCTTGTTTTTGCTCCTTTTGGCCGTTTCCGCTGGATTTGACTTTATCTGTAAGCCTCTTTAACGGGCTGTCCTCCGTATGTTCCGGCGGCGTCTGTGGCAGGTTCTGTGGTCAGAAATGCTTCCTGCCTCTGGCCGTCAGTTTTCTGCCGGCGCTGAGCGGGAAGCGTTTCCTGCTTTATGCCGTCTGCATTGTAACTCTGGTAGGAAGGTTTAGCAACAGTTTTCTGTCAGGGCAGGCCCTCAAATTCTACGGGGCTATATCCAAAGATAAGGCAGAATAAAAACTCAAGGCATAGTGCGGACTGTCAAAATCGTGTATCGGCAATCAGTCTGCTGAGGAGTACTCAAAGCTGGCATTGGAATCCGTATGCTGAAACAGGAGCCTGTCCCCGTGCCAGAAGCGGTAGCGCACCTCCGCACAGAGGCTCTCGTGGATGGTGCGCTCCATGCGGCCCTCCACTGGGGCCCGGAGGGACTGCCGCCGTTCGTTCAGCAGTTCCGCCTCCAGGCGATACTTCCCCTGACGGATTACCGCGCCGGAGGAGGACCACGTCTCGATTTTGACGCCCCGGTAGGTTGCCAGACGGTATTCCCGGCCTCCACAAAAGACAGAGCAGATGCAGCCGGTGAAGCCGCCCACAGGCAGAGGGATCGTCGCGATGGCAAGCATCAGACTGCCCCGCTCCGGCCCGTCCCAGACGCACTGGGTCCAGAGGTATTTGCTTGGAAAGGAGCGGCCCCGGTCTGTCTCGATATACCCGGTTCCGCCGGAGAAATCCAGGCATTCGCCGTTCAACTCAAGCGTTCCGCTCAGAGAGTGCCCCATGCTGATGATGCCGTGGGAGCACTGCATCCCAGCGAAGAACCGGAACGGCCCCATGATGTCTGATCGGAGGGCGGTAAAGGGGCCGTAGCGCAGAGCCCCTTGGAGGGAGAGACCGTCCTGCTGGATATAGAGGTCGATCCCCTGCCCGCCGAAACTGGACTGCCCGATTTGCACCTGAAAGGGTCGCCGGGAGATTTGAAGCTGTGACGCCGGGTACTCCAGCCACCACGCCTGATCTTTTGAAATGATCTGAAGAGAGGCGGTATGGCGTCCTTCTCTGTCAATATGGAACGCTGGGATCAGCGCCAGGGTCTGCCCCCGCGGATTCTGGTGCTTGAAGTACCAGCCCTCAAAATAGGGGCCTGTCCTGTTTGTGCCGTGGAAAAAACGTGTCACTTTTATCACCCTGGATTCAGTTTTCCCTGAATCTGGGGATTTTATATGGGATGTTTCTCAATGATGGAGGCCGTCAAAGCTGTCTTGCTGAAAAAGTTTTACGGATATAAACCGCAAAACTTTTAATTTAAAGAACGTATTGCGGTTATAACCATATACTTTAGCAATATACAGACATCCATATATATCAGCGAACAGATAGACGAAAATTATCAGGGGATCAAAACAATGCACGTCGCAGATTTCCTGCTGAGCGCGGAATATTAAGCCGCTCCCGGCCAGGAAGCGGCTCAATCCTTGGGGGACTGTATCCAAAGAAATATCGTGTGGTTCCGCACCGAAATGGAACGGCAGAATTGATAGTCCAGCTGGTCAAAGGCTCGGAGATCCTCCGGACTTTTGATTTGGTTTTCCGCCAGCCAGCGCACCATCTGCCCGCGAGCCATTTTACATTTGGTACCCTTTTCAACGACCCTGCCGTCTTTCAGTTCTCCAAAGGCACAGGTGACAAACCGGACGGTTTTGGGCAGATAGGCCTCCACCACTCTGCTGTACTCCCTGGAGGCCAGATTCAGCACCACGTCCGTCTCTGAGGCCAGCTGCCGGGCCAGGCGGCTGCCCCAGAACTGATACAGATCCCGGCAGCCGTCCACTGCCAGCTTTGCCTGCATCTCCAGCCGATAGGGAGTCACGCCGTCGAAAGGCCGCAGCAGACCGTAGAAGCCGGAGAGGATGCGCAGGTGCTCCCGGAGATAGTCCAGGTGGGTCACTTCCATCACGCCGGGGGCCATGTAGCGGTACTGGATGCCCTCGTAGGAGAGAACCGCCGGAGTGAGATTACGGCGCAGGTCTATCTGCTCCAGCCGTTCCACATTCAGCTTGGCAATGGCGTCATTGCACTTCCAAAGGGCTTGCAAATCTTTGGGAGACATACCCTGAAGGACAGTTTTCAGCCGCTCCGTCTGCTCCAGAAACTGCGGCAGGCTGTCCACGGCAAAGCTGTCCGTGTCCACCACCATTTTCTTCGCCGGGGAAATGATAATGCGCATAGAGGCCCCTCCTTTCAGATGCGGGAAAGCATATCCGCCAGCCGTTCCGCCGCCATGCCCAAGCCTTCAGCGCCCACACAGCGGCTTGGTTTGGCGTTGACCAGCCGATCCAGCAGGGGCTGGCTTTGGACAGTTGTATCCAAGGCCAGCTCCGCCGCCATTACGTCCTCCAGAAACGGCGATCCGGTTCTTGAGGATCAGGGAGCGCTTTGAGGCGCAAGTGCCGCTGGAGGGGAATGGTCAGACCCAGTTCTATCGCGTTACTTCTTTTCATGGGGAATCATCACTTTCTCAACCTGAATATGTCCTCCATCAACGGTCATGACGGCAAAGGTAATCTCCTGGTCAAAGCGCCGCCGTCCACAGCTGCCGGGGTTCAGCCTCAGAACGCCATTCCGCTCCTCACAGGCGTACTTGTGGGAGTGGCCGTAAACCACCACATCCGTATCGGATAAATCTGGAGGGACATCCCTCTTATTGTGAATCAGGAAGAAACGGACGCCCTCGATGGAAAATGTGAGGCTTTGCGGGAGTCCCTCCGCCCAGTCCTTATCGTTGTTCCCCCGGACAATATAGAGCGGGGCGTACTCCCGGAGCCTGTCCACAATGGCCTGGGTGTTGATGTCGCCGCCGTGGATGATAATGTCAGCCTGGGACAGGTATTCCAGCACCTCCGGCCGCAGCAGGCCGTGGGTGTCGGATAAGATGAGGACACGTTTCATGTACAGGCCTCCCGGTTCAAATCAGAATTCCCTCACAGTGGTCAATCTCGTGCTGAATGATCTGGGCTGTCCAGCCGGTGAAGGTCTTGAAACGTGTCTGAAACTGCTCGTTCTGATACTGCACCTTGATAGACTGCCAGCGTTTGGCCTTCCGAGTGCCAGTGAGGGAGAGACACCCCTCCTCTGCCTCGTAGGGGCCGGACTTCTTGACGATCTCCGGGTTGAACATGACCATATAGCTGCCCTCGTTGTCAAAGACGATAATCCGCTTGCAGATGCCGATCATGTTGGCCGCCATGCCCACACAGCTGTCCTTGTGGGCGGTCAGGGTGTCCAGCAGGTCCTGGGCGACGGGTAAGTCCTCCAGGGTGGCTGGTTCGGCCTTTTGGGAGAGGAACGCTTCGTCTCGCATAATCTCTCGTATCATATACCGCGCCTCCATTACGCACTTCCCCCAGGGGGAAATTTATGGTATACTCAATAAAATAGCACAAATGAGGGGAAAAGGCAAATTGAGGGCGGCGAATGGTATGGAGAAAAAAGCGACAGAGGTTGTGGCGGCACTGATCTGGGACGGAGACAGATTTTTAATCTGCCAGCGTCCGGCTCATAAGGCGCGGGGCTTGCTGTGGGAGTTTGTGGGCGGAAAGGTGGAACCGGGGGAAACCAAGGAACAGGCCCTGGTGCGGGAGTGCCGGGAGGAACTGGCTGTCGCTATCTCAGTGGGCGAAGTGTTCATGGAGGTTGACCATGATTACCCGGATTTGAATGTACATCTGACACTGTTCAATGCGGCAATCATTAAGGGAACGCCCCAGCTTTTGGAGCACAATGATATTCGCTGGATTACTCCAGAGGAGATACCACAGTATGAATTTTGTCCGGCGGATGAGGGGATTTTGAGAAGACTGCAAACCAAAACATGATAAGGGAGAGAGATATATGAACGCTCTTTTCAATGAAGATAATACCATGGAGCAAATGATAATCTCCATTTTGAAAGAGAATGGCTGGACATACATTCCCGCTGAAGATCTTCCACGCATGTACTCGGATGTTATGGTGGAACCCATGGTGAAAGAGGCGTTGATCCGATTGAATCCTGAGATCGCGGCGGAACCTTCCCGTGCCGATGAGGTCATTTATAAGCTTCGAACCGTTATTCTGTCTGTACAGCCGCACAACCTGGTTACACAGAATGAGTTGTTTAAAAAATTGGTGTTTGAAGAAAACTCTTTCCCATTTGGAAAAGATGGCCGCATGGTTCCGATTCGATTCTTTGGTACGATGCGCAAAGAGGACATGGCCCTAAACGAATATGTTGTCACCAACCAATGGGTATATCCTCAGGCGGATGGGGGCAAACGTCTGGATATTGTGCTGCTGATCAACGGCTTTCCCATTGCGATTGGCGAACTGAAGACACCTGTCCGCAGTGCTATTACGTGGCTTGACGCCGCTGGAGATATTTCCGCGTATGAAAAAAGCATTCCCGCCATGTTTGTCACAAACGTATTCAATTTTGCCACAGAGGGGAAGTGCTACCGCTACGGTTCCGTTCATATGCCTATCAATATGTGGGGGCCGTGGCACACCTCCACCCATAAAGCGGAGGGCAGCCTTGCGGATGTGAAGATCAGCGTGGAAGATATGATCCAACCGGAAAAGGTGATGGACATCTTCCAGTTTTTCACCATGTTTGCCACCGATAAAAAGTACCGCAAATACAAGATCATCTGCCGCTATCAACAGTTTGAGGGCGCGAATATGATTGTCAGCCGTGTTCTTGCCGGATATCCGAAAAAGGGCCTGATCTGGCATTTTCAAGGCTCCGGCAAATCGCTGCTGATGGTATTTGCCGCCCAAAAACTGCGTATGATCCCTGAACTCAAAAATCCTACCGTTGTAATTGTAGATGACCGCATTGATTTGGAAACACAGATCACGGCGACCTTTAACGCCTCGGATATTCCCAATTTGACCAGCGCCTCTACAAAGGAGGAACTGTCCTCCTTCTTCCGTGGAGATATGAGGAAAATCCTGATTACCACTATTTTCAAATTTGGGGAGGTCAATGGGGA
>JAETOP010000073.1 GCA_021771675.1 Oscillospiraceae bacterium | reverse complement strand
AAGAAAACGATGGTCAGCCAGTTGCTCCTCTCATTGTAGCTTTGGCGCGAGACGGACGAAACCCCCGGCTGGCTGCCGAGGGTTCCAACCAAACTTATTGTAATAGAAAACGGGAAGCAATTTTTATGGGGATCGGAATCCTTGCGGGCATGGCCCTATGTGGCCCCGCTGTCCAGGCGGCAGACTCGCTCGCCGCCCGCCCCAGCAGCCAGCCCATCTACGTGGACGACCAGCGGGAGGACATGACCGCCTACAATATCGGCGGTAACAACTACGTCCGGCTCCGGGATATCGGCAGGGCGGTGGATTTCGGCGTGACCTACGATGCCGCTACCAACTCCGTCTACATCAACAGCACTCAGCCTTACCAGGACGAGGTACAGTCTGCAGCTACCGTCACCGAGGAAAGCGTGCAGGCCGTCCTGGCGCAACTGAAGCAAACCTACCCCACCGGGACAGAGTTCCCCACGCCCTACCGCTCCAACAGCGGTGGGCCCTACCACCAGGGCACCCACTGCTCCGGCTGGGCTACACTGTGCAGCGATGCCGCTTTCGGTGACCTTCCGTGGAGGCGGATTGACCGCCCAAGCTGGGAGCAGCTCAGACCCGGCGACCTTGTAGAATACGAAAGCACCGAGTCCTACCATGTGGTGGTTGTGGTGGATAAAACAGACGAGTACATCAAGATCACCGAGAGCGGCACGAATAACCATGCCCGGTGGGGCGGACGGTATTTCCGCTGGTGGCTGGAGCAACAGCCACATTATATCAGCTACACCCGGTATCCGCAATAGCGCCTGCCACGGCGAATCACTGGGGGCCGCTCCCTGCGGAGCGGCCCCCAAGCCGTTTTCAACTTGTCCGCCCCTGTGAGGCGGTTTGTGCCCATCCTGCGGGACAGGCAATATTCTATACCCTTTCAGCACATGGAATGCGGCATCGACCCCTTTGCACACCGCTGTGCGAGGATGTGAATTGCACCAGTATCTTCCTCAAAAGGGCAGCTACCACAGGCAAAAAAGATGTGTCTGGATTGATAATTCTTCCTGTTTGCCGTGGATATTCCCGCCGGTCTGTGGTATGGTGTGTCGCTACAGGAGGCGAGAAGAATGCGAAGAACTTTGGAAGATTTCTACTACGGCAATATCATGCCCCACGAGCAGAATATGGTTCCAAGCTCGGAACTGCGTCGTGCGGTGGATCGCGTCACCCTATGCGAAAAACAGTTGGAGGAACTTCTCGACGAGACCGGGCGGACGATCCTGACCAGGTTTACCCGGTCTCAACAGGAGATCGACAGCATCACCGCTCTGGAAAACTTCATCATGGGCTTCCGGCTGGGCGTCAGGATGATGGCCGAGTGTATGGACAACAACGATGGTGACATCAGAAACGGAGGTGAATGACCACGGGTAAGAAAAGAGCAAACGGCGAAGGCAGCCTGCGAAAGCGCCCCGATGGCCGCTGGGAGGGCCGGTATACGGCGGGCCGCGACCCGGTGACGGGCAAGGCCATCTACAAAAACGTACTGGCCAAAACACAGAAAGAGTGCAAGGAGAAGCTGGCCCAGGCCATTGAGAAAAACGGGAAAATCGACGTGACCAAGGCTGGCCAGTACACGGTGGAGGAATGGTGCTGGCTCTGGCATGAGAACTACTGTAAGCCTTCCGTCAAGGACAGCACAGCGGAATACTACCGCAGCTATATTGAGCACCATATTGCGCCCAACATCGGCAAGATCAAGCTGGAAAAGCTCACCACCCTGGATCTCCAGAAATTTTACAACAAGACAAAAAAGAGCGGCAGAGTGGAGAAATACGAGGGTATGGAGGACAGGAGCCTGAGCGCCCGGACGGTGCGGGGACTTCACGCCATGCTCCGCACGGCCCTGGATCAAGCGGTGAAGGAGCGCCTGATCCCCTACAACCCGGCCATCGGCTGCCGTCTGCCGCCCAAGGAGAAGAAGGAGATGAAGATTCTTCCGGCGGAGCAGATCGGCGCCTACCTCAGCGCGGCGGAGGAGCACGGCGTCCTGCCCATGTTCTACCTGGAACTGACCACGGGACTGAGAAGGGGAGAGATAACAGCCCTCCTCTGGACTGACCTTGACGTAGAAGCCCGAACCCTGACGGTGTCAAAGTCGGCGGGACGGTTGAAAGGGGAGGTGCGGGTCACCCAGCCGAAAACCGCAAACTCAGTGCGGACGATCTGTCTGCCGCAAGAAACGGTGGATCTGCTGGTGCAGGAACACGAAAAGCATCCGTCCAACCCCTATATGTTCCCCTCGCCGGTGACGGGGAGGATGTATGGCCCGGACTGCATCGGGCGGCTGCACAAGACCCTGCTGAAGAAGGCGGGGATCACCGAAAACCTGCCCTTCCACGGCCTGCGTCACACCTTCGCAACCTTGGCCATCCAGCAGGGGGTGGACGTCAAGACGGTGTCAAACATCCTGGGGCACTACAGTGCGGGCTTCACCCTGGATACCTACGCCCACGTCACTGGGGATATGCGGAGAGAAGCTGCCGACCGGATGGGAGGGTTCATCGCCCAGACCATCTGAAAAGGAGCCGCAGCAAAAACTGAGATAGACACAGGGAGCGCCGGAAGAAAAACCCGGCGCTCCCTGAAATTTTGCTGGTATGGGTCAAATCTGGGTCAGGCAACAAGTGTGAAAAATAAAAATCGATAAAAAGTTCCGAAAAATGATAAAAACCGCTGAAAATCAGCGGTTTTTATCGGAAAAATGGTCCGAGTGACAGGACTTGAACCTGCGGCCTCTTGACCCCCAGTCAAGCGCGATACCAAACTTCGCCACACCCGGATACAAGGTTATTCCATGAACCTCAAATATACTACCACACCCCCCGGAAAAAATCAAGAGGGAATTTAAAGTTTTTTCTCGGTTTTCCAACCGCAGCCAACCGGGAAATTGGAGCAGCCCACCGCAGGGGGGCGGTGGGCTGCTGCCGGTCGATTCAAGAAAAGAGAGAGGGAGGAGTTGTCATTGCATCTGACAGTGTTAAGGATACCATATTCCGGCCCAAAGTGGTGTATAGACTTTGAAATATCTTTGAACAATTTGTAAAGCTCAGACGGAGTCCGTTCCCGGCGGCGGGGTGGGATCTTCCGGAGACGGAACCGTCTGAAGCAGCTCCAGCGCCCGCAGGGCAGCGGGGAGATCTCCCGCCGGCACCCACACATGGCCTCTGGGCAGGCGGGCCGATGTGGGGGCGGTTCCCTGCACAGGGTCAGAGTAGGGTGATGAAATCGCTGTTGGCATAGCCCTCGGCGCCGTCGAAGGACACCAGATACCAGCCCTGCCACTGGTTCAGAATGGTCAGCCGCGCGCCGTCATAGGCCTTGGCAATCACCGGGGCGGAGGTGGACGGCCTGGCCCGGATGTTCAGATAGCCCCAGTCCACGTCCACCACGCCCTGCCGGGGAGCGCCCCCAGGTGCCAGGAACGGAATGCCGAAATACTCGGTAAGGGCCAGCACGATGGTGCGGGCGATCTGGTTCAGGTTATTCTTGATCCAGGTGGCGTCGTCCTCATTGTCGTGGTAGCCCAGCTCAATGAACACCGACGGAGCCCGGGGCTGCCGCACCTCGCCGATGGAGGTGGTGGCCTCCGCCCGCACCTTGTTGGGCAGGGGATAGATGGCCTTCAGGTTGTCCGCCATGATTTCCGCCGCCCGCTTGCCCTTGGTGCTTCCGGGATAGTAGAACACGATGATCCCCCGGGTGCCGCCGTAGTTGCTGGGGGCGGAGGCGTTGGAGTGCAGTGCCAGGTGCAGGTCATAAGTACCGGCGTTGGAAGCCCGGATGGAGGACGCGGCGGTCATGTCCGGCGTGTTGCGGGTATAGCGGATGCCGGACGCGTCCAAATAGGGGATCATAGCGTCGGCCAGCCGGTTCATCCACTCCTCCTCACTGCCGCCAGTGACATACATATTGGACTCTTGCGTAGATGGGGACAGATAAATGATAGGCATAAGGAAACCCTCCTTTGACCCATCCTATGCGTTGAAGCCCCTCCGCGTCCCTACCCGCCTCCCGGCAAACGATGACCGGCGGCCGCAATTCCGCGGCCGCCGGTCATATGGATCAGGCCGCCTCCTCAGGGAATGACCGCCGTCCAGTAATGCTGTCCATACAGATCCGTAAACCGGTAAGTGGCCCGGGTCTCGCCCTCGATGGGCACGTCGGTAACGGTAAGCCCGTCCTCCCCCACGGTCACCGGGTCGCCCAGCAGATAGCTGTCCTGATAGGTTCCGTCATAGCCGTAATAGTCGCACAGGAACTCCACGACGTCTCCGGGCTGGAGCGACCGCTGGCTCTTGGCCACCGTCTCCGTCTCCCCGCCAGGGTACACCGCCTGGATCCCCGCCACATAGCCGCCGGGGTGCTCATTGTCAAAGGTCAGCAGCAGCTCCGCCCGGGCGCCGTTGTGGAGCACCGGCACCCGACCCGTGATGGAATAGCGCTCCCCGTCGTCCACGGTGGTGGTGTGGTAGTAGGCCACCGGCTGGCCGTCGATGGCCAGCCAGGCGTTGTCCTTCACCCCCAGCAGGCCGCCCTCGTCGTCGAATTGGAACACGTTGTCCAGACCCAGATCGATGTAGCCCTCCCCGTCGTCATAGAACAGGTTGAGCTCCAGGTTCTGCACCAGCCCCCACTGCTCCTCGGTGAGCCGGATCACGGACGTCCCGTCCGCACCCTGCCGCCACAGCAGGGCCTCGGCGGGGAAGCGGTTGTCGGTCAGGTACTGGAGCAGCTCCTCGTCCCCCAGGGCCCTGTCGCTGAGGAAGTCGGTATTTTCCCCATCCAGCCCCTGGAAACGGCCAAAGGAGCCCCCCAGCAGCTCGCCCAGCAGGGCGGAGATCTGATCCGCCCCGGCGCCAGAGCCACCCAGGCTGCCCAACAGGGAGGGCAGGGGGGAGGTGGTGCCGCCGGAGGCCGCCTGTCCGCTGACCTCCAGGCTGGCAAACTGCCGGATGCACTGGATATACCCCTGATCCAGGCCGATCTGACCGAAGGTGGACGCCGCCTTGTCCACGTTGGAGGACTTCCGGTAGGGAAAGTAGATGGACAGGCCGTAGGCGTTGGTCATGTTGGAGGAGGTGCGGTTGTACTTCACTGACCCCAGCAGGGCGTCAGCCAGGGCATCCCCCTCCTTGGTGCCCAGGTTTTTGGCCAAGTGCACCAGATCCACCTGATCGATCCGGCTGGACTGGGCGAACTCCCGGGCCCCGCTGCGGGCGTTGGAGACGGTCTGGTACTCCTTCTCCCGGAGTAGCATGGTGGTGGACTGGGAGAAGTCCGCCAGCGCCTGGGGCAGGACGGTTTCCAGCTCCGCCAGATCCACCACCGACAGGGTGGTGAGCTGCCCCCGGCATTGTTCCGCGCAGGTGTCCACAAAGCTGTCCACAATCTGCTTGCCCAGCTCCACAGTGGGCAGGGAGGGGTTGCTGCCAAGGGCGGTAAGCCAGTCGGTGTAATACCAGCCCACCCCGGGCTCCGTCTCCTCGGAGGCGATGAGGTAGTCGGCGTACTGGGCCATGGTGAGGGCGGTTTCCGCCGTGGCCATGAGGCAGGCGTCGAAGCCGATGAAGTCAAACTTCACCCCCGCGTCCTTCAGGGCCTTGTCCAGCCCCGCCAGGTTCATGGAGCCGGAGGAAGCGAATTTCTCGTCGTAGCCGTAGCCGCTCACCGAGCCGCCGCCGTGATCCCAGAGGATCAGCTCATACCGGCTGGCGGGATAGTTGTTCACGCACCATTTGATGTAGCCGGACAGGACGTCGGGCTCCGTCATGGATTTACTGCCCAGGTTGTCCTGGAGGCAGACCATTTTCCCGTCCCGCACCTGCCAGATCTGGTTGGTGGAGCTGGACACCAGATTGTTTTTCCAGCCCTTGCAGCCCCCGGTATACACCAGCAGGTTGACGCTGCCGCCCAACTGGGCGCTGAGCATCTCCTGGAGATCGGATGTGCCCATGCCGCTGCGGGACTCCAGATCGGTGCCGCATAGATAGACCATGATGGTGGCGGTATCTCGGCCGTCGCCCAGCAGCTTGGTATACTTGGCCCGGGCGCCCTTGGCCACAGAGCCGTCCAGCCGCCCGGTGTTGGCGGGAAGCTGCCAGCCGGAGGACACGCTGCCACCCCCCAGCCCGCTGAGCAGCTGGGCCCAGTTGGTGCCGGAGCTCCCGCCCCCCTGGGTGGGCTGCTGCTGTTGCTGGGTATGTGCAGGGGGCTGCGGAGTGCCGGACTGTCCCCCGAGGAAGGCGGTGAGCCCTCCGCCGCCCCCCAGCAACAGGGCCAGCAGCAGAAGGATCAGCTTTACGCCGCCCCCCTTGCCCCCGGGGCCCCGCGTGCCTGCGCCGGAGGGCTGCCCGCCGCCGGACTGCCCGCCGCCAGCGCCCACCGGCCCGGTGCCCAGGCCATCCCCCCGCTTGTGTACCGTCTTGCCCGGGCCGGTGACGTTTCGCTCCCGGCCTCTGGGCCTGTTCTGATCTGCTGCCATGCCATCCCGCTCCTTCTCGCTCCAGCCCTCTGGGGGCCGTTACTTTCCCGCACATTATATCGAATGCCCTGCTGAAAGGCAAGGGGGTTCCCAAGAAAACCGGGGGCGGACGCGCTCTGCGCCCACCCCCGGTTCAACAGTTCCTTATGCGCCAGCCAGTGCCGCGTCCTGGAGCCTGTCAAAGGACGCCATGCACTGATCCACTGTGGCGCCCCCCAGCAGCTCCCGCACGATCAGGCAGGTGTTACCCCACTGCTCCACCTGCATTCCCGCGTTGGAGCCCAGCACGTAGACCCCCTCCTCGATCCGCTCATTCAGCGGTCGCAGGGCGGGCACGCAGTCCACCTTCACGTTCTTGGAGGGGGAGATCACCCGGTTTGTCTCCGCGAATAGCTGGAGCGCCTCGTCGGAGGTGATCACGTTCATCACCCGCATGGCGTCCTCGGCGTGCTCCGCCTCAGCCCCCACGGCCCAACCCGTCATGGGCATCACCGGCATCTGGCCTCGGCTGCTGGGGAAGCCGATGACCTGCATCTCGAACGCTGTTTTGCCGTAGGCGGTCTCCGTGTTGGCCGCCCCCCAGTAGGCCATGACGATGGGGGTTTTTCCGGCCAGGAAGTCCGCGCCCTCCCCCTCGATGGCCTCGCTGACCAGGGCCTTCTCTGCATCAATGTAACCCCTGTCAATCAGCGTTTGAAGGAACTCAAAGCCGGGGCGCATATAGTCGCTGTACCGGGCGTCGCCGCTGTTGAGGGCGGCAATCTCTGCCTCCGTGTTTCCGCCGTTATAGAGATCGGCATAGGCCTGGGCAAATACAAAGGTCTCCAGCCACCAGCGGTTGGCGCCGATAGGGGTTTTGATCCCGTTCTCCTGAAACACCTGGCAGCACTCTAAAAACTCCTCTGGGGTGTTGGGCAGCTCCAGCCCATACTGCCGGAACAGATCCACATTGACAAACAGCCCATAGGCCACCACCTCCTGAGGGATGGCCACCAGCTTGCCGTCCACGGTGTTGGCCACGCGGATAATGTCCCGCAGGTTCTTGACGCTGTCCAGCCCGGACAAATCCTGGAGCCGTCCCTCCGAGCCCAGGGCCAGGATGACGTCTGGGTTGAGCAGATATAGATCGTCCATGTTGCTGCGGGCCCGATCCAACGCCACGTCATCATAGGTTTTGTCCTGGTAATCCTCTGCGGTATAGGTCCAGTAGGCCACGCTGACCCCCAGCTTTTCTTCTGCCATGGCAATGGTTAAATCCGCTGCGGTTCGGGCCACGTTTTCCGCGTTCGGGTCGGTCTTTTCCATGGGGCTGAACAGGTTGACCACCGGTACGTTCACCTGATCCGACGGCAGCAGGTTCTGGCTCGGGTTTCCGCTGCCGCAGGCCGCCGTCAGCAGCAGCATCCCCGCAAGCAGGGCCGCCGCCCACCGGCGGGTGCCTCTGGCGTGCTGTTTTTTCATGATTCATCCTGTCCTTTCTTGATGACATACTGGCGGATTACCCGCTTCAGCAGCTCCACATCCAAAGGCTTGGCCACATGGGCGTCCATCCCCGCGGCCAGCGCCGCCTTTTCGTCCTCCGCGAAGGCGTTGGCGGTCATGGCGATGATGGGGATCCGCTGGGCGTCCGGCCGATCCAGCGCCCGGATGGCTCGGGCGGCCTCGTGCCCGTTCATCACGGGCATCTGCACGTCCAGCAGGATGGCGTCAAACTCGCCCTCCGCCGCGTCCTGGAACCGCTCCACCGCCAACTGCCCGTTCTCCACCAGTTCGCAGGAGGCCCCCTCCATGTCCAGCAGCTCCGCCAGTATTTCGGCGTTGATCTCGTTGTCCTCCGCCGCCAGGAAGTGCAGCCCCTCCAGACTGCTGCCCGGCCCGGACTCAGGGCTATCCACAGGGGACCCAGAGGCCAAAAGCTCCGCTGCCTTTTCCCGGAGAGCGGACACCAGAAAGGGTTTGGCCAGCGCCCCGGTGTGGGCCATTTGGAGGGCGTCCTCCAGGCCCTGGGCGCCGTGCTCCGCCAGCAGTAGCAGGGGCACGCCGCCCGGCAGGGCGCCCCGCAGGCTCCGGGCCGCTTCGGGCCCGTCCAGCCCCGGCCCGTCCCAGTCCACCAGCGCCAGCTGGTACGGATTGCTGTCCGCCAGCAGGGCCCGGGCCTCGTCCGCACTGGCGGCCGTGTCCACCTGGATACCCATGTCCCCCATGAGGCTCCGGATGGCATCCAACGTCACCGGCTCGCCGCCTACAGCCAGCATCCGGGACACGCCCCGTTCTGTCCAGAACTGCCGCTCCACGTGGTTCTCCTGGATGCGCAGCTCCAGATCCACCCGGAACAGGGAGCCCTGGTTGATCTGGCTGGACACGTCGATGGTGCCGCCCATCAGCTCCACAATGCTCTTGGTGATGGCCATGCCCAGGCCGGTGCCCTGTACTTTGTTGGTGGTGCTGTTCTCCGCCCGGGTGAAGGCGTCGAAGATGGTTTCCAGGTACTCCGGCGTCATGCCGTAGCCGTTGTCCTCCACCTCGATGCGGATGTGCTGGTACTGGCTGGAGCGCTGCTTCAGCCCGATGATCCGCAGCTGGATGCGGCCCCCCTCCGGCGTATATTTCACCGCGTTGGACAGCAGGTTGATGAGAATCTGGTTGATCCGGGTCTCGTCCCCGATGAGGTACTCGTGGCGGACGCCGGACACCTCCACATGGAACTCCTGATCCCGGCTCTTGGCCATGGGCCGGATGATGGCGTCCACCGAGGACACCACGTCGTTGAGGGAAAACTCGTCAAAGGTGAGCACCACTTTGCCGCTCTCGATCTTGGATACGTCCAGCACGTCGTTGATGAGGCTCAGCAGGTGCTGGCCGGAGGCGGTGATCTTCCGGGTGTACTCCCGCACCTTCACCGGATCCTCTGCGTCCCGGGCCAGCAGGGTGGTGAAGCCCAGCACCGCGTTCATGGGGGTGCGGATGTCGTGGGACATATTGGACAGGAAGGTGGTTTTGGACTCGCTGGCGATCTGGGCGGCGCTGAGGGCCTCGGCCAGCTGCTGGCTGTGGATTCTGCGCTCCTCGTCCCGCTCCTTTCGCACCCGCTCCTGCTGCCGCCAGCTCAGGTAATAGAGGCTCACGCACAGCAGGAACGCGGACAGCATGGCGAGCACAACCATGACAATGTTCTGGTTGACGGTGCGCCCCTCCTGCTGGATGGCGGCCACCGGCACGTAGCCCACCAAAAACACCGTTCCATCGTTCACCGACCACATATAGTTGAGGGCACTTTGCCCCCGTATATCATGGTAAAAAAGGATATTCTGCCCGTCTTGCAAGCATTGGGACACCTCCGCCCGGATATCCGGATCCTGGACGTTGTTGGCCCGGTAGAAGTCATCCAGGTTCAGATGGCCCGCGCTGCGCTGGCCCATGCCCTTGGGCTTGAGGACGAAGCGCTGGCTCTGGGCGTCCATGATGTAGAGGGAGGCCTGCTTGTTGTAAAACCCGTCTGCGGGGAGGGAGCGGTCAATGGTGTCGTAGACGTATTCGACGTAAAGGGTGCCCAGTGTCTGTCCGTCCCGCTCAACAGGGCATTTGATGGTATACGACCAGGTGCCCATATAGTTTACATAGGACTGGGAGACGGGCATACCAGCCACCTGGCCGCCGGCGGAGAAGTCCAGCCCCTCCTCCGTGAAGGGCTCCCCGGTGTTGGAGACGCCCTGCGTCCTACCCTCCAGGATCAGGGACAGCTTGACGATGGAGCGGCTGCTCTCATAGGAGTGGATGAACGCCTCCGGATCCTCGGCCTGGGCGATCTCTCGGGCGATGAGGTTTTGAAACTCAGCCTCGCTGTTGAAAATGGCCTCAATGGTGCACTGGATCAGATCCAGGCTCTCGCTCAGGTTCTGAATGGCGGCGGCGGACATCTCCTGGGTGGTACGCCGGGCCACCATATATACGATTGTGCCAAACACGCAGAAGATCAGAACAATGGAGAGGGGCAGGGAGAGCCTTCTCCAGCGTTTCCGCTTTTTCGACGTTTCCTTCATGCCGTCATCGATCTCCATTCCGCGCCCCGGACGGGGCAGCTCAGCCGCAGAAGGAGAAGCGGCTGTTACTCAATTATACCATTTGCTTTATTTTAGTGTCAATACTGCGCAGAGGTTCCGACCAAGCGGAATGCTGTCGGGGGAAGCGCGCCGGCTTCTGCGCCGTGTCAGTCGAAAAAACGGCAAAAAAGTGAAATTGGCAGATTTTAATGAGAAATCTGCCAATTTCACTGATCGGAATGCTGGAATTCAAACTCAAGACCTCTTGGACCTGAAGATTCGGTCCAAAATTCAACGGGCGCTTTCGGATGCATTTGGTGCTGTTTATTCCGGGGATGGTTGCTTTCTTGCCCTCTCTACTCCAATGCTTCCGTCTGCTCCCGGTGTGGTTTGGGGCGGCGTTTGGGTCTGAGCCCAAGTGCAGCAACCTCAGTTCTCACCCACATTGTGTAGTATTTGAGGAGTTTGATAGTCTTTCTCCCATCGCATTGAGGAATTACTCAAAACCTTCCGTCACAATAGGTGTCAGAAGCGCAAGATCTGCAGTCTATGAAAAATATCTATTGCCAGCGATTGCAGTCCATTCTTTGGCTGCCCTGGACATGATGTTGCTGTTAGACGGTTCCCCCCCCATTTGAATTTGATTTATGCTTTATGATATCATTGCGCCAGAACCCATTCCAGGACGGCGTCCCTTCCTTGGCGGAGGCGCTCGATGTCCTGGTGGACGTACACGTCCGGCTGGATGCAGGTCTCCCACGGGTAGAGCCTGCCGGCCTCATCGTAGTACTCCTCATAGATTGGCGCTATGTCCATCTCCTCCAGCAGCTCAGCGCTGTCCCGCCACCGATCGGAGATTTTGACCATGATCCGCGAATGCGGAAGGATGGTCGGATGATTCTCCTGCTCCAAACTTCGGCTGTAGAAGGAGGAAAACTCCCCCGTGGGTTCGCCAACGGTCACCGCGCCAAATTCGGCCTTGAAAAACGCGATCATCCTGGTGGCGGCGGAGGCAGTCTCGCCCCCGGTCAGCACATAGATTTGTTTTCCCTCCAAAAACTCCGCTTTCTGCCGGATCTCCTCTACGAACGGAAGGAGCTCCGCGCTCCCGCCGGGACACTTCCGAAGATCGACAGCCAGCTTGCCGCAGTCCGGATGCTCCTCCAGCAGTTTGACAACCTCCTTCAGGTGATACCAGATGTTGCTGAGATACTGCATATCACCGATGCACCACTGGACGCACCCACCGTCTTTTTCCGGATAATACGCTGTATGGTCACCGCCTTGCGCGTAAACCAGCGAGTCCCAATTTTCGGGATAAACCCACGGCCTTGATTGCCCCTCTTTAAGGGTAAGCACAGGGACTTCCACCGATTCCACCGCCTGGTTGTCGTTGAGGATTTGGAAGGTATAGCCCTCCTTGTAGTCGCAGCCTACCCAGTCAAAAAAGGTCGGGTACTGGGTAACGTCCGTCTCACGATGCCAGTTAAATGGTTCATGCAATTCGGCTGCCCTTTGCATGAGGTATAGACTGTCCACATCGTTTACTCCGACAACCTCGTGCAGCATATAAGGCTCGAACTGTTCAAAGCCCTCAAGATAAGCATATAGATATAGTTTGCCGTTCAGCGGGAACATATAGACAGGAAATACCCGGTCGCAAATGGGAAGGGTGCCGCTCCACCAGAGTGTTGTGTGGGTGTAGCCCATGCCCTTGATGATGGAGGCAAGCTCGTAAAAAATATCGCTGTCGGACAGCTCGCCCACCTTTGCGGCCAGCCGATCCAGTTTCCAGTCAAACTCCTCCTCCGGGCAGAGGGAAAAGGGATCCGCTTGCTTGGTTTTGTATTCCTCCCGCAGGAATTCGATGTCCTCGATCCAATCCCGCTCCCTCTGGGGCAGCTCCGGCTCCGGGGTGGCTTCCGGGCCAGCGGGGGCGGAGGCTTCCGCAGTGGGCGTGGGGGTTGGATCCGGCTCCGGCTGGGCCGCGGGCTTGCAGGCGGCCAGCAGCAGGCAAAGGGCCAGCAAAAACGGGAAAGCACTCCTTTTCATCAGAATATCCCTCCATGCTTCAACTTTATACGCCGAAAACCGCAGCGAGTACCCGGCATACCCCCTACGGTTTCCGTATTAAAATTTGGTTTGATAATGGCTTTGTGGCACACAGAGATTATACTTTACTGAGAATCATCGGTTAGGGGCCTGGATTGGGGCCATAAGGGGCTCCGTTGCCGTATGTATCACCGGCTCCAATGCCGCCGCCAAGGCCCTTGGGGTGCGAACCTACGGGATCATAATATAACTCGATGCACGGCGCAATGCCAGCATCAGTGTCCTCGGGAGAAACCTGATCCTCCCCGTTCTCCGCTCTTTTTGTGATGAATCCATTATACAGGATATTTGGCAGGAGATCCATAGCGTCTCGTGGAAATTTTTCCTTCCGCCAAACGGCAGGTTTCATGCCTTCAGCTTGACATACGCGGAATTCTTTTATAAAATACTTTTAAAGGCCCACACCAAGGAGGAATCCCCTGTGAATGAGTTCAAACTCGGTACATATATTAAAAAACGCCGGGAAGAACTGAAAATCAGCCAGGAGGATTTGTGCGAGGGCTTGTGCGCCGTGTCCAGCTTATCGCGCATTGAAAATAACCAACAGGATCCCTCCCGCAACCTGACAAAAAACCTGCTGGAGCGGCTGGGGCTACCTAAGGACCGCTTCCTCGCGCTGTGGGATCAGAAAGGTATTTCCACAGGGGCGCTGTTGCGGGAAATTCGGGACGATATGATTCGGTACGAGCGTACCGCAGAACTTGACCGTCCCAGAATTCGAGAGAGCATTCAGGAGAAGCTGGCAGAATTAGAGCAGGTTACTGGTCAGGATAACCGAACTATCCGGTAGTTTCTGGCTGCTCAGCAGGCTATCTTGGGAGGGCCTGATGGATCATACGATCCAGACGAAAAATTAGCGATGCAGTTAGAGACCATCCGAATGACATGTCCAAAGTTTGATCCAGAGGATTTCCGGCGAGGCCATTATAGCTTGGACGAAATTAATCTAATCAATCAGATCGCCCGAACCTATTCCCAGCTCGGAGAAAGAAAAAGAGCAACTGATATGTACGATCAGCTGCTCAAATATATTGAAAAAAATGATCGGGAATTGGCCGGATACGCCGCACATTTCTGCTTGATTGCTCATAATTATGCCATCAATCTGGGTAAGGGGAAACGGTATTCAGACTCCATTGAGATTGCGGAGAAGGGCAGACGTCTCTGCATCAGGCGGAGGAACTATCAGTTCTTGCCTGGGTTTCTGGCAATTCAGGCGGCGGACTATTATTTTTTTTCTTAATTCTTGCAATTTCTTTAATTCAATTCCATTTTCGGCAAACCCGAATTGCCTTCGGGGCATTCCCTCGTTCTAATGATAGATACTGCCCCTAACTACGTCCGCATCTTCCCCTTTTGATACACGGTCATAGAATTGCCTCCATGCCGCCTTATAATTTTCGCTTTCCATCCCGCTCGGCTTTTCTCCCTTTCGGCAAGCATAGTATTTTACATCATCGGTATCAATAGCAATCCAGTTTAGCTCTGTTAACTTCTTTTTCCAGTTCCGCAAGGTCTAATCTGTTATCTCAATGTTATAAACCTCTTTTAAAAATATGGCTTGATAGGTAGCGGGGTAATATCTGTATTCTTCATGATAAGACAAGAGGAAAAGGAATTTCTACATGGTTTCAAAGTCTGTTTGCGGCCCCGCCGCAAATTCCCGCTTTGCGAATAGTTTAAACTCGCTCGGCGGTTCTGGCAATCCTGTAATCTTAATCCAATACCCCTAACCTCTCCCGCCGCTCTCAAAAGTATATCCCGCTCGTGACAGGCTTCGTCTAAAACTGTCTGTGCGGTCTGTGTGAAAGATTACTTCCAGTTCTGCGCGGGTATACGTTCTTAACTCCAGCATTTCCACATGGTTCTCCTTTCTTCCACCGGATTTTTGTTCTTATATTACTACTATATATAAACAAAAATCCGGTGGATGTAATAAAAGCATTGTCCGCCGCTTGCGGCGGGATGGTCTGTAAATAATAAACCTGCTCGGAAATTCTTACCTCCAACCTTCTATTGCCTTCCCCCGTGGGGGAAGGCGGCACCGCCGCAGGCGGTGCAATTATAGTTTGGGTATTACAAAACTTTATCAATTAAATCATCTTCTTTTTCTTTTGCTTTCTATAATAATTATAACAAATTTATTAAATAAAATTAAATAGAGCGGATAATCTGGTGGGGCGGTTTTGCTTCCCTCAAATACGGCGGCTGACGCCGCCTATTCTCGGGGCAAAAGCCCCACCTTATTAGAACGGAAACGGGGAAATGAAAATACACTTCGTGGGACTATGGGCCAGCTGTGGGCCGTATTAGGGCTTTTGATTCTGGCTGTCCCGGATATATACCCCCCGGCCTCTGTGACGTTCTATGGAGGGTCTACGGGCTTCTATGGCCCGTTCCGCAAAAGGAAAGAGAACAGGGCTTTGATACCCTGTTCTCTTGATGGGTTAAAGGTTGAATGCGGCGGCCAGCTTTTCAGTTGCGGCTTGCATTTGTTTCAGGTCTGCTTTGACATAGAAATTTAGAGTTGTGCTTGCGTCCGCATGGCCTAAGATTTCTTGTACGCTCTTGATATCCGCGCCTTGGGATAAAAGCAATGTCGCGCATGAATGACGCAGATCGTGAGGGGAGAGGTCCGGGAAGCCGTTGTTTTTCATGAATCGCTTGACGCGCCGGGTAACTGAATTTGGGTCACGGGGGGCGAATACATCTTTACCTTTCGGGAACAAGAACGCGCTTTTTAAAATCGTGTTCGGGTACTCCCGCTCGGTCTGCTCCTTCCACTGTTTGAGAAGATGTAAGGTGCTGGACATGATAGGGATAGTACGAATACTATTCACAGTTTTTGGAGTGCTGACAATCACGCCACTTTCGGGGGTGTAAGATACGTTGCGCTCAATCCTAATAGTGCTGGCCTGTTCGTCGATGTCCCCCCACTGTAGGCCCATGCACTCGCCGCGCCGTATGCCTGTAGTAATCAGGAGTTGAAGAATACAGCGGAAATCAAGAGGACAGGCAGACAGAAGCCGGAAAAACTGTGCGGCCTGCTCCTGGGTCAATGCGTCTACGGGCTTTTTCTCTTTTTTGGGCGCGTCTACCTTGCACATGGGATTCTTTGCTATCATCTCTTGCTTTTCCGCATACCCAAAAATCAGATTTAAGGTTGCGTATTGGTGCCGCAGGGTTTTAGGGGAGAGGGGCTTACCCAACCTGCTCTTGTACTGCGTCCGCAGATAAACCAGATATTTTTGAATATCAATCGGGCTTATTTCCTGTAGCACCGCGCCTTGAAAATAGTCTGTAATGTATTTTGCCATGTGCTGATAAAAAGCTACGGTAGTAGGCTTATCGTTGCCCCCGCAAACTTGGAGCGGCAACCATGTATCATTGATAAAAGCAGTGAAATCGTCCCGCCGCTTGTCCGGGGGAAGTCGGTAGGCTTGCCCCAACGCTTTCTTTTTCTGATACTCTGCCTTTACCTCTTGCTCCCATGCGTCCGCCGCACGTTCTGCGGCCTTCTTTGCTTTGGCGGGGGTTAGTCCTTCCTCTGGTGTCCATGTAGTGTACTGTCTTATCTGTTTCCCTCTAATATCCCGCTCCAGACAGACAGTGAACCGATAGGACACCGTTTTCCCGTTTTTCTTGTTTTCTCTGATAGTCGCCATTGAAATACACCCTTTCTTTTTCAAGGTGTATCAAGGCTTTCCGCCGCTCTTTTCCTGCTGCGTGCGCTTTTTTGTGCGCTCTTGCTTTTTGTCACTTTCTCGATTCGCAGAAAAAGTAATGAAAAAGCCCTGAAATCTTGCGATTTCAAGGCTTTTCGATGGTCGCCCGAGCGATTTCAAATCCGAACTTTTTATGTCATCAAAAGTAATCCGTTTCGAGCCTTCTGCATAGTTAAATGTAATCAAAATGTAGTCATCAAAAATTGTGACCGAGTTCACAAAGCTGTCGATCAACCTCCGCCGTTCCTCAAGCTGTGTCACATCCATGGTACGAAACCGGCAAATCCAATAGGTGACATCCTCTCGAGAGAGCAGGGGATGCTTCATTTCCTCTTGGATGATTTGCAACTCAATTTTCTGCTTTGCGCTTTCCAGATCATCCAACCGCTGTTTAGCGGAAGCGTTGATGATTCCCGCCTGGATCGCGTTGAGCATATTGGTGATGCCGCGCTCCGTTTCCTCCAACTGCTTGTGCAGGGCAGGTAGGGCGCTGCTCTCACGGCCTTGTAAATCCATCACGGTGTCCGTGATGTACTCCACGAAATTGTCATCCATAATTTTTGCCATCACCGAATTGACAACAGCGTTTTCTAACGGTAACTTCTTCACACTTTTATGTTTGGCGTTGCAGGTCTTGTGCTTCTTGGTATTTACACAGCGGTAATAATGGTACTTTCGTTCGGCGGTGGAACTGGTGCCGCTCTCACCCACCATCATGGCCCCACAGGTGCCGCAGAACAGTTTGGTTGTCAGCAGGTAGTCATCCTCCGCTTTGCGTCGGGCGGGGGCTTTTTTGTTTTTCGTCAGCTTGTTCTGCACCCGGTCAAAGAGGTCTTGGGGAACAATGGCGGGGATGCCATTTGGAATGACAATCTCTCGGTATTTGTACTCACCCAGGAACTTCCGATTGTGTAAGATCGCCGCCACAAAATTGAGGTCAATCGCCTTGCCACGGACGGTAGTTACGCCGGTGTCGTTGAGATAGTCCCGTATCTCCTTCATCGTCGCACCATTGTCATAACGGGTGAAGATTTCCAGCACCACAGGAGCGGTGCGCGGGTCGATTTGGTAGTGGCGGTCACTGTCGATGGTGTAGCCAAAGGTGGGGGTACCGCCGTTGTACTTGCACTTCAAGGCGTTCTCGGTATGGCCCCGGATCACCTTCTCGGACAGCTCTGCGGAGTAGTATTCCGCCATCCCTTCCAGTAGGGATTCCAAGATAATCCCCTCCGGCCCTTCTGAAATATTTTCCGTGGCGGAAAGGACTTTGACGCCGTACTTTTTGAGCTGGGCCTTGTAGTGTGCGCTGTCATATCGGTTACGGGCAAAGCGATCCAGCTTCCAGACGAGAACCACATCAAAGAGACCCTTGGCGCTGTCCTTTATCATGCGTTGGAAGTCCGGGCGATTATCCGTCTTGGCGGATAAGGCCCGGTCAATGTAGCTGCGGACGATGGCGATGTCATTCTTTTCGCAGTAGGCGGTACACTCCCGGAGCTGGCCTTCGATACTTTCTTCACGTTGATTTTCGCTTGAATAGCGAGCATAGATTACCGCTTTCATGGAGTCACATCGTCCCCTTCCCTGTCAATATATACATCATTTGGCTTGCAAGAGTAATTCGCTCAAAAGCTTCTCGTTGTGAGCAGGTAGGCGCTAAAGCCACGGGCATCCATTTGGCGAACGCTAAGAGCTGACGCATTGGGCGGCGCTGGGGAGGCAGCCGGGGAAAAGACAGTTCCCCTTAGGGAAGTGTCCCCCGGCGGCAGCGCCAGCGCCGCCCCTTTGCCATAAGGGTTAGTATTACCCTTATGGCAACCATGTATCATGTAGCAAAAGAACAGGAGGCCAGCATGGGAAACAATACGCAATCCCGCAAGTGGGCGCTGGTCATCAACAACCCATTGGAGGCCAGACTTGACCATAGCGCCATCACGAAAATCCTACAGAAATTTGCCCCGGCTTATTACTGCATGGCTGACGAGATCGCCACGACAGGGACATATCACACGCACATTTTCCTGTATGCTCCTTCGCCCATCCGCTTTACCACCATCAAGAACCGATTCCCCACGGCGCACATTGAGAAAGCATATGGGAGCGCCAGGGACAACCGGGCGTATATCCGCAAAGAGGGAAAGTGGGCGGACACGGACAAGGCGGAAACCGCCGTTCCGGGCACATTCCAGGAATGGGGAGACCTCCCGGCGGAACAGGAGGAACAGGCCCCGCAGATGTTCCGGCTTGTCCAGAATATCCGGGCGGGTATGTCCACCACGGAAATCATTGACGATTCGCCAAATCTGGCCTTTCGGGTGCGGGACATTGATTTGCTCCGGCAGACCTTGACGGCGGAAAAGTACAGCTTAGAAAACCGCTCTTTGGAAGTATCTTATATTTTTGGGGCCAGCGGCGCGGGGAAAACACGGGGCATTTATGAGCGGCATGACCCCCGCAGCATTTGCCGTATCACCAACTACCGGGCCGCGAGGGGGATTTCCTTTGTCAACGCCGATATGAAATTGTAAGAAAACGCCGAAGAAATTTTGTCATTTTTCGGCGGCGGGGGGTAACAAAAATCAGGTATTGCCTTGCTCAAAAAGAGTGTTCACGATTTGC
>JAETOP010000072.1 GCA_021771675.1 Oscillospiraceae bacterium | reverse complement strand
TGGCGCAAGACAAGGCAGAGGAACGTAGCCATACTGTATGTATGGCTAGTGACGATAACGCCGTATTGCGTCAATAGACCAAGCTGATATTAAAGATTTTAATCAAGAATTAGTATTATGCCCGCTTACCCACCAGCTTCTCCCTGGGATGGCTGGGGTCACGCTGGATCAGGGCATCCGCCCCATCCACGCACTCCGGGGTGATGACCACCTTCTGGATGGTCAAATCCGAGGGAATCTGATACATGATTCTGGTCATGATTTTTTCCATGATCGCCCGCAGGCCCCGGGCGCCGATTTCTCGCTCCAATGCCTTCTTCGCAACCGCCTGCAAGGCATCGTCGGTAATCTCCAATGTGACGCCGTCCATTTCCAGCAACGCTTGATACTGCTTAGACAGGGCGTTTTTGGGTTCCACCATAATTCTCACCAAATCCTGCTGGGTAAGGCTTTGCAGGTTGGTAATCACAGGCATTCTGCCCACCAGCTCCGGAATGATGCCGAATTTCAGCAGGTCATGGGGCTCCACCTGGGCGAGGATCTTGCCCACATCCCGCTTCTTGCGGCTTTCCACAGGGGCGTCAAAGCCGATGGCGGAGCGGTCAGTTCGGGCCTCGATGATCTTATCCAGCCCATCAAAGGCGCCGCCGCAGATGAACAGGATGTTGGTGGTATCAATCTGAATCATTTCCTGCTGGGGGTGCTTCCGGCCGCCCTGGGGGGGAACGCCGGCAACGGTGCCCTCCAGAATTTTCAGCAGGGCCTGCTGAACGCCCTCGCCGGAGACGTCCCGGGTGATGGAGGTATTCTCGCTCTTACGGGCGATCTTATCCATCTCGTCAATGTAGATGATGCCGGTCTGAGCCCGCTGAACATCAAAATCAGCGGCCTGGAGCAGGCGGAGCAGGATATTTTCCACATCGTCGCCCACATAACCGGCCTCAGTCAGCGTGGTGGCATCGGCAATGGCGAAGGGAACATTCAAAATCTTGGCCAGGGTCTGGGCAAAGAGGGTCTTGCCGGAACCCGTAGGACCAATGAGCAGAATATTGCTCTTTTGCAGTTCCACATCGGAATTGCCCCCAAAGTTAATACGCTTGTAGTGATTGTACACAGCGACGGACAGAGCGACCTTGGCCTCCTCCTGTCCGACGATATAGTGATCCATGAATGTTTTGATCTCCATGGGGGAAGGGAGCTTCTCCATGGAAGGAGCGCTGCCCCGCCCCACATCGATCTCATCCCGCAGCAGCTCGCTGCACGCCTGCACGCAGTCGCTGCAGATATACACTCCTGGGCCGGCAATCAGCTTAGAAGCCTGATTCTCCCGCTTCCCGCAGAAGCTGCATCGAATCTGCTGCTCTGAATTTCTTGCCATGAAGGCGTTACCTCATTTCCGAAAAATCAATGATGCTCCAAAACCCGGTCGATGAGTCCGAAGGCCTTGGCTTCCTCCGCACTCATAAAATTGTCCCGCTCACAGGCCTTGGTAACCACGTCAATGCTCTGGCCGCAGTTTTCCGCCAGAATGCGGTTCATCCGATCCTTGATGATCTGGAAGCGCTTCAGGTGGATGGCCATATCTGTAACCTGGCCCTGGGTGCCGGCGGAGGGCTGATGGATCATGATCTCCGCATTGGGCAGGGCCATCCGCTTGCCCTTAGTACCGGCGCTGAGAAGGAAGGCGCCCATGGAGGCAGCCATACCCACGGCAATAGTCGCCACATCGCATTTGACGTACTGCATGGTGTCGTAGATGGCCATGCCCGCCGTAATGCTGCCGCCAGGGCTGTTGATATAAAACTGAATGTCCTTGTCGGGGTCCTGGGCTTCCAGGTAGAGCAGCTGGGCTACGACCAGGCTGGCGGTGGTGTCATTGACTTCCTCCGACAGGAAAATGATGCGGTCGTTCAGCAGACGGGAAAAAATATCATAACTGCGCTCGCCGCGGCTGGTCTGCTCAACAACATAGGGAACCAAACTCATGGTGATGTCTCCTTTCATAGGCATGGGCCCCAAACATTCTAACCATTTATTGGGGCACTTATTCCTCGGACTTCTCCTCGGCCTTGGGGGCCACGGCCACAGCGCTGTCCACAATGATCTGCACAGCCTTCCGGGTCTTCAGGCTCTCGTTCAGCTCCTCGGCGGGAACCATTTCCTTGACCTTCTCCACTTCCAGCTCATACTGCTTGGCCAGGGACTCCAGCTCTGCGGCGATGTCCTCCTCGGTAACGGCCACATTCTCCACCTCGGCGATCTTCTCCAAAGTCACAGAAATCCTGGCCTGCTTCTGGGCGCCGGGACGGAAGGCGTTGCGCATGGTATTCACGTCGCCGCCCATCATCTTGGCATACTGCTCCATGGTGTAGCCGCCCATTTGCAGCTGGTAGGCAAAGCGCTCCATCTGCACATCCAGCTCCCGCTCCACCAGGGCGTTGGGAATATCCACAGTAGTATTCTCGGCGGCTTTCTCGACGCAGGCATTTTCGAAGCTGGTCTGGGCATTCTTCTCAGCCTTTTCCAGCGCCTTGGCACGGATGTCGGCCTTCAAAGCCTCCAGGGTGTCGAACTCGGAGACATCCTTGGCAAACTCGTCGTCCATCTCGGGAACAACAGTCTCGGTGATTTTGTTCACCTTCACATGGAATACCACGGCCTTACCAGCCAGGTCTGCGTGATAATCCTGGGGGAAAGTAATGTCAATGTCCTTCTCCTCACCGGCGGACATGCCCACAATCTGCTCCTCGAAGCCGGGGACGAAGGAGCCGCTGCCCAGCTTCAGGTCGAAGTTATCACCCTTGCCGCCCTCGAAAGGAACGCCGTTATCAAAGCCCTCAAAATCAATGTTGGCGGTGTCGCCCATCTGGGCAGCCCGGTCAACGGTCTCGGTGGAGGCAACATTCTGAGCCATCCGATCCAGCTCGGCCTGAACCTGCTCATCAGAAACGGCGACCTCTGCCTTCTCCACTTCCAGGCCCTTGTACTGGCCCAGGGTGACCTCGGGATAGACCTCGGTGGTCAGGGTCAGGGTGACAACATTGTCGTCGCTGATCTGCATATCGGTCAGGTTGGGGCGGCCCACAGCCTTGAAGCTCTCCTGATGGGCAATGGCGAAGTCATAAATTTCAGGGAAGATTTCTTCCAGACCATCTTCATAGAAAACGTGGGGGCCGTACATGCTCTCAATCATCTTCCGGGGGGCCTTGCCCTTGCGGAAACCGGGAACCATGATGCTCTTGCGGGCCTTCATGTAGGCCTTGTTGACGCCGGTCTCCATCAGTTCCTTGTCGATCTCCACAACAACGGTAGCATTGTTGCCGTTTCTTTCTACACTGTTGACTTTCATTTCCGTTATTCCTCCTAAATCGGCCTGTTCACGCAGCGCCGTTCTATGTCTTTCTGAATCAGCCGATATATTCTATCAAATAAAAAACAGCTTGTCCACACATTTCTGAAAAGTTTTCGGATATTTCACAATATTTCTAAGGAAGAATCTTTTGCGGCCTGAAATTTATGAAATCTGCTGCCAGCAAGGCATATTCCACCCCGTCCCAGGTTCCCTCCAGAGCCAGCCGATGGCTGGGGCCGTGAAGATGGCCGTAAAAACAGCGGCGCACTTCGTAGCGGCTCAGCAGCTCCAAAATCTCCGGGCACTCATAGCCCTTGCTCCTGGGCGGATAGTGGAGAAACACCAGCTTCGGAAGTTCCCCCGCCGCCTTCAGAGAGGCTTCCAGGCGGATCAGCTCCCGCCTGAACACCTTCTCGTCATGCTCGGTGCTCCGCTTTTCCTCGTAATACCAGCCCCGGGTGCCGCAGATGGCGTACCCTTCATACTCATAGAAATTATTGTTCAGGATATTCATATTGGAGAACTGATTTTCCAGGCAGAATTTCTGAAATTTTGCGGCGGTGGACCACCAATAGTCGTGGTTCCCCTTGAGGATGATCTTTCTTCCTGGAATTTCATTGATCCAGGCAAAATCCGCCCTTGCCGCCTGCAAGTCCAGGGCCCAGCTCAAATCCCCCAGCAGCACCGTGGTGTCCTCGGGGCCGATGACGCCCATTCCCTCCCGGAGCTTTTCCATATAGCCCACCCAGGCCCCGCCGAATACATCCATAGGCTTCGGTGCTCCCAGGCACAGATGCAGATCACCGATGGCATACAGCGCCATGAAGCACCTCCCAAATTACTTTTCCACACTGCGGAGCACATTCAACGCATTATTCCAGAAAATGTCTCCGATGGTCTTCTCCTCCAGGCCCCGCTCCAAAAGCCGCTGGGCCAGGGCCGGATAGCTCTGGATGCCCTCAAAGCCCTGAGAAAGGGTCTCGCAGCCGTCCAGGTCGCCTCCCAGAGCGATGTGCTTTCCGGAGGGATCAAGCTCCATAAAGTGGAAAATATGGTCGCACACCGTATCCAGCGTGGGCTGCGCCCCCAGGAACTCCCCGTACTGGTTGATGCCCGCCACACCGCCGGTGCGGCAGATGGCCCGGAACATATCGTCTGTGAGATTCCGGCTGTGGCCGCAAATGCTGCGGCTGTTGGAGTGAGAGGCGACAATGGGCGCCTGGGTGCAGTCCATAATGTCCCAGAAGGCCTCGTCGCTGATATGGCTCACATCCACCAGCATCCCCAGCCGCTGGGCCTCCCGTATGTACTCCCGCCCCCTGTCCGTCAGACCTCCGCCGGTGACATTGGAGCCGGTAAGTTCGTTTTTCTCATTCCAGCCCAGGGTGCTGATCCGGAAGCCGATCTGATGGAGGTTTTCCAGCAGCGCCGGGTCAAAGCCAAAGCCCGCCGGGCCCTCAATGGTCAGAATTGCGGACATTTTCCCCTGCGCCCGGTTGGCCTCCACCTCATCGGCGCTGTAGGCAAAGGCAATCAAATCCTGATTTCTGTCCACCTCCCGCTGGATGGTGGCCAGCTCCCGCTCAAAAACCACAATGGGAGAGAGCTTATTCCACTCCTGCATCATGGGAGTGGTAAAGCAGGCAAAGCACTGGCAGTAGCCATCCAGCCGGGAAGAGCGTTCCAGGTCGATGTGAAGCTCATTCTTCTTCAGGCTTCCTGCCTCATTCCGGCTCTCCCCCAGCAGGGCCAGGGCCGTATCGCAGTGCAGGTCAAATACAGATACCTTCATTGAAACGCATCCTCCAAATGGTTAATCTCCGGACGGCGGGTCTGAACCCCCTCCGGGGCATAAATTTCGATCACGTCAAACCGGGGCTGCAATTGGGTGGGATGGGCCCGTAAATAGAGCAGCGCCGTGGATTTAATTCTTTGCTGCTTGCGGTAATCCACGAACTCCCGTGCCATGGCAAAATCGGCGTTTTTTCGGAGCTTCACCTCTACAAAGGCCAGATAACGCTTGTCCGCCGCAATCAGGTCGATCTCCCCCATCCGGGTGCGGAAATTGGCGGCGACGATGGTATAGCGTTTCCTTCGCAGATACTCCGCCGCCACAGCCTCCCCCCAGGCCCCGGTCAGATTATTTCTCCCCATAGAATTTCTTTAGGAAGGTCATTCGGTGAATAGGGCTGGGCCCCTGGGCCTCCAGAGCGGCATAGTGGGCCCGGGTGCCGTAGCCCTTGTGAATCTCAAAGCCGTACCCCGGGAACCGCTCTGCCGCTTCGATCATCCAGTTATCCCGGGTCACCTTGGCCAGTACAGAGGCGGCGGCAATATTGGCGCTGAGGCTGTCCCCCTTCACCACGGTCTTCACGGTCAGACCAAACTCCTTTTGGCGGTTGCCGTCGATAAGAACCAAATCCGGCCGAAGCTTCAGCTGGGCCAGAGCCCGCTCCATGGCCAGAAAGGTGGCCTGCAAAATATTCATTTCGTCAATTTCCCGCTCCGTGGCAAAGGCGATGCCGTAGGCAAGGGCTTGGTCACAGATCACAGGGAACAGCTCCCGGCGGCGCTTGTCGGAGAGCTTTTTGCTGTCATCCAGTCCGGGAATCACTGTATGGGGCGGCAGAATCACCGCCGCGGCACACACCGGCCCCGCCAGAGGGCCCCGGCCCGCCTCATCCACACCGCAGATGGTGGAAAAACCGGCGGCATAATTTTCGTCCTCAATTTCCCACATGGTTCGCTCCGTCATAGCATGTCCTCCGGCATCTCCAGTGTAAATTTCCCCAGCTTGCCGCTACGGAACTCGTCCATCAGCACCTTGGCCATCCGCTCGGTGTGGACTTCTCCCCCCCGAAGCAAAAGGCCTCGGTTTTTTCCTGCCAGCTCCAGCAGCGCATAGCCGGGGGTGTCCGGCCCCGCCTCCACCTTGTAGCGTTCCAGCAGCACCTGGGGATAGTATTTCAGCAGCAGCTCCATCAGGCCGCAGGCCAGCTCTTCCAGGTCGATGACCCCCTCCTTCACTGCGCCGGTGAAGGCCAGCATCATCCCCACCCGGGGGTCTTCAAACTTGGGCCAGAGAATGCCCGGGGTATCCAGCAGCAGCAAACCGCTGTCCACCGTGACCCACTGCTTGCCCCGGGTGACGCCGGGCCTGTTTTCCGCCTTGGCGCCCTTTCGTCCCGCAATCTGATTGATGAGAGTGGATTTTCCCACATTGGGGATGCCCACCACCATCACCCGCAGGGGGCGGTTCATCCCTCGGGCGGCATCCCGTTCCAGCTTTTCGGCGCAGGCGGCCCGGGCAGCGGGGGTGAAATCGCTGATGCCCTGACGGCTTTTGCAGTCGGTGGCAATCACCGCCATCCCTTTGCTCTTAAAATAATCCCGCCATTTCCTGGTTGCGGCAGGATCCGCCAAATCCATCCGGTTCAGCACAATCATCCGGGGCTTGGCGCCGCAGATGGCATCAATGTCCGGATTTCGGCTGGAAATGGGAATCCGTGCATCCACAATCTCGCACACGGCATCCACCTGCTTCAAATCCGCCTCGATTTGGCGGCGGGTTTTGGTCATGTGGCCGGGATACCACTGAATGTTCAGATTTTCCGTCATTTGATCGCTCCAATACGATGGAAGTCCCGCTCCTGGGTGCCCCCCATACCCGTACCGGGGAACAGGATGTAGAAGACCCTGCCCAGAACCTCCCGCTTATCCACCTGGCCGATCTGGGGAGAGCGGCTGTCCTTGGAGTTGTTACGATTGTCGCCCATAATGAATACACAGCCCTCTTCCACAGTCTGGGGGAAGGTGCTGCCCTCTTTCAGGGTAGTAAGGGTCTTGGTGTATGGCTCATCCAGGGGCGCACCGTCCACATAGACGATACCCTCGTCAAAGTCAATATCCACCACCTGGCCCTCGGTGGCAATCACCCGCTTGACAAGGGGCTTGCCATCGTCATAGGCCTGCTTGCTCACCACCACCACATCTCCCGGGGAAGGGTTCTTATAGAACAGATTGCTCACCAAAAGCATATAGTCCCCATTGAGCAGAGTATTTTCCATGGAAGGGCCGTCCACCACAATGATGCGGAAAAACAGCATCAGCAGCACCATCACGATTACCAGCATGTACACCATGTCATGGAGGTAGAGCGCCAGATTCTGCTGCCAGGTGTAGGTCACTTTTTCCTTTTCATCGGTTTTTTCCTTTTTCCCAAACATATGAAATGTCCTTTCCCTTTTCAAAAGATACTTTTTTAATTGTATCATATCCGTCAGAATATTTCCACATCTGGAGTAAAATTTTACAAATAAAAACAAAACATAGAATTTTTCGATAAAAGCATTGACAATTAGGCATTAGCAATGTAGTATAACATGATTTAGATTTAAATCTAAATGGGTGGTATGGGGAGCCGAGAGGAGAAGTGTATGAATCATTTTGAGTATGTTCCTAAAAAAGAATGGGCGCCAATTAAAAATGAACTCTTTGAAATTATCCGTAAGCTACAGGATAAAGTTAAAGATAAGTTCACTTTCAAATGTTGTTTCGTAGGCAGCAGCAAACAGAAGATGATAACCTGTGACCGAAATTCTAATGTTGGCTTCGACTTTGATGTGAATATTGAAGTAAACGATCCCGATGAGGACTATTCTGCGAAGGAGATCCGAGATTTTCTCCGTGAAGGTCTTAATACCGTTATGAATCCTCGTGGCCGTACGATTTTCGGATATGATTATACCGAAGATTCCACCCGTGTTCTCACAATTAAGGTGAAGGATAGCAAAAATTCTCGTATTTTACATAGTTGCGACTTTTGTATTGTAAACAACTGTGCCAATGGACGACAACAATATATTCGCTACAATAAACAGCAAAACAACTATTCGTGGGAATTCCAATCCAAAGGATATGATAACCTGCCAGAGAAGATTGAATGGATTAAAAAGAATGGACTGTGGCAAGAAGTTAGGGATATTTATTTAGCTAAAAAAAACACAAACACTGATGACAACAAAAAATCAAGAGCTATTTCTGCTGAGACGATACATCAAGTTTGCCAACAAAATGGTTTTTTCGATGAATGATTTGGAGTTTATCGTTTTGGCTCAGCAGCCCGGTAAAATTGTAATTTGACGGGGTAGTGCCAAGGCCTTCCCCGTAGGGACAGCCGGTTGGGCTGACGGAAGAGGTACTCCCGTCAGCGGGTGCTCCCCAACCCCTGCCGGGGGCCTTCCTTTCTTGTTTCGACAAGAAAGGAAGCAAAGAAACCGACTTAAGGGGCGCTGAGTGTCGTTCTCCCGCACGCCAAAGCCGATAAACTATGGTATGATTGCCACTGGCAATCATTGAAATTCTAATTCGCTGTGCGGAGCACCACCCCCTTAAGAATCCTCTGGCCGCACTTGGGAAGAGAGAGGAAGCTTTCGGATTTGGTTTGACGCAAAATCGTCACCGGGCGGGTTAGGGTAAAAACGATTACCGACCAGCCCCGTGCTCATTGGAGTGAAGCGCCCTGCACTTCAAACACCAATTTACCAGATTGAAGCAATAAGCACTTTTTACCATTTTTACCATATAAAAAGAGAGGGACAAGCCCTCTCTTTTTATACAGTTTGGGATCAGACGTTCTCCTTGATCTTGGCAGCCTTGCCGAAGCGACCACGCAGGTAGTACAGCTTGGCACGACGAACCTTGCCCTTGCGGACAGTCTCGATCATCGCCACGTTGGGAGAATGCAGGGGGAAGACCTTCTCGCAGCCCACGCCGTAGGAAATGCGGCGAACGGTGATGGTCTCGCCGATGCCGCCGTGCTTGCGGGCAATGACGGTACCCTCGAAGACCTGGATACGCTCACGGGAACCTTCCTTGATGCGAACGTGCACACGAACGGTGTCGCCCACCCGGACATCGGGCAGCTCTTCCTTCATGTACTGGCTGTTCAGAGCCTTAACAAGATCCATTTCTTTGTCCTCCTTAAATATTAGGCGTTCATACCCACACAGCAGTGGCAGAGGACGCACCTTGATTTCAGACCGATTTATTCTAGCACAGCATTTTCAGAAAATCAAGTATTTTTTCATATTTTCGGAGGAAAAAGTGGAACCTGCCCGGCAATCCGGCTTATGCGGCCGGTTCTTCCTCCACCGCAATGATTCTGCCCGCGCCATAGGGATCGGCGTACTCCTGGCCGACCACGCCGTCCAGGACGCCGGTGATGTAGTTGATGAGCACCTGGTTATCCAGCATCACTTCATCCTGGAGCACGTTGCAGCCGGCGAACATGGAGAAGCCGTCGCCGCCGTTCTTGAGCATATAGTTGTGAGAAGCCAGGGTATAGGTCTTATCCAGCTCCAGCGGCTCGCCGCCGACCATCACATTTTTCACCCGGTACTCGCCCTCCACGCCGGCGAACATGGTGTTCTCGTCCGCCTTGGCAGAGGATTCGATATAGGTATGTATCTCATAGCTCAGGCCGGAAACCTGGAGGAAGCCGCCGGATTCGCTGGGTACCGCCCGGGCGCCCCATTCCAGCGCATCCAGAATCTGCTGGCCGGTTGCCTCAATGACGCACATGGCGTTGCCAAAGGGATGAACCTTGAGAATGTCGTTCAGGGTGATGTCTCCCTCCTTGATGGAGGTACGGATGCCGCCGCCATTGACGAAGGCAATCTGTGCGCCGGACAGCTCCCGGTAAGCATCCGCGCACAGGTCTCCCAGATTGGTCTCTGCCCGGCGCACAATGCGGATGGGAGAGCCGTCGTCCTTGGTGGCAACAGGATCATTGATGGTCAGCTCCACCGCAGTCTTCGCCACCACCTCAGACAGCTTGTCGCCCAGTGCGTCCTTCGCCGATTTCACGGCTGCGTCGGCGTCATTGTGAATGCCCAGCAGCGTGGGGGCGTCGGTTTTGTTGTTCCACAGGAACAGCTCGGTGGAGAGCTTCCCGTCCTTGCCGATGCGCAGGCAGCCAACGCCGGCCAGCTTCGTGCCGCAGCCGGAGCGCAGCACCGTCTGACCGTCCTTGTTCACCATTTCCACCTGATCGGTATCGTGGCTGTGGCCGTCCAGCAGGGCGTCGATGCCGGTGGTATTGCCAATCACGTCCGCATAAGTCCAGGGCTCGCAGGCCTGCTCGTTGCCCAGGTGGCCCAGGGCGATCACGTAGGCCGCCCCTTCTTCACGGGCCGCGTCCACGGCGCTCTGCACTGCGGCATATAGCTTTTCGCCGGACTCATCCTGCATAAAGCCGTAGATGAAGTTGCCGTTTTCATCCTGGAAATACTTGGGGGTAGAGGTGGTGATGGTCTTGGGTGTGGTGATGCCCACAAAGGCGATCTTCACGCCGTCGAATTCCTTCACGAGATAGGGCGCAAACACCAGCTCGCCGTCTTTGTTGAAGTTTGCGCTGATGTAGGGGAAGTCGGCCTTTTCCGTCAGCTCCAGGAACCGATCCATGCCGTAGTCGAACTCATGGTTTCCGGGGATGGCCAGGTCATAGCCCACCACATTCATCAGCTCAATCAGCGCCTCGCCGGTGGTCATGGTGCCGATGGGCTCTCCCTGAACGGAATCGCCGTTGTCCACCAGCACCACGTGGTTGCCGGCGTCCTCCATGCTCTGGCGGATGGCCGCAAGTCCGGCGTAGCCAAACCCCTGGTCAATGCCGCAGTGTACGTCGCTGGTGAAAAGCACGACCACGTCCTTTTCCAGCTGCTCCGGTTCCCCGCAGACCGCACCCGTCAGAGACAGCAGCATGGCCATTGCCAGAACCAAACCGAGGATTCGTTTCATTTGTACTTCGCTCCCTTTCATTCTATTTATGGGCCCCAGCCAATCGCCGAAGGCTTTGGTTTTATTATATCAAAATGCTGAATAAATGCAAGAGGAATTCAACTTTTTTGTGCATTATGAACCAGCGGAGGCATAGTGCCTTATCCCAAGCCGCCAGGCAAGCCAGCAGGGAATCAGGAACCACAGCGACAGCACCGGAAACATGCCGTAAATCGCTCTCCCCTTCCCCATCAGGTATTGCAACGGCCAATACTGCACCATGGCCATGGGCATCACGGCGGTGGTGAAGAAGAGAACGCCTTTGCCATAGATGTCGAAGGGGAACTGGCTGAAGGTTCGGATGCCGTCGGTGAAGATGTTGATAAACTCCAGGCCCTCCATGGTGAAAAAGCACAGGGCTGCATACACCAGAAACACGCCGAAAAACAGCAGGCTCCCGCAGGCCACCATAGACAGCAGCACCAACGCTTTGGGAGCCGTCCAGGCAATCCCGCTTGCCCTTGCGCCGTACAGAATCACTAGGCTTCCCAGCACAATGTTGGGCAGAGAGGCCATCCGCATATCCTGGCAAATCACCTGAAAGACCAATCCCCTGGGGCGAACCACCAGGCGGTCAAAGGTTCCCTCCCGGACGATTTTGCTGAACACATCAAAGCCTCTGGCAAAACATTCCGCCAGGTTAAAGGCCGTCATCACCACGCCGAAGCCCAGCAGAACCTCCCCCGCCGTGTAGTCGCCAATGGCGCTGAACCGCCACATGATCACAATGATGCCCAGAAGGCTGTTGACGGTCACCAAAAGTCTTCCGGCACAAGAGAGGAAGAAGGAGGCCGGATAGGCCATCTCGCTTTTCAGATGGATGGAGAAAAATTTCCAATACAGCTTCATTCTCTCACCCTCCCGCAATCACGGTGCGCCGCAGTCCCCGGTTCATGAGCGCATATCCCAGAGCCGTCACGCAAAGGCACCAAAATACCTGCAATCCCACAGCCCTTAAAATCCCCACACCCCCAATGTCCCCGCCAAAAATCCGAAGGGGAACATTTTGCAGAGAACCGAAGGGACTGAGCTCTGCGATTTTCCGAAGAACCGGCGGAAAAAAAGGCAGGGGCAGCAAATCGCCGGAGAGCAATTCCGCCACCGCTGGTACAAAGGTAAAAATTCCCCGGTAGTCCGTCATGTAAAAGGTCAGGGTGTAGCAGAGCATGCCGATGGCGACGCAGAGCCACAGGGTAAGGGCCATGGAAAAAAGGAACACCAGAAACACCGGGAGAGAAATGGTCAGCCGCAGTCCGTAGGGCGCCGGAAGCAGGCTGCTCACAACGAGAACGGGGATGATCCTGGTCACGGTTTTGCTGAGCCGGCCGGCAAAGCCCCGGGCACTCCACATGGCGTAAAGGTCCGTGGGACGGGTCAGCTCATAGGCAACGGAGCCGGTCTGCACCGCCTGAAAAAGCTCCCGCTCCCAGCCGAAAAGATTCCAGATGGAAAGGGTACCCTGCTGAATCCAGATATAGGAGCTGAGGGCCTGCATGTCCATGGGGAGTCTCTCCGGCGCATACCGATAAAATGCCCTGAACAGCAGCACCTCCATCAAGCCCCAGAACAGCTGGGTGGAGAAGCCTGCAAGGGCGGCGGCCCGGTATTGGAGTCCTGCAAGGAAGTGGATTCTGAAAAAGGATGTATATTGTCTCATACGCCGCCTCTCAGATTCCGAACCGGCGGTAGAGATCTGCCACCGACTCCTCTGTGGACAGGTTCTCCCCTGCCATGGCCCGGATTTCCCCAAGGCTGCCGTCCAGCAGGAGCCGTCCCTTTCCGATCAGCAGCACCCGGCTGCACAAAGCGTCAATGTCCTGCATGTCGTGGGTGGTCAAAATCACCGTGGTTTTTCTGTCCTGGTTCTCCTCCCGGATAAACTCCCGCACCTTTAGCTTGGATACCGCATCCAGCCCGATGGAGGGTTCGTCCAAAAACAGAATGTCCGGGCCATGGAGCAGAGCCGCTGCGATCTCACAGCGCATCCGCTGGCCCAGGGACAATGTTCTTGCCGGGGCGGTGAGAAAATCCCCCAGGTCCAGCTGTTCCCGCAGCCGCTCCAGGTTGGCCTGAAACCGCTCCTCCGGCACCCGGTAAATGTCCCGAAGCAGGCAGAAGGAGTCCATCACCGGCACATCCCACCACAGCTGGCTCCGCTGGCCGAAGACCACCCCCAGCCGGGACACATATTTTTTTCGCTCCCGCCAGGGCACCATGCCGTTTACGCTGCACTCCCCCCTGTCCGGTCGGAGAATTCCGGAGAGAATTTTGATGGTGGTGCTCTTCCCTGCCCCGTTGGGGCCGATGTAGCCCACAATCTGCCCGTCGGGAATGGTGAAGCTCATGTCCTTCAGCGCTTCCACTTCCGTGTACTCCCTGGAAAACAGGGCCTTCGCTGCATTGCCCAGGCCTTCCTCCCGCTTTCTGACCCGATAGGTTTTGCAAATTCCTTTCATTTCAATCATTTTTGTTGCTCCTTTTTCAAATCTGTATGACACGGCATATCAGGTCAGAGGAGGGCATTGGGAACCTTCGTCACCTTAAAAGCACATGGAGACATTCCGCCTTCGCAGTTTCCGGCGGTCACGAGCCTCTCCGAAAAACAGCGGAATGCCCTCTTTTCAGATAAAGAAAAGGACTTTTATTGTAGCAATACCCCCGCAGCTTGTCAATTCCGGGGGCAGAAAATCCATCCACGCCGCCATGTGTATTTTCTGCCGCAAAATTTCACACGCCAGCGCAGCAGGCAAAAAAAGCACCTCCTTTTGCTGTCAGGAGGTGCATTCTGAATTTAAGTGTTACAGAGGGGAATTCCCAATTTCTGCGCCAATTCTTCAAGATATGTCAGATGAGACCTGTTGGCGCTATAAATGGTTACATAGCCGTTTTTGTCGGCTGTAATGGTCTCGGTTTTGCCGGTTTTCGCGTTATAGTAAGTAAGTTTCTCGCCCTTTTTAAGGTAGGTTTTTTTGCCGCGGAGAGAAACGCGGTTATACTCCGCAAGCACGTTTTGATAATAAGCCCCAAACAATCGGGCCGCCGCCGCGAGATCACCTCTTCTGCCCATAATCATTGCTTCTTCCAGCAAAATCAGATGATTGTTCATTTGGTCAAAACGGTCGTACTCCGCCCTGTGCCTGAGTACAGCGTCTCGGCTGTCCAGGACGGAGAAAACAGGCATTGCATATTGCTTCAACCGCTCGACAATATCGCTGCCAATTTCTTCGGGGTTCTTTTTCAAATCATAAGAAGTGTCCTTCCCATCCACAAGGCAGCCCAGACTGGTGCGAATGTTGCACTCGTATTCATGGTAGTATTTTTTAAGCGGTCCGGTAATCGTGAATTTCCGCTCCATACATTCAGGGATGCGAATTCCAAGATTGACCCAGAGAATATCGTAAAATCCTTTTGCGGGGCAACCGTTTTGAAAGTTGACAACCTGCGACATGTCGCCATCAACAAAGCGATGTAATGTCCGGCCGAATTTCCGAAACCCAAGGGGTTTCAGGTACGCATATACGATTTTTTCAATGATGTCAACAGATTCTGTTGAAGATAATTGATTCTCATGAAAACCAGGGCTCATTTCTTCACCGCCTTCGGATACTGAAAAAGGCATGCCTTGTCAAAAGCTTGCCATAAAAACCGCATCCTACTTATTCACTATTCACTATTACTTCTTACTTCCCAAAAATCGGCCCCGGAATTTCGTGAAGAGTGAATAGTGAGGAGTGAATAAGTAAAAATCGGCAATCTTCTGACGAAGCTTGCCGATTTTTGGTGGGCGAGGCGGGACTTGAACCCGCACGTCCGCAGTGAACACTAGAACCTGAATCTAGCGAGTCTACCAATTCCACCACTCGCCCATATTCACTTTTGAGATTTCCCTCAGTGCGTCGACATTGTACCACAGGACAGGTCAATTGTCAACAGTTTTTTTCAGCGGCAGTACAGGATTGTGCAGCTCCCCTCATCGTCAAACCGCTTGATTTCATATTTCAAAGCGCCGTTTTGAATGAATTCCATGTACTTTCTTCCTGGGAGTGAAAGCCCCGCACCTTAGGCGGTGCGGGGCCGGGAAAATGGGGCGATTAGGCCTTGCCGTCGGAACCCAGAACGTGGACGATCTTGTGAGCGACCATGTCCTTGACCGCCTGACGGGCAGGCTTCAGGTACTGGCGAGGATCGAAGTGATCGGGATGCTCGGCAAAGTACTTGCGGATGTTGCCGGTCATAGCCAGACGGATGTCAGAGTCGATGTTGATCTTGCACACGGCCAGCTTGGCAGCCTCCCGGAGCTGATCCTCGGGGATGCCGATGGCGTCGGGCATATTGCCGCCGTAGGTGTTGACCATCTTCACGAACTCCTGGGGAACGGAGGAAGAACCGTGCAGCACGATGGGGAAACCGGGCAGACGCTTGATGCACTCTCTCAGCACGTCAAAGCGCAGGGGAGGCGGAACCAGGATGCCGTCGGCATTGCGGGTGCACTGGGAAGCCTTGAACTTGTAAGCGCCGTGGCTGGTGCCGATGGCAATGGCCAGGGAGTCACAGCCGGTACGGGAGACAAACTCTTCCACTTCCTCGGGACGGGTGTAGCTCTCCTTGCCGTGCTCCACAGCGACCTCGTCTTCCACGCCGGCCAGAGTGCCCAGCTCAGCCTCCACCACCACGCCATGGTCATGGGCATACTCCACGACCTGCTTGGTCAGGGCGATGTTCTCTTCAAAGCTCTTGGAGGAGGCGTCGATCATAACGGAGGTAAAGCCGCCGTCGATGCAGCTCTTGCAGAGCTCAAAGCTGTCGCCATGATCCAGATGCAGCGCGATGGGAATTTCGGGGTTCTCCTGCACAGCGGCCTCAACCAGCTTCACCAGATAGGTATGGTTGGCATAGGCGCGGGCGCCCTTGGAAACCTGCAGGATAACGGGGCTTTTCAGCTCACCGGCAGCTTCGGTAATACCCTGAACGATCTCCATGTTGTTGACGTTGAAAGCGCCGATGGCGTAGCCGCCGTCGTAGGCCTTCTTGAACATTTCGGTTGTGGTTACAAGAGCCATTGGAATCATTCCTTTCATTATTCAGGCGGAAAAAACTTCCGCATGTTTTCTGGGATATTATATCACATTTTTCCTGTTTTTCAATAAAAATATTTCCGGCGGCATCGCGAAATTGAGTCTGCGAAGCTCAGCGGCTCTTTTGCGCCAGTTCTGCCCTTCAAAAGGCAGGAAATACCCCCAGGATTTCCGCTTTTTGAAAACTTTGATCCGGCACATAATCTGCCGCTCAGCCGCCTTGCCCAATGATGCTGTGTAGCCTTGGATTTATTTTTCTCTTGTTTCATTCCGTTTTTTGTCAGAATACCAGTTTACTTTTTCGATGCGGTATCGTATAATCATATCGCTGAAACAGCGAATTTTTACGCAAGGAGTTTGGTAATTATGAATCTGTCTCCTCTTCAGATTGCCAGGTATCAGTACACCCCGAAGCTGCCCGGTATGCTGAGAAACGGTATTTCTGAAATCTGTGTTAAGGTCGGCGCCCCGACCCAGAGTGTGGCCGATCAGGAAAAGATCAAGGCACTGTTCCCCAATACCTACGGGAAAAACGAGATCACCTTCCAGAAGGGGTCCAACACCTCCACCCCCAAGAAGCACATTGTCGGTGTTATCCTGTCCGGCGGTCAGGCCCCCGGCGGTCACAACGTTGTCTGCGGCCTGTACGATGCTCTGAAGGCAACCAATCCCGAAAATGAGCTGTACGGTTTCAAGGGCGGCCCCAGCGGTCTTCTGGAAGACAACTACCGCATTATGGACGATGCGTATATCGACATGTTCCGCAACACCGGCGGCTTCGATATCATCGGTTCCGGCCGCACCAAGCTGGAGACCGAAGAGCAGTTTGCCATCGCTGCCGAAGTGTGCAAGAAGCACGGTATTACCGCCATTGTCATCATCGGCGGTGACGACTCCAATACCAACGCCGCTGTCCTGGCTGAGTACATGGCTGCCCACAACACCGGCATTCAGGTAATCGGCTGCCCCAAGACCATCGACGGCGACCTCAAGAACGAAGACATCGAATGCTCCTTTGGCTTCGATACCGCGGTCAAGACCTACAGCGAGCTCATCGGCAACATCGAGCGCGATGCCAACTCCGCAAAGAAGTACTGGCATTTCATCAAGGTTATGGGCCGTTCCGCTTCCCATGTTGCTCTGGAGTGCGCTCTGGAAACCCAGCCCAACGTCTGCCTGATTGGTGAAGAGGTTGCCGCCAAGAAGATGTCCCTGTCCGCTGTTGCCGACGTCATTGCCGACTCCGTGGCCGCAAGAGCCGCAAAGGGGATGAACTTCGGTGTCGCCATTATTCCCGAAGGCATCGTGGAGTTTGTCCCCGAGTTTTCCATGCTGATTGCTGAGATCAATGAGCTGCTGGCCGGCGAGAAGACCGCTGAATTCAATGCGCTGAGCAGCTGGGAAGAGAAGTATTCCTTCATCGAAAAGGGCCTCAGCAAGGAAGCCATGGCCGTCTTTGCCATTCTGCCCCAGGGCATTCAGCAGCAGCTGTTCCTGGAGCGGGATCCCCACGGCAATGTTCAGGTCTCTTTGATCGAGTCCGAGAAGCTGTTCTCCGCTCTGGTTGCCGACAAGCTGGCTGCGCGCAAGGCCGCCGGTACCTTTGGCGGCAAGTTCAGCGCCCAGCATCACTTCTTCGGTTATGAAGGCAGATGCGCCTTCCCCTCCAATTTCGATGCTGACTATTGCTATTCTCTGGGCTACAACGCCTTCATGCTGATCCAGTACGGTTACACCGGATACCTGTCCAAGGTTTCCAACCTGAGCAAGCCCGCCGAGGAGTGGGTTGCCGGTGGTATGCCCATCACCAAGATGATGAACATGGAAAGAAGAAACGGCAAGGACAAGCCCGTTATCCGCAAGGCTCTGGTTGAGCTGGACGGCAAGCCCTTCACTTACTTCTGCGAGCATCGTCAGCAGTGGGCGGAAGAGACCTGTTTCACCTACCCCGGCGCCATCCAGTACTACGGCCCCGCAGAGGTCTGCGACCTGACCACTCGTACTCTGGCTCTGGAGAAGGCCTGATTTCAAAACACGAAGGGGCTGTTAAGTAACCCCAAGGAAAAACCGCAGACCCTCTCCGGTGTGATGACTCTATGATACTACAAAACGGCTGCAACCTCAACTGGCTGCAGCCGTTTCTTATACTTCTTCTAGCCAGTGCCGGAAGACACTGGCTGCTTTGCTGTGGGACTATTTTAACAGCCCCTTTTTTCTTGCATTCACGCTCTGGCTCTGCTATAATCTGCCATGTGTAAAGGAGGTGGTCATGTGAGCAGGCAGCGAAAGGTTCTCATTGGGCTTGCGGTATGCTATGCCGCGGTGATGTTATATCTTCTGCTTTTCAGAGTACCGTCTTTTTCGGATGAACCCTATTTTCAGCAGCTCCGGGACCATCTGAACCCCATTCCCTTGCGCACCATTGGGCTGTATCTTCGGCTGCTGGAGCCGCCCATCCGTCCCCATCTGGTGCGGCTGGCCCATGTGAATCTGCTGGGAAATATTCTACTGTTCATCCCCCTGGGGCTTCTCCCTCCCCTGCTGTCTTCCAAAATGCAGCGGTTCTGGAAGGTTGCGCTTCTTGCCGCCGGAATCATGGCAGCGGTGGAGCTGGCCCAGATGCTCCTGCTGGTGGGCACCTGTGATGTGGACGATCTGATCCTCAATGTGGCAGGAGCCGCCCTGGGCTATTGGCTGTTCCGCATCCTCCACCCCAAAAAGAAAGCACCCGCGGCATAAAGTGCGGTGTTCATAAGACAGTTAACAGACATATCAGTTTTGCCCTGCCATGGCTGTTCTTGTATTTCATCAGGTTACGTGATAACGTAGAACAAAACAGATCTACAAATCGGAATTTGTGGAGGTAAAATATAGATGAATCAAGGTAGAATTATTGTAATCACAGGTGCGCCGGGGACAGGAAAAACTACAACGGCATCTGCTGTTGCAAAAGAATCAGATTTGGAAAAGT
>JAETOP010000071.1 GCA_021771675.1 Oscillospiraceae bacterium | reverse complement strand
TTTGTTCCCGGCGATGTTCCTGACTGATTTTTCGGGAACGGAGCGAATAAGGAACAGTTCCCGACTTCCGGCAGTGTTCCCAGGGGAGACTCCGGGAACGCCGCCAGGAACACACCGAATGTGCCGCCGCAAGGCAACTTTACAGGCTTCGTTCCTGTGTTCCTAAAAAAGCATACAAATTGAAAATGTATAAAAAAGACTGTACAGAACCCGTAAATCACGCATATGCACGCGCGTAAGGATTTTCAGGTTTTTAAGAACGCGGAGGTAATGACATGAACTTCTACAATTACATGATAAGAAACTACAAAACGAGTGACTCTCCCGCAGGAGATCTCGCAAGAGATATGGCGAGGGATTCCGAACACTTCCCCAGGAATCGTGCCTGCAAATTCAAGGGATGGCATGACATCATCCATAATCATCTGGTCAGAAGCGGCGCTTGTGATGCCTGCCTTGAGACCTTTAAGGAATGCTGGGAGGAATATGTCAGATGCGAGAAAAAGAAATTGAAAAGAAACTGACGCAGATGGTCAAAAAGGCCGGTGGCATCTGCCCCAAGCTCGTCTCGCCCGGTTTTGACGGTATGCCGGACCGCATGGTGCTGCTGCCGAATGGGCGGATATGCTTTGTGGAAGTCAAAGCTCCGGGCGAAAAACCGAGACCGCTGCAGCTTTCCCGCCACAGGCTTTTGCGGCGGCTGGGCTTTCCGGTGTATGTGCTGGACGATGCGGAGCAGATTGGAGGGATACTGGATGAGATACGAACCCCATGAATATCAGAAATATGCGGTGGATTACATCGAGACACACCCCGCCGCCGCTATCTTCCTGGACTGCGGTCTTGGGAAAACCAGCATCACACTGACAGCTATAGCCGACCTGCTGTTTGACAGCTTCGAGGTCCATAAAGTGCTGGTCATCGCACCCTTAAGAGTGGCGCGGGACACATGGACGGCTGAAGCGGATAAGTGGGATCACCTCCAGAACCTCATCTGCTCCGTGGCTGTCGGAACGGAAGCCCAGCGCCGGGCGGCGTTGATGAGACGCGCTGACATCTACATCATCAACCGGGAAAACGTCCAATGGCTCATTGATGAAAGCGGCATTCCCTTTGACTTCGATATGGTGGTGATCGATGAGCTGTCCTCCTTCAAGAACCACCAGACAAAGCGGTTCAAGTCGCTGTTGAAGGTCAGACCCAAGGTTAGCCGTATCGTTGGGCTGACTGGCACTCCCGCTTCTAACGGTCTGATGGATCTGTGGGCGGAGTTCCGCATTCTGGACATGGGACAGCGGCTTGGACGGTTTATCACCAAGTACCGCACCGATTACTTCACGCCGGATAAGCGAAACGGCCAGATCATCTACTCCTACAAACCCCTGCCCTATGCGGAGGACGCTATCTACCGGCAGATCTCGGATATCACCATTTCTATGAAGTCCGCCGACCACCTGCAGATGCCGGAATTGGTCAGCAGCGAATACACGGTCCAGTTCTCCGAGGATGAACGGGAAAAATACACGGACTTGAAACAGGAGCTGGTGCTGTCGCTGGGTGATACGGAGATCACCGCCGCCAACGCCGCATCCCTCTCCGGGAAACTCTCCCAGATGGCGAACGGCGCGATCTATGACGACGACGGCGAGGCCATCCGCATTCACGACCGCAAACTGGACGCTTTGGAGGATATCATCGAAGCCGCCAACGGCAAACCGCTTTTGGTGGCGTACTGGTTCAAGCATGACCTGATCCGCATTTCGGAAAGGCTGCAAAAGCTGCATATCCCGTTCTCCCGGCTGGATGACGCCACCAGTATCCGCAGATGGAACAATGGCGAGTTCCCGGTGGCGCTGATCCATCCGGCATCGGCGGGACATGGGCTGAATCTCCAGAGCGGTGGCTCAGCCATCGTGTGGTTCGGGCTGACCTGGAGTTTAGAACTGTATCAGCAGACCATAGCGCGGCTCTGGCGGCAGGGACAGACCTCCAAAACCGTGGTGGTGCAGCACATCGTCACAAAGGGAACCATTGACGAACGCATCATGAAAGCCCTCTCCCAAAAGGAGCATACCCAGACGGCGCTGATCGACGCTGTGAAAGCGGACTTGAAAATCTGAGACAATCTAAGAAAATCCGTGCCAATCCGAGGATCAAAATTTCGGAGGTACGAATATGAGCGATATCTCGATCTACGAGAACCTTGCGAACGCCATCATCCTGCAGGCGGTGAAGGATTACCGCATGGCGCTAAAGAGCCTTAAGGCAAATCCGAGGAACAGGACGGCGCAGGCTGATAAAGCCGAAATCGAGCGGTTCTTCCGTTCGCAGTGGTACTCAGCACTTACAAGTGTTGATGGCGAGATGCTGATCCGCTCCCTGCAGAAGGAGGTGGACGCATGACCGCAAAAGAATATCTGAACCAGGCGCGGCACCTGGACGCACTCATCAACTGCCGCCTGCGTGAGATTGACTACTGGAGGGATTTATCGAGCAGCGTCTCAGGCAGCAATTTCGAACAGCACTACAATCCAAACAAGCCAACAGAGGCCCCTTTTGTCCGATGTCTTGAGAAAATCGACGCCATCCAGAGAGATGTGGCGGAAAAGGTGGCGTATCTAATCAGCCTGCGGGACGAGATAAATATGCGGATTGATATGCTGAATAGCCATGAGGAGCAGATTCTTCTCCGCTACCGTTACCTTGACGGTTTCTCCTGGGATGAGATCGAACACATGATGTGTGTGTCGAAAAGCACTGTGCATCGGATTCATGGATCAGCTCTTCAGAATTTTCCCGTGCCGGATTAAAGTTGGCACACTTTGAGACCTTTTGGGACAGTATGACACACCCGTCCTGTGATATCATTACAATAGCGAAGTAGAATACAGAACAGCCTTCACGGGAGCGATCCTGTGGGGGCTTTTCTTATGCCCAAGGAGGTGAAGCGATGCCAAGAAAACCAAAGCGCCCCTGCTCCTATCCCAGCTGCCCCAACCTCACGGATGGGCAGTACTGCAAGGAGCATGAAGCAGCCGCCCGCAGGCAGTACAACAAATACGAACGCAGTGCGGACGTAAACAAGAAATACGGCAGAGCATGGAAGAGAATCCGTGACCGCTACGCTGCAGCGCACCCTCTCTGCGAGATGTGTCTTAAGGAAGGACGGCTGACTCCCGTGGATGAGGTACACCACATCGTTCCCATCTCTCAGGGCGGCACTCATGCAAGGGATAACCTGATGAGCCTTTGCCGTTCCTGCCACACCAAGATCCACCACGACCTTGGCGACCGGTAGGGCAGTCAAAATCTCTGCGGGTCCTGTATGCGGGCAGCGGCCCGGGGCTTCGTGTGCGAAAAAGGCGAAATCAAAAGGGTAATTGACGGCGGCCGAAAGCGGTCGCTCATTTTTTGCGGAAAAGAGGTGAGAAAATGCCGACAAAATCTAATAACACAGGCGGGCGCGGCGGTGCGAGACCCGGTGCGGGAAGAAAGAAGTCTGCCGTCAAGGAAAAAGCCGAGAACGGCAATCCGGGCGGACGCAGGCTGGAAGTCCTGGACATTCCCGAAGTCGAGGGTGTCGATATGCCAAAGCCCCACGAGTTCCTCTCTGCCGAGCAGCGTGACGGAAGTACACTCCAGGCAGAGGAAATCTACAAAGAAACCTGGGAGTGGCTGAAGAAGATCGGCTGTGCGGCAAAGGTATCTCCCCAGCTATTGGAGCGGTATGCCATGTGCAGCGCCCGCTGGATTCAGTGTGAGGAGATGACCAACCGCATGGGCTTCCTCTCCAAGCACCCCACTACCCAGAAGCCAATCCCATCGCCGTTTATCAACATCGGCATCAACTACATGAACCAGGCAGTGCGGCTCTGGAACGAGATATTCCAGATCGTAAAGGAAAACTGCAGCACCGATTACGGGGAGGTTTCTCCCCAGGACGATTTGATGGAGCGTCTGCTCCGGGCAAGGAAGGGGTGAAGCCATGTTTGAGAAAGTAAATCCGTGCCACCCGGATAAGGTGGCGGACCGTATCGCCGGTGCCCTGGTGGATGCAGCGTACAGAAAAGAAGAAAATCCCAGGATCGCCGTGGAGGTCCTCATCGGCCACGGCGTCTGCCACATCATCGCGGAGAGTTCCGTACACATCCCGCTGGGTGAGGCGGATGCCATTGTGAAGCGTATCGGTGGAAACCTGCACACGGATTATGTGGAAGTGCCGCAGGACGGACACCTTGCCAATAACCAGGCAGAAGGAATCCGCTGTGGCGACAACGGCATCTTCAAGGGGATGCCGGTCACGGAGGAGCAGAAAGTTCTCTGCGAGATCGCAAAAAGTGTGTATCACACTTATCCCTCGGATGGGAAGTACATCATTGACGAGGCAAGGCTGATCCTCTGCCAGAGCAATGCGCCCACAGAGGAGCTGCAAAAGATGTATCCCACCGCCGAGGTCAATCCCCTCGGCGACTGGACAGGCGGCACGGATGTGGACTCCGGCGCCACCAATCGCAAGCTCGGCTCTGATATGGCTGATTCTATCACGGGCGGCGGCCTACATGGAAAAGATCTCTCCAAAGCGGATGTGTCTGTCAATATCTACGCATGGCTGAAGGCGCAGGAAACGGGAAAGCCCGTGGAACTGTGCTGCGCCATCGGGGATGATACGGTGGACGGTATTCCCTATTGTGAGATCGTGGAGACTGCCCGGAGATACATCCAGTCCCTTGGCGGCTTTGAGAAATTTGCGGAATGGGGGCTGGTGCGATGAGGACAACGACTGAGATGCAGCTTGTGCCAATCACCAAGCTGGTACCCTATGTAAACAACGCCCGAACCCACTCCCCGGAGCAGATTACCAAGCTCCGCTCGTCCCTCCGGGAGTTCGGCTTTATCAATCCCGTCATCATCGACCGTGACTATGGCGTGATTGCAGGCCACGGCAGAATCCTGGCGGCAAAGGAAGAAGGCATCCGAGAGGTTCCCTGTGTGTTTGCCGACCATCTTACCGAAGCTCAGAAAAAAGCCTATATCATTGCGGACAATCGTATGGCAATGGACGCCGGATGGGATGAGGAGCTTCTGCGGGTGGAGATCGAGTCTTTGCAGGGCATGGACTTTGACCCTCTGCTGACCGGCTTTGATGAAAAGGAGCTGGCGGCGCTGTTCGATGCCGGCATCGAAGCTAAAGAGGATGACTTCGATGTGGATGCGGAACTGCAAAAGCCCACCTTCTCCCGACTTGGCGATATGTGGACGCTTGGCAGACATCGCTTGGTATGTGGGGACTCCACCAAGCCAGAGACATACACCACGCTCATGGATGACATCAAGGCCAACCTGGTGATCACCGACCCGCCGTACAACGTCAATTACGAAGGATCGGCGGGCAAGATCAAGAACGACAACATGGCAGGCGAAAAATTCTACGAGTTTCTCCTTGCCGCATTCAAAAATATGGAGTCGGTCATGGCGGCGGACGCATCCATCTATGTGTTTCATGCCGACACCGAGGGCTTGAATTTCCGCAGGGCGTTTGCCGATGCAGGATTTTATTTATCCGGGTGCTGTATCTGGAAGAAGCAGTCCCTGGTCCTCGGCCGCTCTCCCTACCAGTGGCAGCATGAGCCTGTGCTGTACGGCTGGAAGAAAAACGGCAAGCACCAGTGGTACACGGGCAGGAAGGAAACCACCATATGGGAGTTCGACAAGCCCAAGAAGAACGGCGACCATCCCACCATGAAACCAATCCCTCTGCTGGCATATCCCATCGGCAACTCCAGCATGGCAAACTCGGTAGTGCTTGACCCCTTCGGCGGCTCCGGCTCTACCCTCATTGCCTGTGAGCAGACCGACCGCATCTGCCGCACTATTGAACTGGATGAGAAGTTCTGCGATGTCATCGTGAACCGCTACATCGAGCAGGCCGGCACTGCGGATGGAGTGAGTGTCCTTCGGGACGGCAAGACATACAGTTATGGGGAGGTTGCGGATGGAACGGAATAAACTGACCCTCGGCAGCCTGTTTGACGGTTCCGGCGGTTTCCCTCTTGGCGGCTTGCTCTCCGGCATTACCCCCGTTTGGGCATCGGAGATCGAGCCGTTCCCCATCCGGGTGACCACAAAGCGGCTTCCGTTTATGAAGCATTACGGCGATGTCTCCCGGATGGACGGTGGGAAGATTGAGCCGGTGGATGTCATTACCTTCGGCAGCCCTTGCCAGGACATGAGCATCGCGGGCCGGAGGGAAGGTCTGGACGGCTCCCGCTCCAGCCTTTTCTATGAAGCCGTCCGGATCGTAAAGGAAATGAGGTGTGCAACTGATGGCAGATATCCAAGGTATATCGTCTGGGAGAACGTCCCCGGCGCGTTCAGTTCCAACAAGGGTGCGGACTTCCAGTCCGTCCTCGAAGAGATCTGCTCGGTCAAAGGATACGAAATTCATACTCCTCGACCTGAGAAATGGACGACCGCCGGAGAGATCGTGGCAGATGATTTCAGTCTCGCATGGCGGGTATTTGATGCGCAGTACTGGGGAGTTCCCCAACGCAGAAAACGCATCTACCTTGTCGCAGATTTTGCAGGCGGGAGTGCCGGAAAAATACTATTTGAGTCCGAAGGCGTGTCTGGGTATACTCCGCAGGGCTTCCGTTCGTGGCAAGGAGCTGCCGGAACTTCTGAGAAAGGCGCTGGAGCGGCAGGCTGCGTCTGCCTGAACGATCAGGGCGGAAACCGCATGGATGTGACGGACGGTGTCACCTGCACCCTCCGGGCGGAGGCCCACCATCCTCCCTGCGTGATGGAATCTGCGGGCTTTTGCACCGAGCATTCCGCACACAGCCGCTCCATCGGGTACGAGGAAGAAACCCCTCCCACTCTCCGGGCGGGGACGGTGCCGGCGGCGGTCTATGAGAACCATAGCCAGGACACCAGATACACCGGTCCATTGGAAACAGCGCCCACGGTCATGTCTACTTACGGAACAGGCGGCAACAATCAGCCCTTCGTGGTGGAAACGCCAAAGACGCTGAAAATCCGCTCCGGCTGTGAGGGTGGTGGCAAGGGTGCGCTGATCCAGGACAACAAATCTGCCACCCTCGGATGCAACAACGACCAGACGGTGTTTGTGCCGTTTGTGAAAGGCACCCGCCCCCACTCTTCCGATGAAGGGCAACAGTGGAAAGACGGAACCGTGGCGAATACGCTGAACACCCATGATGTGGGCGAATCCAGATGTAATGAGCTGGCTGTCAAGGTCTACGGCATCTGCTCCAAGCAGAGCCACGCCATGCAGTCGGACAATCCTCACAGCGGTTTTTATGAAGCGGATACCTCCCGCTGCCTGGACGCAAACGGCGGCAATCCCTCCTGCAACCAGGGCGGTATGGCTGTGGTGGCTGTGCAAGGCTCTATGATCGGAAGGTCTGACAAGAACGGTCCCCAGGGCAGCGGCGTGAACGAGGATGTGTCCTTCACGCTGGACGCCACCGACCGCCATGCGGTAGCTTACGGAATCGACCGCGCCACATACAACATGGGACGGAACGCCAAGTTCGGAATTACAGTGGAAACGGAAATCGAGCCAACGATGGTGTCCAAAGGACCGGGAGCGGTCGGGCAGCCTATCTACCATTCAAGCAAGAGTTCCTTCCACACCAATTTTACGGATGATGATGTGACGGAAACGTTGGTCGCTACAGATTTCAAAGATCCGCCTACGGTATCTAAGGAGCCTGACTACATCGTCCGCAGACTGACGCCTACCGAATGCGCCAGACTGCAGGGGTTCCCGGGCTGGTGGTGCGATGCGCTTGGAACTGATGAGCCGACCGAGAATGAGATCGAGTTCTGGACAGAGGTGTTTGAAACACACCGAAGGGTCATGGGAACCTCCTCCAAGCCAAAGAGCCGCAATCAGATCATTAAGTGGCTGAAAGACCCCCACTCCGACTCTGCGGAATACAAGATGTGGGGCAACGGCGTGGCACTGCCTAACGTCTGTTTTGTGCTTTCCGGCATCGTGTACTATGCACAGTTATCCGGCGAATGATCCGGCAGCTATTCTACAGCAAAATGTGCGGAAATCGCTTGATATTTCAGGGGTTCAGAGCGAATATGTGACTACCAAAAACGAAGGAGGTTTTCGCACATGGAAATCAGATACAATGTGACAGGCGCAAAACGCAAGGAACTGGTCAAGGTCATCGCAGATGCCACGGGTGCCAGGGCGGAATACAAATTCATGCCTACCTGCAATTATGAGATCGACTACTTCACGGTCACCAAGGACGGGACGCTCCTGTTTGACGACCGCGCTGACAGCGAGGAGGTCGAGCAGGTACTTGAAACCATCGCCGCCGCAGGCTTTGAATGCGAGGCGCACGACGGCGAGAAACTGCCCACCGAAGAAGAATCCAAAGCCATCGACACTGCGCCACAGAACAAAACTGTGGGGCTTATGGTGGAAATCCCATTGGACAAGGTGGCGGTTGGCAACCTCACCAAGCTACTGGACGCCAAGGGCGGTCTCATCAAAAAGGCGCTCGGCGTGGACACTCTGCCCATCGAGATTCAGGAAGACCGGGTGGCATTCCCCTGGTTCCCGGAACTGCCGGATGCCGACTCGGTCAAAGCCTACACCCACTTCATCTCCGCACTCTGCGAGATGAGCAAAAACGCCAAGCGGGTAACGGTCACGGAGAAAGCAGTGGATAACGAGAAATACGCCTTCCGCTGCTTTCTCCTGCGCCTGGGCTTCATCGGCAGCGAATATAAAGCGGAGCGCAAGATCCTGCTGAAGAATCTGACCGGTTCCTCGGCTTTCAAGGATGGAGGTGTGAACCATGAAGTTTCCGAGTAGAGAGATTGTGGAGCGCATCCGCCGGGAATATCCTGCCGGCACCCGTGTGGAACTGGTGCGGATGGATGATGTCCAGGCCCCGCCTGTTGGCACGAAAGGCACCGTCAAAGGCGTGGATGATACTGGTTCCCTTCTCATGCGCTGGGACAATGGCAGCGGCCTGAACGTGGTCTATGGGGAGGATATTGTGAGAAAGGTGGGTGACCGCCGTGCCAAATAACATTCTGAAGGACTTCTTCTATGGGAACATCAATCCGAATGAAAAGCAGTTTGACCGTAATTCGGAGTATGGAAAAGCTGCTGCCGGTCTGGCTGATGAAGAAGAAAAGCTCCGATCCATGCTGGATCAGGAGGCAGCCACAGTTCTCGATAAGATGATTTGTCTACAAGCCGCCATTGCGGGCATGACCGCTGAGGAGTACTTCATCGATGGGCTGCGGACGGGATTCCGCCTGGCTCTTGCTATCCTTGATGAGGAGGAAAACGGCCTTCTCAAGCCAATATCGGATGGCGGCAAACAGCCATAAACTACACAATATCCTGCGGTCATCTTTGTGTAATATATAACGCGGAATGAACTTGCTATTATCCTCTTTTAGAGCGAATATGTGTACACCGAAAGGGAAAACACACAGCCGCGAGGCAGAAAAACGGAGGATTTCAGAATGAACGAGAAAACAGCAAGGCAGATTGCAGAGATGAAGAACCAGACCATCGGTGTCGAGGTCGAGATGAACAGCATCACCCGCCAGAAGGCAGCGAAGGTTGCCGCCGCCTACTTCGGCACAGGCAGATACGAGAACACTGCCAGCCGCAACGGGTACAGCACCTGGTCGGCTTGGGATGCGGATGGGCGCGAGTGGAAATTCCAGAAGGATGTTTCCATCGCAGGGCCGGACGAGCAGAAATGCGAACTGGTCACCCCGATCCTGACCTACGGCGACATCGAAACCCTGCAGGAGCTTTGCAGGCAGCTCAGACACGCAGGCGCCAAGAGCGACGCCTCCAGAGGATGCGGTGTCCACATCCACATCGGGGCGCAGGGACACACGCCGCAGAGCCTGCGCAACCTTGCCAACATCATGGCAAGCCATGAGAGCCTGATCGCTGAGGCGCTGAAACTCGACCGGGGCCGCATGAGCCGCTATTGCCGCACGGTAGACCCACGGTTTTTGGAACAGGTCAACCGCAGGAAGCCCCGCTCAATGGCGCACCTTGCGGACATCTGGTACACCAGCAACGGCGCAAGCTGCGGCAGGAGCCACCACTACAACGACAGCCGCTACCATATGCTGAACCTCCACGCTACCTTTACCAAGGGGACGGTCGAATTCCGGCTTTTCCAATTCGATGAGCCGACCGCAGAGCGCAGGGGCGGCATCCACGCAGGGCAGCTTAAGAGCTACATCCAGCTTTGCCTGGCCTTAAGCCAGATGGCAAAGGATGTGCGGACGGCAAGCCCCAAGCCCCAGCAGAACGAGAACCCCAAATACGCCATGCGCACCTGGCTCCTCCGCCTGGGCTTCATCGGCGAGGAATTTGCAACGGCCAGAGATTTCCTGACCCGCAACCTGACCGGGGACACAGCTTTCCGGCACGGTAGAGCTGCTTGAAGGATTTAGGTTAAATGCCCTGCCCCTGACCGCTTCGGCGGTCTTAGGGTGGTAGAAGGACAAGTAACCTAAGTCCTCCAGGAAAGGATGGATACACATGAAAGAAAAAAGATACTACATCGCCTACGGCAGCAACCTTAATGTCCCGCAGATGCGGGTGCGCTGCCCTCACGCTACGATCCTCGGCACGGCAAACCTCAAAGGCTGGGAGCTGCTGTTCAAGGGGAGCAAGACCGGGTCCTACCTCACGATTGAGGAATGCGCCGGCGGCACGGTTCCCGTGGCGATCTGGGAGGTGACGGCTGCGGATGAAGCCGCCCTCGACCGCTATGAAGGATTCCCCAATTTCTACTACAAGAAGGACATCAAGCTGCAATACAAGGGTATCCGCACAGGCAAGCGCAGGACGGTCAACGCATTCGCATACATCATGCACGAGGAGCGCCCCATCGGCGTCCCCACCAACTTTTACATGAGAACCTGCCTTGAGGGGTACGACACCTTTTATTTCGACAAAAACATTCTGATCGACGCCTATGATAAATGCAGGGAGGTATGCGGCTATGAAGGATAATATCATAAGGACGGCGGTCTGCCCGCTTTGTGGTAGGCCTTATCACGGCGCTCCGGCGCTTTCCAGGGAGGACAACAAAACCCTCATCTGTCCGGACTGCGGCACCAGGCAGGCGCTCCAGTCCATCGGCGTGAAGCCATCTGAACAGGAGCAGATTCTTGAGACGATCCACCGCCACACGCAGGGATAATCTACACAGTTTATATCTCAGATATTTGTGTAGATTATGACGCAGAATCAACTTGATATATCCTCCGTTTAGAGCGAATATGTACACACCGAAAGGGAAAACAAAGAAAACGGAGGACAAAAACCATGACGATCAATGAAGCAATGAAAAAGTACAGACTGCCGAACCCCACCACCCCGGAAGACCTGGAATGCCGGTGGAGCAGGATCTTAACCTTCGGGGACAATATTGTGATGGCGGGACATTTTTACAACGGGATGAACAAGCCCTGCTACTTCGGCGCGGTATACGAGTTCCTTACCGATGACCGCACCTGCGAAGGGATGATCGGGCTGAGAGCAGCCAGCGGGGTTGAGTTCGAGGATGACGGCCACGCCATCGCCTGGGCGATGCAGCAGTAAAGAGAACCAGCAGAGAACGAGCCGCATGGCTCTTTCTCTCGTACAGAACCATTTTGGAAGTCGCAGCAATGCGGCTTATTTTTATGCCATTTTGGAGGTGGTGCCTATGCGAAAACTGAAGAAATACAAGCCTACAAAGTTCATGGCGAAGGCCTCGCACTATGATAAGGACGCCGCCGACTATGCGGTCATGTTCATCGAGTCCCTCTGCCACACCAAAGGCACCTGGGCGGGAAAGCCCTTTGAACTGATCGACTGGCAGGAGCAGATCATCCGTGACCTGTTCGGCGTATTAAAGCCCAACGGCTACCGACAGTTTAACACGGCCTACATTGAGATACCGAAGAAACAGGGCAAATCTGAGCTTGCTGCCGCTGTGGCGCTCCTGCTCCTTTGCGGGGATGGCGAGGAACGTGCCGAGGTGTATGGCTGCGCCGCCGACCGCAACCAGGCAAAGATCGTGTTTGATGTGGCAGTGGATATGGTGCGGTTTTGTCCGGCCCTCTCCAAGCGTGTGAAGATCTTGGAATCCCAGAAGAAGATCACCTACCTGCCCACCAACTCCTACTACCAGGTGCTTTCGGCGGATGTGGCGAACAAGCACGGCTTTAATACCCACGGCGTGATCTTCGATGAACTTCACACACAGCCAAACCGGAAACTCTTTGACGTCATGCTCCAGGGCTCCGGGGACGCCAGGATGCAGCCGCTGTATTTCCTGATCACCACGGCGGGCAACGACACCAACTCCATCTGCTATGAGGTACATCAAAAGGCTATCGACATTGCGGAAGGCAGGAAGGTCGATCCCACCTTCTACTCCGTCATTTACGGAGCAGCTGAGAATGAGGACTGGACAGACCCGGAGGTGTGGAAGAAGGCTAATCCGTCCCTTGGCATTACGGTGGGCATCGACAAGGTCAAAGCCGCCTGTGAATCCGCCCAGCAGAACCCCGGCGAGGAGAACGCCTTCCGGCAGCTGAGGCTCAACCAGTGGGTGAAGCAGTCGGTGCGGTGGATGCCGATGGAGAAATGGGACGCCTGTGCCTTCCCGGTCTCCGAGGATGATCTGGAAGGGCGCATCTGCTACGGAGGTCTGGACTTATCCTCCACTACAGACATCACGGCCTTTGTGTTGGTCTTTCCACCCTTGGACGAGGAGGACAAATACTATGTTCTGCCTTACTTCTGGATACCGGAGGAAACCCTCGATCTCCGTGTGCGCCGTGACCATGTCCCCTATGACCTGTGGGAGCGCCAGGGTGTGCTGATGACCACCGAGGGCAATGTGGTCCACTATGGCTACATTGAGAAATTTATCGAGAACCTCGGCGAACGGTTCAACATCCGTGAGATCGCCTTTGACCGATGGGGCGCTGTGCAGATGGTGCAGAACCTGGAGGGCATGGGCTTTACAGTAGTCCCATTCGGACAGGGCTTTAAGGATATGAGTCCTCCTACCAAGGAACTGATGAAGCTGGTGCTGGAGGAAAAGATCGCCCACGGCGGCCACCCAGTGCTGCGGTGGATGATGGACAACATCTACATCCGCACCGACCCGGCAGGCAACATCAAGGCGGACAAGGAAAAATCCACAGAGAAGATCGACGGGGCCATCGCCACCATTATGGGGCTTGACCGTGCGATCCGCTGCGGCAACGATACGGGAGCTTCGGTTTATGACAGCCGGGGCCTTTTGTTTATTTGAGGAAGGACGGTGATCACATATGGGTATCTTTTCAGGGCTTTTCCGTTCCAGGGACAAGCCCCAGAACCGCACTACTGGCAGTGCCTACAGCTTTTTCTTTGGCAATAGCTCGGCGGGCAAGCGTGTCAACGAACGCTCCGCCATGCAGATGACGGCGGTGTATTCCTGCGTCCGCATCCTGGCGGAAGCGGTGGCAGGTCTGCCGCTGCACCTCTACTGTTACAAGGAGGACGGTGGCAAGGAGAAAGCCATCGACCACCCGCTGTATCTGCTTCTCCACGATGAGCCGAACCCGGAGATGAGTTCTTTCGTGTTCCGGGAAACCCTCATGACGCACCTGCTCCTGTGGGGCAACGCCTACGCCCAGATCATCCGTAACGGTAAAGGTGAGGTCATTGCCCTCTATCCGCTGATGCCGGACAGGATGACGGTGGACCGTGACAGGGACGGCAAGCTCTACTACGAATACACGGTCAGTACGGACGATACGCCCACAGTCAAGGGCACAGTCGTGCGGCTGAATCCTTCGGATGTGCTGCACATTCCTGGCCTGGGTTTTGACGGTCTGGTGGGCTATTCCCCCATAGCGATGGCGAAAAACGCCATCGGCATGGCAATCGCCTGTGAGGAGTATGGTGCGAAGTTCTTTGCTAACGGCGCAGCACCCGGCGGCGTGCTGGAGCATCCGGGAACCATCAAAGACCCCGGCCGTGTCCGGGAAAGCTGGCAGTCCACCTTCGGCGGCAGCAGCAACAGCAATAAGATAGCCGTTTTGGAGGAGGGCATGAAATATACGCCTATTGGCATCTCCCCAGAACAGGCGCAGTTTTTGGAAACGAGAAAGTTCCAGATCAACGAGATTGCCCGTATTTTCCGAGTGCCACCCCATATGGTTGGCGACCTGGAAAAGTCCAGCTTCTCCAATATTGAGCAACAGTCGCTGGAGTTCGTGAAATACACGCTGGAGCCCTGGCTCGTGCGCTGGGAGCAATCCATCCAGCGGACGCTCTTTTCCGCAGAGGAAAAGAAACAGTATTTTACCAAATTCAATGTGGAAGGTCTGCTCCGTGGGGATTATGCCAGCCGCATGAACGGCTACGCCACCGCAAGGCAGAACGGCTGGATGAGCGCCAACGACATCCGGGAACTGGAGAACATGGATCGCATCCCCGCTGAGGATGGCGGCGACCTGTACCTGATCAACGGCAATATGCTCCCGCTTTGCAACGCCGGAGCTTTTGCAGATACACAACCGAACGATGACGGAAAGGAGGAAAACCCCGATGAAGAAGTTCTGGAAGTGGAAAAACAGGACGGTGAGGAATCAGGAGAATCAGACGGAAACAGTGGAGAGAACGCTGTTCCTGAACGGCACCATCGCCGAGGAAAGCTGGTTTGATGATGATGTCACGCCCCAGCTTTTCAAGGAGGAGCTGATGTCTGGCTCCGGCGACATCACCGTCTGGATCAATTCTCCCGGCGGCGACTGCGTGGCAGCGGCACAAATCTACAATATGCTCATGGACTACAAGGGCAACGTCACGGTCAAGATCGATGGCATTGCGGCGTCTGCGGCAAGTGTGATCGCTATGGCAGGCACAAAGGTTCTGGTCAGCCCCGTCTCCATGATGATGATCCACAATCCTATGACCGTGGCGATGGGTGATACCGCTGAAATGCAGAAGGCCATCGAGATGCTTGGGAGCGTCAAGGATTCCATCATCAATGCATATGAGATCAAGACCGGTCTGTCCCGCGCACGGCTCTCCCACCTTATGGACGCAGAGACCTGGATGGACGCAAACAAGGCAGTAGAGCTTGGCTTTGCCGATGAGATTCTCAAACGCGCCGATGTGCCAGAGGACATGGAGCCGCCTGCGGTGTCCATGCTGTATTCCAAAGCCGCTGTGGTCAATTCCCTCATGGATAAAATCGCAGCGAAATGTAAGACCAATCCTAAGAAAACTGAAAACCCTAAACCCCAGGGCCGCTCCGTGGATAGTCTCTACGAGCGGCTTAATTTGATGAAATATTAAGGAGGATAACGACTATGACTATTCTTGAACTGCGTGAAAAGCGCGCCAAAGCCTGGGAGGCCACCAAGGCGTTCCTGGATTCCCACAGAAACGAAAAAGGTATGCTGTCTGCTGAGGACGATGCCACCTACTCCCGCATGGAGCGGGAAATCACCGACCTGGGCAAGGAGATTGCCCGTCTGGAGCGCCAGGAGGCGCTGGATGCAGAGCTGAACCGTCCGGTGAACAAGCCCCTCACCGGCAAGCCCATGAACGGCAAGGAGACTGCCAAGACCGGCCGTGCCACCGATGAGTACCGCCAGAACTTCTGGAACATGATGCGCTCCAAGACTCCGATGCCCACCGTGATGAACGCCCTTCAGATCGGTACCGATTCCGAGGGCGGGTATCTGGTTCCTGACGAGTATGAGCGTACTCTGGTAGAAGCTCTGGAGGAAGAGAACATCTTCCGTCAGCTGGCAAAAATCATTCAGACCTCCAGCGGCGACCGCAAGATCCCCGTGGTAGCCACCAAGGGCACTGCGTCCTGGATCGATGAGGAGGGCGCATACCTGGAGAGCGATGATTCCTTCGGGCAGGTGTCCATCGGCGCTTACAAGCTGGGCACCATGATCAAGGTTTCCGAGGAACTGCTCAACGACAGCGTCTTTGACCTGGAGAGCTACATCTCCCGTGAGTTTGCCCGCCGCATCGGTGCCAAGGAGGAGGAAGCGTTCTTTACCGGGGACGGTACTGGAAAACCCCTGGGCATTCTTGCCACCACGGGCGGTGCTGAGACCGGCATTACCGCTGCGTCCGCTACGGCGATCACTGCCGATGAACTGATCGACCTGTTCTACTCCCTAAAAGCCCCTTACCGCAGAAACGCCGTGTGGGTGCTGAACGATTCCACCATCAAGGCTATCCGCAAGCTGAAGGACAACCAGGGCCAGTACCTCTGGCAGCCTTCCCTGACCGCAGGCGCTCCTGACCTGCTGCTTGGCAAGCCGGTACGCACCTCTGCGTATATGCCTGCCATTGCTGCAGACGCAAAGACCATCGCCTTCGGAGATTTCAGCTATTACTGGATCGCAGACCGCCAGGGGCGTTCCTTCAAGCGTCTCAACGAACTGTATGCCGCTACCGGACAGGTTGGTTTCCTTGCCTCCCAGCGTGTGGACGGCAAGCTGATCCTGCCGGAGGCCATCAAGGTGCTGGCGCAGAAGTCTGCGGGCTAATGATGAAGGGAGGCGGCGGTGATGGAAGCACTTCTTTCTAAGGTCAAAGCCAATCTCATTCTGGAGCATTCGGCGGACGATGAGCTTCTGAAGGGCTACATCGCCGCTGCCGTTTCCTATGCAGAGAGCTACCAGCATATCCCGGAGGGCTCCTACACAGAAAATGCGATGCCGGCCACTACCGAACAGGCGGTGATCATGCTGGCATCGCATTTCTATGAGTCCAGGGATGGCTCCACAGGCGGCTTCTTCGCAGACAACACCAATGCGGCACAGCAGGTGTGGAACACGGTAAACTTGCTTCTTCGGCTTGACCGGGATTGGAAGGTGTGAGTATGAGCTTTGGCAAGATGAACACCTTCATTTCCATCGTAGAGAAACAGTTTACTCAGGATGAGGACGGCTTCAAGACGGAAACAGATGTGACCGTGGCAGAGGTTCGGGCATACCGGGAAGGCCGTCATGGCAGTGAGAAATGGGCGAACATGGCGTCCTTCTCCACTGCCACTGATCTTTTTCGGTTTCGAGTGATTCCTGACCTTACCGTGACTACGGATATGCGAATCCTCTGCGAAGGGCATACCTTTGAGATCACTTCTGTAGAGGATGTCAAAGGCAGAGGGATGTATCTGGAGGTACTGGGGATGGAGGTGCATTAGGGGTCCCCGGAAAGCCGTATGGCTTTTTGGGGAGAGGACGAACACCGGAATGAATGAGCTTTCGTGCCTGCACGGAAGCGAACAATATGGAGGTTGTGAGGACGATGGCTAAGGCAACATGGAAAATGCCGGAGGACTTTCTGATGAAGGTATCCCGGCTGGCGGATAAGACGGATGAGATCATCCCGAAAGTGCTGGAGGCAGGCGCAGAGGTCGTGGAGGACAAGGTGCGCTCCAATTTGCAGTCTGTCATTGGCAGCGGGACAAAGTATGACTCCAGAAGCACTGGGGAGCTTTTACGCTCCCTTGGCACTTCTCCCGCCCTGCAGGACAGGAACGGGGATTTTGACATAAAGGTGGGCTTTTCCGAACCTCGTTCTAACGGCGACAGCAACGCCAAAATCGCCACCATCCTGGAATACGGCAAAAGCGGCCAGCCTGCAAAGCCGTTTCTGAAGCCCGCCCGGTCAGCGTCCAAAAACGCCTGTATCAGCACCATGAAGGCAAAGCTGGACGAGGAGGTGGAGAACATTTGAGTTTATTATCGGAAATCAAGGCAGCAGTCACAAACTGCGGCCTGCCCGTGGAGACTGGCGTGTTCTCCGATGAGCCGCCGGAGGAGTATGTGGTGGTCACGCCGCTTGCGGATACCTACGAACTTCATGCGGATAACCTGCCGGAATACGAGACCCAGGAGGCGCGGCTCTCCCTGTTCTCCAGGGGAAATTATCTGAAGCGGAAAAAGCAGCTTTCAAAAGCCCTGCTTGCCGCTAATTTTACCATTACGGACAGACGGTATATCGGGCATGAGGACGATACCGATTACCACCACTACGCCATTGACGTGGCGAAACTGTATAGATTGGAGGAATGAGATATGGCTACCATTGGCCTTGATAAACTTTTCTATTCAAAAATCACGGAGGATGAGGATGGCAACGAAACCTATGCCACTCCAGCATCCCTTGCGAAAGCCATGACAGCAGAGCTTTCCGTGGAGCTTGCGGAGGCGACGCTGTATGCGGACGATGGCGCTGCGGAGGTGGTGAAGGAGTTCCAGAGCGGCACCCTCACCCTTGGCGTGGATGATATCGGCGCAGCCGCCGCATCTGACCTGACGGGAGCGGTGATCGACCAGAACGGCGTCATCATCTCCGCCAGCGAGGACGGCGGCGCTCCTGTAGCCATTGGCTTTCGTGCAAAGAAAGCAAACGGCAAGTACCGCTACTTCTGGCTGTACAAGGTGAAGTTCGGCATCCCTGCTACCAACCTGACTACCAAGGGCGAGAGCATCGAGTTCTCCACGCCCACCATCGAGGGGACGGTCATGCGCCGCAACAAGGTGGACGGCCAGGGCAAGCACCCCTGGAAAGCCGAGGTCACCGAGGGGGACGCAGGTGTGTCCGCATCGACCATCACCAACTGGTACCAGGAAGTCTACGAACCGTCCTATGCGGAAACCGCTGCGGCTTCTCTGGACGGCGAAGGTTAAGGAGGATCTGAGTCATGGATGAAAGAACAGCGATGGTCACCATCGGCGGCGAGGAATATGAGATGCTTCTGACCACCCGTGCCACCAAGCAGATCGCCGGACGCTACGGCGGCCTGGAAAACCTGGGCGAGAAGCTGATGAAAGCAGAGAATTTTGAAATGGCGCTGGATGAGATTGTCTGGCTCATTACGCTCCTTTGCAACCAGCCCATCCTCGTCCATAACCTGAAACACCCGGAGGACAAAAAGCCGGAGCTGACTGCCGACGAAGTGGAGCTTCTCACCTCCCCGATGGAGCTGACCGACTACAAGGACGCTATCATGGAGGCGATGTACCGTGGTACAAAACGGAACGTGGAAAGTGAGCAAGAGGGAAAAAACACGGTGGCCGGGCAGATGCTGCCTCCAAGGTAAGTGACGAGGAGTTGTTTACCCGGCTTTTGTATTACGGCATGGCCCATCTGAGTCTCCCGCAGGATGAAGTGTGGCTCATGCCGTTTGGTTTGCTTATGGATCTCTGGGAATGCCATAAGCAGTTTATGGGAATCGCAAAGCCGAAGCAGGTGCTGACCATTGACGATGTGATTCCCTACGGAAT
>JAETOP010000070.1 GCA_021771675.1 Oscillospiraceae bacterium | reverse complement strand
CACTCTTCAGTTTGGAAAAAGGGAAATACACAAAGTATTCCGCCTTTTTCCATACTTTGATTGGGCACAAAATCTCTCGCCGAGAACCCTTGTCCTATTATGCGGTATTGCCCTAATACCATTCAACGAAGTGCCGCAAAAGCGTTACCGGGCTTGTAGTGGGGGTATCGATTACCGACCACCCCTGTGCGAAGTTGGCTGCGGGCCCTGCCCGCTTGGGGTGAAGCGCCCTGCGCTTCAAAAAGACTTGAAAAATCTCTGCTTTTGGGGTATCATTGTCCCAAAAAAGAATAAAGGATGATGTGCCATGGCCTATGAAATTCTGCACGAAAAGTCGGGGTCCCCGGCGGGAATCCGGGGCGTGCTGCTGGATATGGACGGGGTGATTCTGGACTCGGAGAAGCTCTACGCCAGGTTCTGGGCGGCGGGGTGCGCAGCCTTCGGCTACCACATGACCTATCCCCAGGCCTTGGGAATGCGCAGCCTCAGCGCCCAGGCCGGGCAGGCGTATCTCAGCTCCCTGTTCGGGCCGGACATCTCCTATGCCCAGGTACGCTCCAAGCGCATTGAACTGATGGATGCCTACGTGGAGGAAAACGGGATCGAGGCCAAGCCCGGGATATTCGAGCTGCTGGATTATCTCGCCGCCCGGGGCATCCCCTATGCCATCACCACTGCCTCTCCCAATGACCGGATCAAGAACCACCTGGGCCGTTTGGGGCTGTACGAAAGATTCCCCCACATCTGCACCGCCCATGAGGTGGCCCACGGGAAGCCAGAGCCGGACATCTACCTGCTGGGGGCCAGAACCATCGGCGTGCCTCCGGAAAACTGTCTTGCCCTGGAGGACAGCTACACCGGCCTGCTCTCCGCCCACCGGGCGGGGTGCCTCGCCACCATCATCCCCGACCTGGATCAGCCCGGTGAGAACATCCTCTCCATCGCCTATGCCAGAGCGGATTCTCTGGTGGATGTGGTTGACCTGATAGAGGGAAAGCCTATATAATGCTTCGGCTGGGCGTGTTGCTTTTCATTTTGCAACACGCCCGGTTTTCATGTTAAGGAGATTTTAAGAATTCCTCCACTATCTTCTTAACAATTGGAATGATATACTATAACTACAAATGCTACAGGAGGGGAAGAAATGTATCAAATTCTGATTTGCGACGACCAGCCGGATATTGTGAACGCCCTGAAAATCTACCTGTCCCCCGAGGGCTACAAGCTCTTTGAGGCCTACAACGGGGTGGATGCGCTGAAAATCGCCCAGGAGAATGACATCCAGCTGTTCCTGCTGGATGTGATGATGCCCGGCATGGACGGCATCACCGTTACCTCCAAAATTCGGGAGTTTTCCAACGCCCCCATCATCCTGCTCACGGCCAAGTCCGAGACCGAGGACAAGGTGCTGGGCCTGAACGTGGGCGCCGACGACTACATCACCAAGCCCTTTGCCCCGGTGGAGGTGCTGGCCCGGGTGAAGAGCCAGCTGCGCCGGTTTTCCTCCCTGGGCAGCCGGACAGAGGATGCCGACACCATCACCCTGGGGGGCATCGTCCTGGACGACCGAACCAAGGTGGTGACGGTGGAGGGGGAGCCGGTGAACCTGACCCCCACGGAGTACGCCATTTTGAAGCTGCTCATGTCAAGCCCCGGCAAGGTGTTCTCCACCAAGGTGCTGTATGAATCCGTGTGGCAGGAGGTGGCCCTGGGCAGCGAGGGAGCCGTGGCCGTCCACATCCGCCATCTGCGGGAGAAAATTGAAATCAATCCCTCGGAGCCCCGCTATCTCAAGGTCATGTGGGGGCAGGGCTATAAAATGGAGGCTTTGCGATGAGGCAGGCACTGTGGCTGAAATTTGTTGCGGTTCTGCTCTGCGCCCTTGCCCTGCTGACGGCGGCGGGAGGCGGCCTGGGGCTGCTGGTCCTGGCCTCCGAGGACCTGCTGGGGGACAAAACCTACGAGGAGGCAGTGGCGGAGACCACCGAGCTGATGCTGAGCAGTCAGGCGGAGAGCTTTGCCCAGAACTGGGCCAGCGTGGAATACGGCGAAATGCCGGAGGATCTGGCCCAGAAGCGAAGTAACTTCCAGCGCTGGAGCTGGCTGGATGAGAACGGCTACGCCTATACCATCCTGGACGAGGCAGGAGAGGAACTGTATTCCTTTGGAGACGTTCCGGAAGCGGAGCGAGAGGAGGAATACACCTTCCAGAGACTGGAATATATATACTTCCTCTGTGACGGCTATGATGATGAACTCCGGGAGCGGGAGCGGGGCTTCTTTGAGGAGTACTATTCCCCGTCCGACGGCACCCACCTGTGCTTTACCGCTCGGGGGGAGAGACTGGAGGAGCCCATTACGGTAAAATTGTCCCTGGCCCCCGGGGCCATTCAGCCCGGCCAGTGGGAGAATGTTCTGGGATGGCTGAGCGTGCACAAGACACTTTTGCTCACCGCCCTGGTGGCCGGGCTGCTGGTGGCGGCGGTCTGCGCCGTCTACCTCTGTGCCGCCGCCGGATGCCGGAAGGGAACCTCTGAGATCAGAGCGGGAGGCCTGAACGCCCTGCCCCTGGATTTGTACGCCGGCGGGGTGATGCTGGCGGGCTTCCTGTGCCTGGCAGTTCTGGACGAGGTCGGCATAGAGCTGGAGCAGCAAAGCGTCTGCGCCCTGCTGGGGCTGGGGGGAAGCCTCGGCTTTGCCTGCTGCCTGGCCTTCGTGGGCTTCTGCTTTGCCGTGGCGGCCCAGGTGAAGATGAAGGGCGGCCACTGGTTCTGGAACAGCGTTATCGGTCGGTGCGTGAAGCTGTGCCTGTGGCTGGTGAAAAAGGGCTGGGTGGTGTGCTGCCTGGCCGCCCCCAGGGTGTATGGCTGGGGAAAGAGAATCTGCGTCAGCTTGTGGAAATTCCTCTCCTTCCTGGCTGTGACCGTTGGCAATTTGGGACGCAGACTGTTTACGGAGCTTCTGCCCTGGCTCTGGAAGCAGGGAAAGCGGCTTGTGAAGGATATGTGGAAATTCCTGTCCGCATTGGCTGTGCTTACCGCCAAGGAGCTGAAATCCCTCTTTTCCTGGCTGGGAAAGCAGCTGAGCCGGCTGGGAAGAGCCAGCGAAAAGACATTCTCCCGGCTGCCTCTGATGTGGCAGTGGCTGCTGGTGGGCATGGTGCTGGTGCTGTGGCTGCTGGTGGCGGTGGCGGGGCGCATGGAGGGAATGATGGCGCTCTGGTGCTGCTGCGCCCTGGCGGTGGTGCTCTATGGAGCTAACTGCTTTGGAAGCCTTTTGGAAGGGGTCAAGCACATGCGCAGCGGTGATCTGGGGACCAAGGTGGACGAGAAATATCTCATCGGCGCCTTCCGGGAGTTTGCCGGCGAGCTCAACGGCCTGGCGGATGTGGCTATGGTGGCGGCCCAGAAGCAGCTGAAATCCGAGCGGATGAAAACCGAGCTGATTACCAACGTTTCCCACGACATCAAGACCCCTCTGACCTCCATCATCAACTATGTGGATTTGCTCCAGATGCCCCATACTCCGGAGCAGGAAAAGATGTACTTGGAGGTGCTGTCCCGTCAGTCCCAGCGGATGAAAAAGCTGATCGAGGATTTGATGGAGATGAGCAAGGCCTCCACCGGCAACATCCAGGTGGAGATCGGGCAAATCGATGCGGTGGAGGCAGTGAGTCAGGCCCTGGGAGAATTCTCCGACAAGCTTACCGCAGCGGGGCTGACCCCGGTGTTCCACCAGGGCAGCGAGCAGGTGCTCCTGCTGGCGGATGGGCGGCTGCTGTGGCGGGCCATGAGCAACGTGCTGAGTAATGCGGTGAAATACGCCCTCCCGGGCACCCGGCTGTATGTGGACGTGAACGCCGTGGAGGACAAGACGGTGATCTCCTTCAAGAATATCTCCGGCGCACAGCTGAACATCAGCGCCGAGGAGCTGATGGAGCGCTTCGTCCGGGGGGATTCCTCACGGAACACCGAGGGCAGCGGCCTGGGGCTGAACATCGCCAAGAGCCTGATGGAGCTGCAAAGGGGCCAGCTGCAGCTGCTGGTGGACGGCGACCTGTTCAAAGTCACTCTGATCTTCCCCAGAGCAGAGTAAATGGAAAACGAATGCACCCTTGCCCAAAATTCCAGGCAAGGGTGCTTTTATAGATTGTTTATATCGCCTTAACTCAGAAAATTGTTGTTTGGCGGTCAGGTTCGGATTATCCCGTAGGGGCGGCTATTATGCCGCCCGCGCAGAACAATCCCCGAAAATGGTACAAGTTCAGGCAAATTCGTATCATTTCCCATTCACCGGAACACGCAAAACACATTACTTGGCGGGAGGCTAATAGCCTCCCCTACAGTGAAAAGGGCCGTGCGGCAAATCGCCAAATTACAATTTGCGGAGCAATGGCCGGCATGTTTTTAATAATTCTCTTGCAGCTCCATGTCCACATCCCGGACAACACGGAGCTCTTTTTTGTTGACCAGGTCGTAGATGCAGGGCACCACAAACAGGGTCATCAGCGTGGCGTAGACCAAACCGCCGATGCACACGATGGCCATGGGCTGCATCATGGCGCTGCCGGCGGAGCGGCTCAGGGCCATGTCCAGCAGGCCCAGAATGGTGGTGACAGAGGTCATGAGAATGGGGCGCATTCTGGTCTTGCCCGCCTCCACAATGGCCGCCCGGCGGTTCATGCCATCAGAGCGGAGCTGGTTGATGTAGTCCACCAGGACGATGCCGTTGTTGACGATGATGCCGGTGAGCATCACAAACCCGATCAGGGAGATGACGCTGATCTCCATGCCGCAGATCAGCAGGGCCAGGAAGCCGCCGGTAAAGGCCAGGGGAATGGTGAACATGACGATGAAGGGGGATTTCAGGCTCTGGAACTGAGCCACCATCACCAGATACACCAGCAGGATTCCCAGCAGCAGCATGAGCAGCAGCTGCTTTACGGCCTCCATGATGGTTTCGTTCTCACCGGTGAAGGCGTAGCTGATGCCCTCGCCGAAGTCCGCCTGCGCTATGCGGGCAGTTGCTTCGCCGGTGACCAAGGTGACGTTTTGGGAGGGGTCAATCTCCGCTGTGACAGTGAGGCAGCGGCGCTGGTTCTTCCGGCTGATGGAGTCTAAGCTGGTGGTCTGCTGAATTTCCGCTACATCGGTGAGGCGGAGGGTTCGGGTCTGACCATCCATACCGGTGGTTTCAAAGGTATAGGCCATCAGGTTTTCCACATCCAGCCGGTGCTCCATGGGCCGCTCCACCACAATATCGGTGGAGGTGCCGCTGAGCACCAGGGTATGGGCCTGCTGCTGGTTGGACAGGGCCTGGGACACCTGGGCAAATACCTGGGCGATGGTCAGGCCGTTGGTCATGGCCTTGTCCCGATCCACCTGGATATGCAGAGCGGGAGCCGAGCTCTCTAAGCCGTCGGATACGGCTTCCACGCCGTTTACGGTTTGAAGGATTTGAGCGGCCTGTCGGGCGGCATTTTGCAGAGCGTCCATATCCTCGCCGTAGAGCTCCAGGCTGATGCCGGAGCCTGTGAGGGCGGACATATCCATCATATTGGAGGAACTGGAAATATTACAGGGCAGGTCAGCGCATTCCTGGGCAATTTTTCGGCCCATTTCCTCGCCGGAGGCCTTTTCATCGGACAGCGTGATATAAAGGGTGGCTTCCAGGGAACTGCCGCTGCCGGAGCCCAGCCCCAACAGGGAGCTGCTGCCATCGGAGGACATCATGGCGCCCACGGTCTCAATGCCCTCCAGAGCGCTGACCCGGGAGAGTACCTGGTCGGCCAGTTCCACCGCCTGGGCCATATTGTAGCCCTCCGGCATGGAGACGGTGACATTCACACTGGGCATGTCCATCTTAGGCATGAAGCTGAAGCCCTGGGCTACGCTTGCAAAGCCAGCAGCACCCAGAGCCAGCACCGCCAGCAGAAGAACCAGAGCCTTATGCTTCAGGGAGAAAATAATCAGGTACTCATACTTTCTCAGCATAGCACGGAAGAAGCGGCTTTCCTGCGGCTTCTTCTGCCGCCGCAGCATCCCGGAGGCCATGGCGGGCACCAGGGTCAGGGAGACAATCAGGGAGGCAAGCAGGGCATAAGACATGGTGAGAGCCAAATCCGTAAACAGCTGCCGGGTGATGCCCTCCACAAACACAATGGGCAGGAACACGCAGACCGTGGTCAGGGTGGAGGAGGTGACGGCCCCCGCCACCTGCCCCGCTCCGGCCACCGCCGCCTGAATGGCGGTAGCACCCTTGCTCCGGAGCCGGTAGATGTTCTCAATGACCACCACGGAGTTATCCACCAGCATACCCACCGCCACGGCCAGGCCGCTGAGGGAGATCATGTTGATGGTGACCCCGGAGAAATACATCAGCACCACAGCGAAGATCACGCTGATGGGGATGGCGCAGAGAGTGATGAAGGTGGGGCGAATATCCTTCAGGAACAGGAAGAGGATGATAATGGCGAACAGTGCTCCCAGCAGAAGAGAGCGCAGGATGTTGTTCACAATCATGTAGATGTAGTCGCCCTGATCCATCAGTGCCACGAATTGCAGCCCGGGGTACTGCTTTTCCAGCTGGCGGAACCGGGCGGCGATGTTCTTGGTGGCCCCGGCGGTGGAGTAGGTGCTCTGCTTTTCAAAGCTCAGCACAATGCTCTGCTGGCCGTTCAGCCGGGCGTAGGACTCGTCCCGGTTGTCGGTGAGGGTGACGGCAGCCACGTCCTCCAAACGAATGGGCTCCACACCCTCCATGTTGGGGTCGAAAAGCAGCAGATTTTTCAGAACTTCCAGGTCGGTGATCTCCTCACCAACGGACACCATGTAGCTGATGCCGTCCTGGGTCACGTAGCCCGCCGGCATGTAGAAGCTCTGAGCTTGCAGCACCTTGGAGATCATGTCCATGGTAAGGATGCTGTTCAGGTCGGCCTTGGCCAGAGCGTCCTGGCGGCTGGACTCGATGCTGTCCAGGCCGCTGTCCATCTGGGCCAGGGCGGCGGTCATCTGGGCAGAGTTGGCGGCCAGCTCCGCCATGGCGCTGCTCATTTCCAGCAGACCTGCGGTTTTCTGCTGGCTGAGCACCCGGGTGGCATCCTTCAATTGGAGCATACCGCTGTCCAACTGGGGAATCACATCCTGCTCCAAATAGGCGATGGAGTCGTTAATCTGGGCCAGGTTTGCCTCTAGCTCGGCGATTTTGCTGTCCAGCAGATCAATCTCCACCCCCAGCTCCTCCAGCTGCTTCCGGATGGCCTCCAGGGTGGCGTCGATGTTTGCAATGGTGTTCTCCAGCTCGGCAATCCGAGCGTCTACCCCCTGCAGATCCAGGCCCCGGATGGACAGCTGGAATTCCAGCTCCGCCTGATCCGCTTGCAGCTGGGCGTATTCCGGCCCGGCGTAGAGCTCGTCCACCGCCAGCTGCTTTTCCTCCTCGGAGAGCTCCGGATTGTCGTAAATTGCCTGAACCTGGGCGTTGAAGGCAGCCTCCCGGGCAGTAAGGTCCTGGGCGTTCTGTCGCAGGGTATAGAGCTCGTTCAGCTCGACTTTCAGGGGGTTCATCTGATCCTGGGCGTTGTGAATGGCCTCCTGGAGGGCTTTTAGGGGGGTGAGAACCATTTCCACCTGGGACTTGGCGGATTTCAGCTGGGACACCTGGTTTTGCAGCTCTGACTTGGTGGAGAGCAGCTCCGCCTGACGCTGACTCAGCTCTGCCTCGGCGGAGGCGGTGGAGCTGGAAAGAGAGGCCTTGCTGCTGTCGAGCTGCTTGCGGGCGTTGTCGATTTCGTCCTGGGCGGTTTCCAGCTCGTCCCGCTTTTCCAGCAGCTCGTCGGCGGCGTCGTTCAGCTGGCCGTTGATGGCCAGGGCAATCTGCTGGTTCTTCCGGTCGATTTTGTCCTGATCCAGCACCACATGGAGCTCCTGCTCCACGGCGCCGGAGGTGGTGACCCGGGCCACACCGGTGATGCCCTCCAGCTTTGGCATCAATGTGTTATTCAGAAAGTCCGTCAGCTCCACGGTGGACATGCCCCTCATGGACACGGCCGCCACCTCCACAGGAAGCATGGAGGGGTTGATTTTCAGCACATAGGGAGAGCCCACCATGTCGTCCCAATTAGCTGCCAGGGCGGTGAGCTTCTGCTGAATGTCCACGCCGATGGTGTCCATGTTCACGGACTCCTCAAATTCCAGCATGACCATGCTGTAGTTCTCGCTGGACTGGGAGGTGACCTCCTTGATGTGTTCCAGGGAGGACATGGCCTGCTCCATGGGCTTTGAGACCTCCGCCTCCACCTTCTCCGGGCTGGCGCCGGGATAGGTGGTTATAATCATGATGTAGGGGAAGTTCATGTTGGGCAGCAGATCGGGGGTCATCCGCAGGTAGGACACCACGCCCAGCACCAGCACGGCCACCACCGCCACAAACACGGTCAGCGGCTTCTTCACACTGAATTTCGGCAAATCGCTCACTCCTCAGTCATATCTCCGTAAATTGCTTTTGACGGACATGGAACCGGACAACAATTTATGGTCTCACTTTTTTATGAATACTATAGCACAGGAAGGAGGTGGAAGTGTGAATTTTTTGTGTCACTTTCCCATGATCTTTGCCCGCCAATAAATGGAAATTGACGCTGTCAGGCGGTCATGTTAATTTGCGTTGCTTGCCGCAACGGACGTTTCTGGGTATAATGGCGGCGAAAGGAGGCATCATCAATGCTGAACGAAAACATCAAGACAATCAGAAAATCCAAAGGGCTCTCCCAGGAGGAGCTTGCAGTCAAGCTGAATGTGGTGAGGCAAACAGTCTCAAAATGGGAACAGGGCCTGTCGGTTCCGGATGCGGATATGCTGATCTCCATTTCGGAAACGCTGGAAACGCCGGTAAGCACCCTGCTTGGAGAAACTGTTGCGCAGACGCAGGCTGACGAGTTAAGGGTCATTGCCGAGAAGCTGGAGGTAATCAATTTACAGCTTGCCCGGGGAAGGGCGGCGAGACGAAGGGCAGTCCATTGGATTTTTATTTCCCTATGTGTGCTGATCGTGGCTGCTTTTGCGGTTATGGCAGCATTAAACAGTCCTTACCAGGGCTGGGATTTCGGTGATCCCGAAACCGCCGTTGCCGGAACGTTTCTCCACGCATTCGAGTGGCTGTTTGTCAGAATCGGGCCGATTGCCCTGCTTGGAGCAATTGCGGGAGCCTTTTTAACCCGGAAGAAAGATTAAGGCAACAGAATAAGGGGGATTCCGCCGTTTGGTGAAATCCCCCCTTTATAAATCTTCTCTTGCGAAACACTGACGAATGGGGTATAATAAAACAAACATTCGAGGAGGTGCCGAGCATGGAATTTAAGGTGCTGGCGGTGGGAGATGTGGTAGGCGGCCCGGGAATGGAGCGGATTCGCAAAAGCCTTCGTCCGCTGAAACGAACCACCGGGGCGGATTTTGTGGTGGTCAACGGGGAGAACGCCAGCGTGGTGGGCATCACCCCCGGCCAGGCGGAGGACATTCTGGACGCCGGGGCGGACGCCATCACCCTGGGTAACCACAGCTTCTCCAAGCGGGAGATCGTTTCCTATCTGGACGAGAGCCGCCGGATCATCCGGCCCGCCAACTATGCCCCCCAGGTTCCCGGCAAAGGCTGGACGGTGCTGGAGAGTCGGTTCGGGGATGTGGCCCTCATCGACCTGATCGGGCGGTGCGGCATGGACTACGGCCCGGACAATCCCTTTTTGATGATCGAGAAGATTCTCCGTCAGGTGAAGGCGAAATTCATTCTGGTGGAGCTTCACGCCGAGGCCACCTCGGAGAAGCTGGCTATGGGCTACCTGCTGGACGGGCGGGTCAGCGCAGTGTGGGGCACCCATACCCATGTGCCCACGGCAGATGAGCGGGTACTGCCTAAGGGCACCGGCTACGTCACCGACCTGGGCATGACCGGCCCCCGGGACTCGGTGCTGGGCATCCAGCCGGAGCTGTCCATCGCCAAATTCCGGGGCGATCTGCCGGAGCGCTACCGCTGGGCGGTTGGGCCCACCAAGCTGGAGGGGGTCCTCTTCACCCTGGACAGCGACACGGGAAAATGCCTGCGGGCGGAAAGAGTTGACCAATGGGACTGAGGGTGCTGCACTGCGCCGACTGGCACCTGGGCACCCCCTTTTCCTCTCTCCCGGAGAAAAACCGGGAGGTGCTGATTCGGTGCCAGGAGAAGCTGCCGGGGCTGGTGGCGGATATTTGCCGGGAGCGGGCGTGCGACCTGGTGCTCCTGGCTGGGGACATTTTCGACGGAAGCGTCGCTTCCCAGACGGTGGAGCGGGTGAAGCGGGCCCTGGCCCGGTGTGGCGTGCCGGTGTGCGTTGCCCCGGGGAATCACGATTTTCTCGGCCCGGATTCCCCCTGGCAGGGAAGCTGGCCGGAGAATGTACATATTTTTGGCAGGGAACTGGCCTGGGTGGATTTCCCGGAGCTGGACTGCCGGGTCTATGGAGCGGGGTATGGAAGCATGGACTGCCCGGCCCTGCTGGAGGGCTTCCGGGCGGCGGGGAAGAGCCGCTGGTGCCTGGGGGTGCTCCATGCCGACCCCCTGAACCCCTCCGGGCCCTACTGCCCTGTCACCGCTTCCCAGATTCGGGATTCGGGACTGGACTATCTGGCCCTGGGGCACATCCACGCCGGCGGTTCCTTCCGGGCAGGTGAGACGCTGTGCGCCTGGCCTGGCTGCCCCATGGGGAGGGGCTGGGACGAGACGGGGGAGAAGGGCGTGCTGCTGGCGCAGCTGGATCAGACCGTTACCGCAACGCCGATGTGGCTGAACCTGCCCCGCTTTTACGATTTGGAGGCCTTTGTCGGCCGGGAGGCCCTGGCCGCTCTGGAGCAGGTGCTTCCCCCGGAGGCAAGTCCCAACCTGTACCGGGTCACCCTCACCGGGAACGGCCCGGTGGAATTGGGGCAATTGCAGAAACAGTTTTCCCACCTGGCCTATTTGGAGCTCCGGGACGAGACGGAGGAACAGACGAATCCCTTCGACTTTGCCGGGGAGGACAGCCTCCGGGGCGTCTATTTCCGGCTGCTGAAGCAGAAGCTGGACGGGACGGATGAAGAAGAGATCGTTCGTCTGGCCGCAGACATTTCCGCCAGGCTCCTGGATGGGAAGGAGGTGCGGCTGCCATGATAATCTATTCCATGACCGCCACCTTCGGCAAGCTGGAGCATGAGACACTGACATTGACGCCGGGGCTGAACATCATTGAGGCCCCCAACGAGTGGGGCAAGAGCACCTGGTGCGCTTTCCTGCTGGCCATGCTCTACGGCCTGGATACCCGGGCCAAGGCCAGCCGGGCAGCGCTCCCAGACAAGGAGCACTACGCCCCCTGGTCCGGGAGCCTTATGTCCGGCCGGATGGAGCTCCAGTGGAATGGCCGAGACATCACCATCGAGCGCTCCACCAGGGGGCGGATTCCCATGGGAGAGTTCCGGGCCTATGAGACGGCCTCCGGCCTGGGTGTGCCAGAGCTGAATGCAGCAAACTGCGGCCTGGTGCTGCTGGGGGTGGAGCGGAGCGTGTTCCAGCGGGCGGGATTTATCCGGCAAAGCGACCTGCCCGTGACCCAGGACGACGACCTCCGGCGCAGGCTCAACGCTCTGGTGACCACCGGGGACGAGAGCGCTGATGCCTCCCGGCTGGAAAAGGGACTGCGGGAGCTGAAAAACCGCTGCCGCTACAACCGTTCCGGCCTGCTGCCTCAGGCTCTCCAGCGCAGGCAGCAGCTGGAAGATAATCTGGAAGAGCTGGCCTCCCTGGAGTCCCGGCTCACCCAGGGGGAGGCGGATTTGGAAAAGAACAGGGGGTTCCGGGCCGAGCTGGAAAATCACCTGGACGCTTTGGCCTATGAACAGGCAAGGCTGGACGAAGAGCGGGTGGCCCGGGCCCGGGACAACCGGGAGGCGGCCCGGAACCGGCTGAAAGGATTGCAGGAGCGCTGCGCCGAGCTGCCGCCTTTGGCGGAGATTGAAGAGAAGCTGGCCATCCTTTACAGTCACCGGGAAGAGTGGGATCAGTTCCGACAGCACTCCCTCCCGCCGCTGCCCCGGATGCCGGAGGTTCCGGCGTGCTTTTTGGGCATGTCCCCCGACCAGGCCCTCCGCCAGGTCCGGGAGGACGGGGAAAAATTCAGACCCTCCCCCTGGTCCTGGGCGCTGCTGGCCCTGGGTGTGATTTGCCTGGGGGCCGCCGCCGGGCTGGCATTCTATCGAAGGATGCTTCCCGCCGGACTGCTGGGGGCGATGGGACTGCTGACCCTGGGAATTGCCGCGGCACAGTGGATGCTCTGGCACCGGCGGCGCCGGGCATTGTGCCGCCGCTATGGAGGCTCTGACCCTCGCCGCTGGGAGACCCTGGCCCGGGACTATGCTGCTGCCAGGGCGGAATATGACCGCCGGGAGCAAATCTTTTCCGAGAGCCGGGAGGCGCTGGCCGCCCGCCGCCGGGCGCTTTTGCAGCGGCGCCAAAGCCTGTGCGGGGAAAAGAGCCTGGAGCAGTTCATCCGGGAGCTGGAAGGCCAGCTGGGGATTTATCAGCAGACGGAAAACGCCCGGGGGGAGACCAGCCGGGCTTGTCGGGAATATGAAAACTTAAAAGCCATGGCCCGTACCGCCCCGCCGCCCCATCGGGAGGACTGCCGCCAGGAGTCCCTGGAGGAAACCGGGGTGCTGCTTCGCCAGCTGGAGGAGCAGGAGCGGCTGCTCCGGGGGCAGCTGGGCCAGTACCGGGGTGCGGCGGAAACCTTGGGCCCCCGGGAGAATGTGGAGCGGGAATTGGAGCAGCTGAAGGACAGAATCCGGGAGCTGGAGCGCTGGGAGGCCGCTTTGACTTTGGCTCAGCAGACTCTGAACCAGGCTGCGGAGGAGCTCCAGCGCCGGTTTGCTCCCAGGATTTCCCAGGGGGCCCAGGAGCTGATAGCCCGGCTGACGCTGGGGCGGTATGACCGGCTCCGGCTGGAATCCGACTTGTCCCTGCAAGCCGGGGCCCGGGAGGAGGACACCCTCTGCTCCGCCCGGTGGCGCAGTGCCGGCACCGCCGATCAGCTGTATCTGGCCCTGCGGCTGTCCGTGGCCCGGGAACTCACCCCGGATGCCCCTCTGATTCTGGACGACGCCTTAGTCCGCTTTGACGAGCAGCGGCTGAAAGCCGCCATGGAGGTTTTGAAGGAATTTTCCCAGTCCCGCCAGGTGATTCTGTTCACCTGCCAGACCAGAGAGAATGAGATCATGTGCTCATCCGATTTTCCCTGTAAATTGTAATTTAGCGTTTCGTAGGGCGGGGTCATGACATAAGCCCTACGAAACGTCAAATAACAATTTATTGATATATTGAATAAGAACGAAAAACATAATTCCTAATTCCTAACCCCTCATTCCTAATTATCTCATATCTCCCCCTGTTAGCCTGTCATATAATACATTCCAATCCTGTCCCGCATTTCGTAGTAGTGGGGCAGGTTGCGCCAGCCCAGGCCGGTGGAGGAACCGGCGTAGAGGGTGATTCTGGTGTCCGGCAGTCCATTGCGAAGCATGGCTGCCGGATTTTCGCCTCTTGGCCATGGAACGTAGTGGATGCCGCCCCACCAGAGGTTTTTGAGCCAGCTCATTTGGCTGATGGGGGTGGGGTCGCCGTAGGTGTAGCCCAGGTTCAGGTCTTCCAGGCCGGTGCAGCCCAGCAAGGGGGAGTAGTCCCGCACTGGGGTGACGAAAAGCTCCAGATAGGCCAGGTTTTTTAACTCCGACAGGGGGGACAAATCCCGGACATAGGTGTCCGCCAGCACCAGATACCGAAGATTTTTCATGTTTCTGGCCCACTCGCAGTCCCGAATCCAGCAGTGACCCAGGTCGATGCACTCCATGTCGGTGCAGTATTTCAGCTCGTCCACATCGTGGCCGCCGATCAGCTGGCCCTTGGTGATGGGGGCAAACCAGGTGTCGTCCGTCCGGGCGGAGAGAGGGCCAATGCGTACCCGCCAGACAAAGCGAATGTCGGGGTGACGCTGCCCCAGCTCTGCCAGCACGGGACTTTCCAGGCCGCAGTCGCAGAGGATGATTTTCCGGACGTTTTTCAGGTAGGGGAGCATGTCCTCCAACTGCGCCGTGTCCTCCATCTCCACGCCGCTCAGGTCAATTTCATATTGATCGGTGGAGAACCGGACATCCCCCCAGGTTTCCTCCCATAGGAAGAAGATGGAAGGGTAGTCCCGGGCCAGGCGCCGGGCCTGCTCCGGGGAAAGACCCGTTTCCCGCAAATCCACCCGCCGAACCCGGGGCAGCAGGGCCAGAGCCTGGCGGACGTCCTCCTCGGTGCAAAGACTGGGAGAGGGGACGGCCTCCCAGCAGCTCATGCTCACCCCTCCCAGCTCCACCCGGTAGTTCACCTGGCAGTCCGGGCGGCGCTTTCGCAGGGAGAGCAGCTGGGGATAATTCTGGCAGCTTTCCCCCCGCACCAGGCGCAGCCGGGGCAGGTAGTCCAGGGCCTCCACCTCTTCGTCGGACAGATGATCGATCTGGATTTCCCGGGCGGTGGAGGGAACCGGCGTCCCCTGAAAATCCAGCTCCCAGAGGATGCGGGCGTCCCCGACCGCATGGGAGATTTCCTCATATTCCGCCACGGTCAGCCCCCGGCCTCGCAGGTCCACCCAGTACAGGTTCTGAAACCGCCGGAGCCTCTGGGCCGGCACCGCCTCCGGGAGCACCAGAACGGTTGCGTTTCTGGGGTAGATTTTTCCGCCCAGTACCACATAACGGCCGTAAAACCAGTTCCCAGCCGTTATCCCCAGCAGCGCCAGGGAAAAAATGAAAAAACGCTTCATCATTGCCCCCAAGATTGTAAAGATGTAAGATACAAGATATGAGATAATGTGTATGTCGGTACAATATCTTGTACCTCATATCTCCTATCTTATATCTCCCATAGTATATCCCATCCAAGCGCAAAGCCCGTTTCCAAATCATTCTTGTAAAATACGCAAAGGTTGAAAACCCGGGACACAAAAGCACTTGACGCCGTGTTTGTTCAGGAGTATGATATATGGCAATGCCGCACAATAGGAACTGCGGGCCTCGGCGGATCTTTTGCTCCCACTCATCAGTTTTGAAAATGGGAAATACACAAAGTGTTCCGCCATTTTCAAAACTTTGATCGGGAACAAAATCTCTCGCCGAGAACCCTTGTCCTATTATGCGGTATTGCCGTAAATCTGGATCCAGGAAAAGAGAGAAAATCATGAATTTGAAGGAATATCGCTCCGGGGTGCGGACGGGGCTGCCGGTGGGGCTGGGTTATTTTTCCGTAAGCTTTGGCTTCGGGGCAATGGCGGTGTCCAAGGGCCTGGGAGTCGGGGAGGCCACCCTGATCTCCGCCTCCAACCTGACCAGCGCCGGGCAGTTTGCGGGGCTTGGCATTATTGTGGATAACTCCGGCCTGTGGCTGATGATCCTGACCCAGCTGATTATCAACAGCCGCTATGCCCTGATGAGCCTGGCCCTGAGCCAGCGTATGGGTCAGAAAATCGGCCTGATTCCCCGGCTGTGTGTGGCCTTTATCAATACCGACGAGGTGTTTGCCCTGGCCATGGCCAGAAGAGAGCAGCTTACGGTGCCCTTCCTCTATGGGCTGGGGCTTCTGCCCATCCTCGGCTGGGTCAGCGGCACGTTGTTCGGAGCTTTGGCCGGGTCCATTCTGCCCCAGTCCATCCGCACGGCTCTGGGGGTGATGCTCTACGGCATGTTCGTGGCCATTGTGATTCCCCCGGCCAAAAGGGAACGGCCGGTGGCCGCCGTCGCCCTGCTGGCGCTGGCGCTCAGCTGTTTGTTTTCCTGGGTGCCCGCTTTGGCGGCGGCCCCCAAGGGCACACCCATTGTCATCTGCACCGTGGCGGCCGCCGCTGCGTGCGCCTGGCTGTTTCCGGTGGAGGAGGAAGAGAAATGAACATCTATGTGTACATCGCCGCCATGGCTCTGACCACTTATCTCATCAGAATGCTGCCTCTGACGGTGTTCCGCAAGCCCATCAGGAGCCGCTTTTTCCGGTCTTTTCTCCACTATGTGCCCTATGCCTGCCTGACGGCCATGATCTTCCCTGCCATCCTGGGAGATACTGCCAGCATCATCAGCGGCGCTGCGGCTCTGGTGGTGGCGGTGGTGCTGGCCTATCTGAACCAGAGCCTGATGGTGGTGGCTCTGGCCAGCTCGGCGGCAGTGTTCCTGGTGGAGCGGTTGCTGGGCCTGCCGCTGTAGAATTAGGAATTAGGAATTGAGCGGATGGGCGTTGCCCCGCGCACCCGTAGGGGCGGGTCTTGACCCGCCCGTTGGGAATGTCAAAAGTCGTTGGGCAGCGGGCGAGTCAAGACTCGCCCCTACGGGCCTCCCGTTAAACTCCTAATTCCTCATTTTATTAAGTTTTCTTTAGGGCGGTTGACATTTCCTGGAAGGTCTGGTAAGATACCCAGACCATGCCGAAAAATCGGTTTGGAGGATAAAACCATGGGATTTTGGGAATTATTGCTTTTGGGAGTCGGCCTGAGCATGGACGCCTTTGCGGTGTCCGTGTGCAAGGGCCTGGCGGTGCAACGGGCGGACAAGAAGACGGCCCTGGTCTGCGGCCTCTGGTTTGGCTTCTTCCAGGCATTGATGCCGGTGATCGGCTTCTTCCTGGGCAGAATCTTTGCCGACGCCATTGAGGCGGTGGATCACTGGGTGGCCTTCGGACTGCTGTCCATTGTGGGTGTCAACATGATTAAGGAGGCCCTGGAAGAGGGAGAGAGCGATGCCGACCCGGATTTGTCCGCCAGGGCCATGCTGCCTCTGGCAGTGGCCACCTCCATTGACGCTCTTGCGGTGGGGGTGTCCTTAGCCATGGCGGAGGTGAATATCTGGACGGCGGTGACCCTCATCGGTGTGACAACCTTCCTGCTGTCCGCCGCCGGGAGCCTGGTGGGGGGCGTGTTCGGCCGGAAATATGAGAGAAAGGCGGAGATTTTCGGAGGCGTGACGTTGATTTTCCTGGGCCTGAAAATTCTGCTGGAAAATCTGGGGGTCTTTTAATGGCAAAGCGAAAGAAAACATATCTTTTGGCGGCGCTGACCCTTGGCGTGCTCTGCTTTATCTGGGGCAACTCCATGCTCTCCGGGGAGGAATCCGGGGCCATCAGCGGCAGACTGCTTGCCTGGCTGGCGGGAACCTTCCCCTTCCTGAAATGGCTGCCGGAGCTTTTGCTGCGCAAGCTGGGCCATTTTTTGGAATTTGCTGCCCTGGGCTTTCTGATGGCCTGGTTCTTCCGGCTCCGAGGGCAGAAGGGAATCCACTGCATGTCCATGCCGCTGCTGGTTGTGCTGCTGGTTGCCGTGACGGACGAGACCATTCAAACCTTCTCCCTGGGCCGATCCCCCAGCGTCATCGACATCTGGATCGATGTGGCCGGGGGCTGCGCCGGCATTGCCCTGCTGCTTCTGAGTACCAGAATTTACACATGGATTCAAAATCGGAAAGGAGAAAAACAATGAAAAAAATTCTTACTGTTTTATTAGCCCTTGGTCTGCTGCTGAGTGTTACCGGCTGCGCCAGGGAATCCGCTCCCCAGGCGGTACCCCAGGGCACCCCGGCGGAGATCATCGAACAGATTTACAGCAACCACAAAACCTTTGAGCTGAGCGTGCTGACCAGGGATATTGATCTGTCAGACGCCAACGATGTGCTCTATAACACCGGCCTGGAATCCGGGGACAAGCTCAGCGCCGCCTCCGTCTCCGAGGCCATGCTGGGCCAGGCCTATTCCCTGCTGATTGCCCGGGTGAAGGATGGCGCCGATGCACCCCAGGTGGCCAGAGACATCTATGACAAGGTGGACACCGCCAAATGGATCTGCGTAGACGCCGACACCAAGACCGCCGCCTACTGCGGCGATGTGGTGATGTTCTTCATGGTGAACTCCCAGTTTGCCGACTCCGTCTCGGTGGATACCATGATGGAGGCCTTCAAAGCCGTCTGCGGCGGCAATGTGACCGTGATCGGATAAACCAAGAGCGACAGCACCATCCTCCGGCGCTGTCGCTTTTTATTACGAGGTGATACCATGCTTTTTTCCGGCATTCCCTTTTTGTACTGCTTCCTGCCGGTGGTGATGCTACTCTATTTCCTGGTGCCCCGGGGATGGAAAAACGCTGTGCTGCTGCTGTTCAGCCTGATTTTCTACGCCTGGGGAGAGCCCGGATATGTGCTGCTGATGCTGGCCGCAATTGTAACCTTTTATCTGTGCGGTCTGGCCATTGGCAGGGGGAAAACCAGGGGGGAAAAACGGTTTTTCCTGATTCTCTCCATTGTGCTGGGCCTGGGGGCGCTGGGCGTATTCAAATATGCGGATTTCCTCCTGGGTTCTGTAAACACCGTTACCGGGCTGTCGCTGCCCCTGCCGGGGCTTGCCCTGCCCATCGGCATCAGCTTTTATACCTTCCAGTGCATCAGCTACACGGTGGATGTGTACCGGGGCAGGACGGAGCCTCAAAGGAATCTCATCTCCTTCGGAGCCTATGTCAGCCTGTTTCCCCAGCTCATTGCGGGGCCCATTGTCCGCTACACCCAGGTGGCCCGGGAGCTGGAACAGCGGGAGCACCGGTGGGAGGATTTTGCCCTGGGGCTGCGGCGGTTCCTCTTCGGCCTGGGGAAAAAGGTGCTGCTGGCCAATCAGTTTGGGGCGCTGACGGAGGCCTTTCGGGACTCGGTGGAAAAATCCGTGCTCTTCTGCTGGCTGTACGCCCTGGGCTTCCTGCTGCAAATCTACTTTGACTTCTCCGGCTATTCCGACATGGCCATCGGCCTGGGGCGGATCTTCGGCTTCCGGTTCCCGGAGAATTTTGACTACCCCTATCTGTCCGCCAACATAACGGAATTCTGGCGGCGCTGGCACATGACATTGGGGGGCTGGTTCCGGGACTATGTGTATATCCCCCTGGGCGGGAACCGGGTGGGCAAACTGCGGTGGGTGTTCAACATTCTGATTGTTTGGATGCTCACGGGCCTCTGGCATGGAGCCAGCTGGAATTTTGTGCTGTGGGGATTGGCCTTCGGACTGATGCTGCTGCTGGAAAAATGGATTCCGGTGCTGAAAAAGCTGCCCCGGGGGCTGGCCCAGGGATATGTGCTGCTGGTGGTGCTCATTAGCTTTGTGCTGTTCAATGCCCAGAGTCTTTCCCAGGCAGGGCAGGACATTTCCGGGATGCTGGGTCTGGCAGGCCTCCCTGGTGTGACGGCGGAGGCGCTGTACGCTCTGCGGAGCAACGGCGTTTTGCTGCTGTGCGGGATTCTGGGGGCCACCCCGCTGCCGAAGAAATGGGGGCTGACCTGGGCCCGGCGGTGGCCGGTGTTGGAGACCCTGGCCATGGCGGCCCTGCTGCTCCTGTGCACCGCCTACCTGGTGGAAATTTTTCTGAAAGCTTTCTCCCTGTTGCCAAGTGCGCGCCGGAAGGAGTCCGGGGAGGGCGGCTTTGGCGTGCGGGAGCACGACATTCAGCGCCTCCCCGGTCGGCTTCTTTGCGTCCTTTCTTGCCGAGACAAGAAAGGACGGCCCCCGGCAGGGGTTGGGGAGCACCCGGTCTATGAAAAGCGGAAAAGGCAATTCCGCCTTTGGCAATGAGCGGAGGCGTACCTCCCCACATTGGATTGTACCAATATCGGGTGCCTGCTGTACAGTCCCTCAGTCAGCTTCGCTGACAGTTTGCTGCGGCAAACCCGGTGGCGGCTCTGACAGCCCACCGGGCTGTCATTCACTACCGCCACTGCGCTTCGCTTACCCCTTACACAGGGGAGCCTTGGGCGCTCCCGCGCCAGTGCGTTAAATTACAATTTATCGATATATTGCGTAAGACCGAAAAGCACAATTCCTAATTTCTAACTCCTCATTCCTAATTATCCCATATCTTATATCTCACCTGGAGGTGTGAATTTGAGCAAGGAAAAGCAGCATATTCTCGGGGCGCTGGCGGTGGCCGGGCTTTGGCTGGCCCTGGCGCTGACACTGTGGTTTGGGCCCCGGCAGGAGGTATCCCGGTGGGAGCGGAGGAAGCTGGAGCAGTGCCCGGCGGTGACGGCGGAGGCTCTGCTGAACGGCCGGTTCATGACGAAATTTGAATCCTTCACTCAGGATCAGTTTCCTCTCCGGGAGCGATTCCGACGTCTGAAAGCCCAATTCAGCTACGGGCTCCTTCGGCAGCTGGACAACAACGGCATCTACCTGACCCAGGGCTCTGCGGCCAAGCTGGAATATCCCCTGAATGAAGATTCCGTCGCCGGGGCGGTGGAGAAATTCCAGAAGATTTATGACCTGTATTTGCAGGGCGGCACTGGAAAAGTTGTTTTCTCTGTGGCGCCGGACAAGGGCTACTATCTGGCGCAGGCCAACGGCTACCCCGCCATGGACTATGAGAAATTGTTTTCCGCCCTCCGGGCCATCCCCTGGGGGGAGTACGTGGATTTGACGGACACCCTCTCGGCGGACAGCTACTATGCCACCGACATCCATTGGCGGCAGGAGGCCCTTCTGGGTGCGGCGGAAAAAATCGCCCGCAGCCTAGGGGTGGATATTGAAGAGGACTACCGCCCCACAGCCCTGGACAGGCCCTTCTATGGAGTCTACTACGGTCAGGCGGCCCTGCCCCTGGAACCGGATACCCTGTGGCTGCTGGAAAGTGACACCCTGGAGGAATGCATTGTTACGAACTATGACACCGGCGAGACCCTCTCGGTGTACGACAGAACCAAGCTGGACAGCTGGGATTTGTATGATGTGTTCCTCTCCGGCCCGGTGGCGGTGCTGACGGTGGAAAATCCCGGGGCGCAGACCCACCGGGAGCTGATCGTCTTCCGGGATTCCTTTGGCAGCAGCCTGGTGCCCCTGCTTCTGCCCGGCTATTCCAGGGTGACGTTGCTGGACATCCGCTATGTGCCCACGGCCTATTTGGAAGAGTACGTGGAATTTGGGGATCAGGATGTGCTCTTCCTCTACAGCCCTCTGGTACTGAACCAAAGCGCTATGCTGAGATAATTAAAAAAGGGGCCGTTAAAAAAGTCTCCCAACACACAGGAGCCAGTGCCGGAAGGGCACTGGCTCCTGTGTGTCGAAAAAGGCCTCGCAGAGTTCGCCGCCGCAGCGGCGAATAAAATCAGATCATTTTCCGCCGCGACATGTGCGTGGCGGAAAATACATTCCAGGCTGCGTGTGTGCGAGTTG
>JAETOP010000069.1 GCA_021771675.1 Oscillospiraceae bacterium | reverse complement strand
CAGATCATTTTCCGCCGCGACATGTGCGTGGCGGAAAATACATTCCAGGCTGCGTGTGTGCGAGTTGTGCGCCACAGGCGCACAAGGAGTGCGCTAAGCAGACTGCAATCCTTCCGCCGGAAAGCCCCAGAGGGGATTTTCGACGGCCTGAGCGCACCTCACCATGAAGTGCGCTGGTTTTGTTGATGTATGACAGGATTATTCCTCAATTCTGCGGATGTCTGCCCCCAGGGTGGAGAGCTTGCCGATCATATCCTCATAGCCCCGCTCTACAAAGTGGATGTTTTGTACTTGGGTGGTACCCCTGGCCGCCAGGCCTGCAATCACCAGGGCCGCTCCGGCCCGCAGGTCATGGGCGGAGACGGCAGCCCCCTCCAAATGATCCACGCCCTGCACGGTGGCGGTTTTGCTCTCAATTTCGATTTTGGCGCCCATGGCTGCCAGCTCCTTGCAGTAGCCGAAAAAACGGGTCTCATACACGGACTCTGTCAGACGGCTGACGCCCTTTGCCAGAGACATGCACACACAGACCTGGGCCTGCATATCCGTGGGAAAGCCAGGGTAGGGCCGGGTTTTTACTGTAGTTTGGCGCAGGTGGCCGGTGCTGATAATTCGCACCGCATCGTCAAAGGGGATGATCCGGGCACCCATCTCCTGAAGCTTGGAGGTGATGCACTCCAAATGCTTGGGAATCACGTTCTGAACCAGCACATTGCCCCCGGTGGCGGTGACAGCGGCCAGATAAGTACCTGCCTCGATTTGATCGGGGATGATGGTATAAGTGCCGCCCCGCAGAGCGTTGACCCCCCGAATCTTCACAGTATCGGTGCCTGCACCGGAGATCCGGGCCCCCATGGTATTCAGGAAGTTGGCCAGGTCCACGATGTGGGGCTCCTTGGCGGCGTTTTCGATGACGGTCTGGCCGGGAAGCAGGGTTGCGGCAATCATGATGTTCACCGTAGCCCCCACAGAGGCCATATCCAGGCTCACCCGGTTGCCCTGCAATCCGTCGGGGCCCGGCTTCAGAGCCACATAGTCCTCCGTTTCGTCCACGTCCGCCCCCAGAGCCAGGAAGCCCTTGACGTGCTGGTCAATGGGCCGGGAGGCAAAGCTGCACCCCCCGGGCAGGGCCACATGGGCCTTGCCGAATCGGCCCAGCAGCGCCCCCATGAGATAGTAGCTGGCCCGGATTTCCCGCACCAGATCCGAATTGGGCTCGGTGCACTGGACGGCGGTGCAGTCAATCTCCACCACATGGGCCTCGGGACAGACGATGTCGGCCCCCATCCCCTCCAGAATATCCAGAAGAATGCGCACGTCGGAAATATCGGGGACATTTTCGATCCGGCATTTGCCGCTGACCAGCAGTGCCGCCGGCAGGATTGCCACCGCTGCGTTTTTTGCGCCGCTGATGCCAACGGAGCCGTTCAGCGGTTTACCGCCATTGATTTCATATATGGCCAAGGATGATCCTCTCCTTGCGATAGTTTCGGAAAATGCGGATTAGTCCTGCTATATTATCATAGTTTTCCGGCGGTGTAAAGAAAAATTATTTACGTAAACCCTTGGGGTAGTGATTTTTCAGCTGCCTTCCGTCTCCCTTACCCCAGCCCAGGGAAAAATCGCCTGTCTTTACCAGGCACCAGCCCTTCTCGGGGCAGGGGATCACATCTCCATGGAGGAAAGAGCGGATTTCTGCGCTGTCTGCCGGGTAGGATGCCTGGCGCGTGCATTCTTTCAGCCACAGAGCCAGGGCGTGGGCAGGCTCAAACCGATCCTTTTTTACGGTTCCCAGCTCCAGGCCGGGGCGGAGCACCCGCAGCCCCTCAATATCCGGCATCCCGGCGGGGGCCCAGTAGAGCGTCTGCCCAAAGAAAATTCCCCGGCCCGGCGGCAGCTGAATGCCCAGCTCCACTGCGAAATCCTCCCATGACCGGGGAAGCTTTTCGCCGGAAGGGGGAGCGTAATGATTCTCCAGCTGCCCCATTCTACGCAGAACGGCGGCAAAATGTCCCTCCCCCAGCAGCTTGTGGGGCCAGAGCCGGTACATGGCCGGGCCGCTTTCGGCGAACCAGGGGGCTTCCACCGGCTCCGGGGCAAAATCCGGGTGGGCATCCAAAAAGCGGAGAACTGCCTCCTCGTCCTCCTGGGGGGCGAAGGTGCAGGTGGAGTAGACCAGTCGCCCCCCGGGCTTTACCAGACCGGCGGCGCAGTCCAGAATTTCATCCTGACGGCGGGCGCACATTTCCACTGTCTCCGGGCTCCAATCGGTGACGGCTGCCTCCTCCTTGCGGAACATGCCCTCGCCGGAGCAAGGGGCGTCCACCAGTACCCGGTCGAAAAAGTCAGGCAGCCGCCGGGAGAGGGACAGGGGCGTTTCGTTGGTCACGATGGCGTTGGCGATCCCCAGACGCTCCACATTTTGAGAGAGAATTTTAGCCCGCTTGGGGCTGTATTCATTGCACAGCAGCAGCCCCTCCCCCCGCATCCGCCCGGCGATCTGGGTGGATTTGCCGCCGGGGGCGGCGCAGAGGTCCAGAACACGCTCTCCCGGCTGGGGGTCCAACAGGGCCACCGGGGCCATGGCGCTGGCTTCCTGTAGATAATATACGCCTGCCTCATGGTATACATGCAGCCCGGGCCGGGCCTGGGGGTCATAATAATATCCCATGGGCTCCCAGGGAACCCTTTCCCCCACAAAGTCCAGCTTTGGGGCCCGCCCTTTCATCGGATTAAACCGCAGGGCTACCGCCCGGGGCCGCTGGAGACTCAGGAGAAACTCGTCATATTCTGCCCCCAGCTGGGTGCGCATTCTCTGGAGAAACAATTCAGGAAGCATGGTTTTCCTCCCGTGGGAATTACTTTTGCTCCATCATACCACTCCCAGGCAAATATTTCAAGGCGGCCGCTGAAATGATTGACATTTCTCCTCTTTTGTGAGAAAATACTAAAACGAAAAATCAGAAACAAGAGAGGCTTTTCCTATGAAGCAATCCAGAACTCATAACTGCGGCGAGCTGCGCCTGGCGGATGCGGGCAAGCAGGTTACCATTGTCGGCTGGGTGGAAAATGTCCGGGAGGTGGGCTCCAATTTTGCCTTCCTGGTGCTCCGGGATTTCTACGGCACCACCCAGGTGGTGGTGGAGACCGAGGAAATGATGAAGGCCGTCAAGCCCATCAACAAGGAATCCACCATCTCCGTTACCGGCACCGTCCGGGAGCGGGAGAGCAAGAACCCCAAGCTCCCCACCGGCGACATCGAAGTGGTGCCGGAAACCATCCGGGTGCTGGGCAAGTGCGTCCACAACCAGCTCCCCTTTGAGATCAACAAGTCCCGGGAGGCCGACGAGAATACCCGCCTCAAATACCGCTTCCTGGACCTGCGCAACCCCGCCGTCAAGTCCAATATTGTGCTGCGCTGCCAGGTGGTGGCGGAGCTGCGGCGGCTGATGACCGAGAAGGGCTTTTTGGAGATCACCACCCCCATCCTCACCTCTTCCAGCCCCGAGGGGGCACGGGACTACCTGGTGCCCGCCCGGAATCATCCCGGCAAATTCTACGCCCTGCCCCAGGCGCCCCAGCAGTTCAAGCAGCTGCTGATGACCGCCGGCTTTGACAAGTATTTCCAGATCGCCCCCTGCTTCCGGGACGAGGACGCCCGGGCCGACCGTACCCCTGGCGAGTTCTATCAGCTGGATATGGAGATGGCCTTCGCCTCCCAGGAGGACGTGCTGTCCACCCTGGAGGATGTGCTGGTGCCCGTGTTCCAGAAGTTCGGCAAGTACCGTCGGATTTCCCAGGCTCCCTTCCGGCACATTCCCTATAAGGAAGCTATGGAGCGCTACGGCTCCGACAAGCCTGACCTGCGCATCGACCTGGAAATCCAGGATATTTCCGATGCGGTTCAGGGCTGCGGCTTCGGCCCCTTCGAGGGGGCCACGGTCAAGGCGGTGGCGGTGGACAATTTCACCCAGGCCCGGAAGTGGATTGACAAGCTTCTGGCCGACGTGGAGGTTCAGACCGGCAACAAGGCCTGCTGGTTCAAGGTGGACGAAAACGGCGCCCTCGCCGGCGGAATCTCCAAATTCCTGGCGGATCGGAGCGACGCATTGAAGGAGAAGCTGAATCTCAAGCCCGGCAGCTTTGTGTGCATGGCCGCCGGAAAGAAGGCCGCCGCTCAGAAGACCGCCGGCGTCATCCGCACCATGCTGGGCAGACGGGTTCCCGGCCACTTCGACGAGGAGCAGTACGCCCTGTGCTGGATTGTGGACTTCCCCATGTACGAGATCGGCGAGGAGTCCGGTGCTCTGGAATTCTGCCACAACCCCTTCTCCATGCCCCAGGGCGGCCTGGAAGCTTTGGAGGCGGCCGAAGGGGATACCGAGAAGCTGCTGGCCATCAACGCCAACCAGTATGACCTGGTGGTGAACGGCTACGAGTCCGCCTCCGGCGCCGTCCGGAACCACGACCCGGAGATCATGGTCAAGGCCTTCCAGATGGTGGGCCTGGGAGAGGATGCGGTGAAGGCCAAGTTCCCCGCCATGTACAACGCCTTCTCCTACGGCGCTCCCCCCCATGCAGGCGCAGCCCCCGGTGTGGATCGGCTGATTATGCTGCTCACCGGCGAGGAGAGCATCCGGGAGGTCATCACCTTCCCCATGAACAAGAACGCCCAGGATTTGATGATGGGCGCTCCCAGCACTGTGGAGCAGAAGCAGCTGGACGATGTCCACATTGCCCTGAACGTAGAAGAATAAAGGCAATACAGCATAATAGGACAAGGGTTCTCGGCGAGAGATTTTGTGCCCAATCAAAGTCCCCCGAAAGGCGGAATACTTTTTGTATTTCCCTTTTTCCAAACTGAAGAGTGGGTACAAAAGATCCGCCGAAACCCGCAGCTCCTATTGTGCGGTGTTGCCTAAAGAAAGCTGCCCCCCGGCCCTGATATGATCCCCCTAAAGTAGACCATGGGAAAAACCAAAGTCTATTTTAGGGGGTATTTCTATGTCTAAATCACAGCACACACCAGAATGCCTGCATTTCTGGGAAGGGGGAATTCTGGCAAAGCGCAATAACTGAACACAGAAAATTGCGGCCTTTGGCGGCGAAAGAGGGGCGGCTGTGCCAAAATATAGGGGGCAATCCTGCTTTTTTTCACGGCAATCATGACGATAACATGACAAAATTACTGCTTTGAGTATATATTTTTTAGGGAGGATGGAAAGAATTTCGGCATTCTTTACAAGCTGGCTCGGGGATAAATGGTCAATTTTGACGAAACTTATTTGACATACTTGACGTTTTTGAATCAATCATGTATAATAATCGCAAACGAAAACGTTTAAGCGTTTCGACGTTTTTTGCATACTGACGAAAAAGGGACGTCCCTTTTTCGCATTCCGTCCGAAGGACGGAATGATGAGCTTTGCTCGACTGCTTCGTAGTTATGGCCCTACGAGGGCTTTAACAAACATTAAAGGAGGAAAACCCACATGAAAAGAATTCTTGCTCTCGCATTGGCTGTTGTCATGGTTTTCGGTCTGATGGCCGTTTCCGCAGCAGCTGAAGACAAGACCACCATCAACCTCTGGTCCTTTACCGATGAGATCATCGGCATGTTCAACAAGTACCTGGAGCTGCATCCTGAAGTAGCTGAGAAGGTTGAGCTGAACACCACCATGATCAACAATGATGGCGATGCTTACGTCAACGCCATTGACCTGGCTCTGGCCGACGGCACTGTGGACATCTACGGCGCTGAGGCTGCTTACGTCTTCAAGTATGCACAGGGCGACGCCTCTGAGTACGCTGCCTCCTACGAGGAGCTGGGCATCGACGTGGAGAAGGCCATTGCCGACGCTGAGATCGCTCCCTACACCGTCGAGATCGGCACCCGTCCTGCTGACGGCAAGGTCGTGGCTCTGGGCTACCAGGCTACCGGCGGCGCTTTCATCTATCGCCGTTCCATCGCTCAGGCTGTCTGGGGTTCCGATGATCCCGCCGTTGTCGCTGAGAAGATCGGCGCTGGCTCCGGCAACTGGGACGCTTTCTTCGCTGCTGCTGAAGAAGTGAAGAATGCTGGCTACAAGATGGTTTCCGGCAAGGGCGACGTTTGGAACGTCCTGGAGAAGGCCGCTGAGACCGGCTGGGTTGTCGATGGCAAGCTGAACATCGACCCCGTCCGTGAGAGCTACCTGGACATCGCAAAGCAGCTGAAGGACAATGACTACATGAACGACACCTCCGCCTGGGGCGAGGCTTGGTTCGCTGACATGACCAAGAGCGGCAACGTTCTGGGCTTCTATGGCCCCGCTTGGCTGGTCAACTACACCTTGGGACCCAACTCCGGTGAAGGCGACAACTCCTCCGCTGGCGACTGGGCTGTCTGCGCTCCCAACGTTGGCTTCTTCTGGGGCGGCACTTGGCTGCTGGCCGGCAAGGGCGCCATCGCTGATCCTGTCAAGGCTGAGATCGTTAAGGGCTTCATCGAGTGGGTTACCCTGGACACCTCCGACGAGGGTCTGCAGTACCTGTGGGCCAACGGCCTGATGAACGAGAATGGCACCAAGGACACCGTCGCTTCCGGCGTTGTTATGGCCAAGTCCAACGGCGAGACCGCTTTCCTGGGCGGCCAGAACATGTTCGACGAGTTCATTCCTGCCAACGCCTATGCTTCCGGTAAGTCCATGACTCAGTACGACTCCACCATCAACGGCTCTTGGGACGCCGCTGTTGGCCAGTACGCTTCCGGCGAGCTGAGCCGCGAAGAGGCCATCGAGGAGTTCAAGCTGGATCTGTCCGGCAAGCTCGAGATCGAGATCGATTACTAATCCTGATTTCATCGAAGTATAAATATTTGATTAGCCGTGTGGGGATAGGCAGCTTCGGCGGCCTATCCCCCTGTGGCTTATTCTTTGCAAGAGGGGGCATTACACCAGCATGAAAAAGGATAAAAGCTTTAGCTATGCCAAATATGGCTATCTGTTCAGCATTCCCTTTGTTGTTGTCTACCTGATTTTTTCCCTGTACCCCACGGTGACTACCATCCTCCTGGCGTTTACGGACGCCAAGGGTATGCAGGGCCTGAGCAATTGGAATTTCCTGCCCAAGGAACAGATTTTTGAGAACTTTGTTCAGGTGGTAGCTACCCCGTCCATTGAAAAATCGCAGTTTATCAACGCACTGAAAAACACCGTGATCCTGTGGGTGGTGAACTTCATCCCTCAGATCAGTCTGGCGCTGCTGCTGACGGCCTGGTTTACCTCCCGGCGGAATCAGCTGCGGGCTCAGGGCTTCTTCAAGGTCGTTTTCTATATGCCCAATATCATTACGGCCGCTTCCATCGCCCTGCTGTTTAATAAGCTGTTTGCATATCCCATTGGCCCTGTGAACTCTCTGCTGCAGAATCTGGGTGTGATTGATGCACCCATTGAATTTACATCCAAGGTTGGCTGGACCCGTGGAATCATCTCCTTCATCCAGTTCTGGATGTGGTACGGCTCCACCATGATCGTGCTGATTTCCGGTGTGCTGGGCATCAATCCGGACCTCTTTGAGGCGGCGGAGCTGGACGGTGCATCCAATAGCCAGATGTTCTGGAAAATCACCGTGCCCAATATGAAGACCATCCTGCTGTATAACATCATCACCTCCCTCATTGGCGGCCTGAGCATGTATGACATTCCTCAGCTGTTCAACAAGGGCAATCCCCGCCGGTCGACCATTACGGCGAACATGTTTATTTACAACCAGGCATTCGGCAGCAACAAGCTGTTTGCCAGAGCCTCCGCAGCCTCCCTGATTATGTTTGTAATCATTGCCATCTGCTCCGTGTTCGTCTTTATGGCGTTCAACGATGAAGCGGGCAAGGCGAAGCGGGCAGCCAAGCGTGCGGCTCGTCTGGAAGCAAAGAAGAATAAGATGGAGGTGGGCTAAATGGCAAGCAACACTTTGAGCGCAGGCATCCGGCATACCCCTGGTGAGAGAGTTTACCATGTATTTAAGTATGTTGTCTGTATTTTCCTGGCGGTACTTAGCATTTTCCCCTTCCTGATCATGGCTGTCAACGCCACCAGAACCACCACACAGATCCAGGCCCATCCTATTTCCCTGCTCTTTGGCACCAACTTCCTGAAGAACCTGGATATTTTGCTGGGCAAGAACATGTTCAACCCCCTGGTTGGCTTGCGGAACTCCTTCATTATTTCCGCTGGCGCCACCATTCTGACGGTGTATTTCTCCACCCTGACCGCCTATGCGCTGGTGGCCTATGAGTGGAAGCTTCGTGCCCTCTTCTTCACCATCATTCTTGCCGTTATGATGATTCCTGGCACGGTTACATCCATTGGCTTCTACAGCTTCATCTATAAGATTGGCTGGACCAACAACCTGCTGCCCCTGATTATTCCGGCGGTGGCGGCCCCTGGCACGGTATTCTTCATGCGGCAGTTTATGATTCCCTCTCTGCCCATGGAGATCGTTCAGTCCGCCCGGGTGGACGGCGCTTCTGAGTTCCGCACCTTCAATCAGATTGTGCTGCCCATCATGAAGCCCGCCATGGCGACTCAGGCCATTTTTGCGTTCGTCGGCAACTGGAACAACCTGTTTATTCCCCAGATTTTGCTGACCGACAGTAAGGTCTACACCATGCCCATCATGGTCTCCCTGCTGAATGGCGACGTGTACAAGACGGAGTACGGCGCAATTTACCTGGGCATTCTGCTCACCGTGCTGCCCATCTTCGTGATCTATTTTGCCCTGTCCAAGTACATCATTGCCGGTGTGGCTCTGGGCGGCGTGAAGGAGTAATTCCATGAATGCCAGATGGCAGGATACCCCCGCTGCTGTGTTTCTCCGGCTGCTGGCGGATCTGATGATCTTAAATCTGCTGGTTCTGTTCTGCTCCTTGGGTGTGGTTACCATTGGAGCCGCTTTAAGCGCCATGTACGCCGTCCTGTTCCAGCGGGAGTGGGATGAGGGCATGGTGGCGGTGATCAAAACCTTCTTCCGTTCCTTTATCCGTAATTTCCTGATGGCCACCGCTTTGGAGCTGGTTCTGGTCCTGGTGGCTGGCGTGGCAGCGGGAGATGTGTGGTTTGCGGTGAATTCGGAGCAGCCGCTGAAAACCGTCTATATTGCGGTGGGAACCGTTATCGCCCTTCTGGCAGTGATTCTGTTTATCATGGCCTTTCCCCAGCAGGCAATCTACCGCAATTCCCTGAAAAACTATCTGAAAAACAGTTTCCTGCTGGCGGTCTGCGCACCGGGCCAGCTGCTGCTGGCGCTGGCGGCGTGGATCGGGCCCTGGATTTTGGTTGGCTTTGTGCCAGAGGTTTTTGTCCGGCTGGGCGTAATGTACCTGCTGTGGGGCTTCTCGTTCCCTGCCTGGTGCACCGTCAAGCTGCTGAAAAAGGTATTTGAGCGAACCAAACAGGAGGAAACCTAAGCATTCCCAAATCCGGCGGCGGCAGCTTTGCCGCCGCCGTTTTTGAAGCGCAGGGCGCTTCACCCCAAGCGGCGAGTCGCCGCTGACAATTTCGCACGGGGCAAGTCGATAATTGCCACATCAGTATTCGCCCGGTAACGTTTTCTGGGCAGAATGTTGAATGGTGGGCACTTACGGCTATCCCGTAGGGGAGGCTATTAGCCTCCCGCAAGGTGAAATAACTGAGTGTTCCGTTGAAAGATGGAGAGGAATGGCTTTTGAGAAAGGCCCCTGAAGTGTAAGGGGGGCTGTCAGCGAAGCTGACTGGGGAACTGTACAGCAGGCACCGAAGCACTCCTAAAAACCAATGTGGAAAGGTATTTCCTTTTCGCCCAAACCAATGCGAATTCGTAACATTTTACTGCACAGTCCCTCAGTCACGGCTTCGCCGTGCCAGCTCCCCTTACACTTCGGGAGCCTCCCTCAAAAACCATTCCATCGCTCCATTCAATGAATTGCTGACGAAAGCCGATAAGCACGAAATGTAATTTGACGATGAAATACGAAAAATTGAGTTTTATGACTTATGTTAACCGAAGGGAGAATCACTATGAATCGAGCAGAAGCGAAAAAGAAGGCCCAGGCGCTGGTGGCGCAGATGGACGTGCTGGAAGCGGCCGCCCAGCTGAGCTACGACGCCCCCGCCCTGGACCGGTTGAACATTCCGGAATATAACTGGTGGAACGAGGCCCTTCACGGCGTGGCCCGGGCGGGCGTGGCCACCAGCTTTCCCCAGGCCATCGGCATGGCTGCGTCCTTTGCCCCGGAGCTGGTGGAGCGGCTGGGCGACGTAGCCGCCACCGAGGGCCGGGCCAAGTACAATGCCCTCTCCCAAAAGGGCGACCGGGACATCTATAAGGGGCTGACCTTCTGGTCACCCAACATCAACATCTTCCGGGACCCCCGCTGGGGCCGGGGCCACGAAACCTACGGCGAGGATCCCACCCTCACCGCCGAGCTGGGCAAGGCCTACATCCGGGGCCTCCAGGGGGACGGGGAATACCTGAAAACCGCCGCCTGCGCCAAGCATTTTGCCGTCCACTCCGGCCCGGAGGCGGAGCGGCACCACTTCAACGTCAACCCCAGCAAAAAGGATATGGAGGAGACCTATCTGCCCGCTTTTGAGGCGGCTGTCACCCAGGCGGACGTGGAGTCCGTCATGGGCGCTTACAATGCAGTGAACGGTTACCCCTGCTGCGGCAGCCCGGAGCTGCTGCGGGAGTACCTGCGGGAAAAATGGGGCTTCCAGGGCCACGTGGTCTCCGACTGCTGGGCCATCCGGGATTTTCACGAGAATCACCACTACACTGACACCCCCGCCGAGTCCAGTGCCGCCGCATTGAAAGCGGGCACGGACCTGAACTGCGGCTGCACCTACCGCTGCCTGCTCACCGCTCTGGCCCAGAAGCTGATTAGCGAGGACGACATCCGTCAGGCGGCTGTCCGGCTCTTCACCACCCGGTATCTGCTGGGCATCATGGACGGGCAGCAGACCGAGTTCGACCAGATTCCCTACTCCGCCGTGGAGTGCCCGGAGCACCTGGCCGCTGCCATGGAGGCGGCGGAAAAGGGCATCGTCCTGCTGAAAAATGACGGCATTCTCCCCTTGAACAAGGAAAAGCTCACTGCCATCGGCGTGGTTGGCCCCAACGCCAACAGCCGGGCGGCTCTGATTGGCAACTATCACGGCACCTCCTCCCGCTATATCACCGTGCTGGAAGGCATCCAGGACGAGGTGGGCCAGGACGTGCGGGTCTATTACGCCGAGGGCAGCCACCTGTTTAAGGATCGGGTGGAGGGCCTTGGTAAGGCCGACGACCGGATCGCCGAGGCCCGGGTGGTGGCGGACCACTCCGATGTGGTGGTGCTGGTGCTGGGCCTGGACGAGACATTGGAGGGCGAGGAAGGAGATACCGGCAATGCCGCTGCCTCCGGCGACAAGCGGGACCTGCTGCTGCCCGAGGGACAGAGAAAGTTGGCCCAGGCAGTGCTGGATTCCGGCAAGAAGGTGATCCTCTGCCTGATGGCCGGAAGCGCCATCGATGTCAGCGACATTGCGGATCGGGCCGCTGCGGTGGTGCAGCTGTGGTATCCCGGCGCCCGGGGCGGTAAGGCTGCCGCAGACATCCTGTTTGGCAAGCGCTCCCCCTCCGGCAAGCTGCCTGTGACCTTCTACTACAACAGCGCTCTGGAGGAAATGCCCGCCTTTACCGACTACTCCATGAAGAACCGCACCTACCGCTACTATGAAGGAAAGGCCCTGTATCCCTTCGGCTACGGCCTGACCTACGGCGACACCTGGGCCCTGTCCGTCACTGCCGACAGGAACGAAGCCCGGGTTCTGGTTCGTAACGACGGACGGGAGACCGAGGACGTGGTTCAGCTCTACGTCAAGGACATGGCCTCCCCGGACGCTCCGGTGAATCCCGTGCTCTGCGCTTTCCAGCGGGTGTGCCTGGCAGAGGGCGAGGAGAAGGAGATTACTCTGAAGCTTCCTGCCCGGGCCTTCCAGGTCTGCAATGAGCAGGGCCAATGGGTTCCCGGCAGCGGGAAGTGGACTCTGTTCGCCTCCTTCGGCCAGCCGGATGAGCGCACCCAGGAGCTGACCGGCAAGAAGGCTGCCTCCTGCGTGGTGGAATAATTCCCAATAACACCGAGGGCCTCCCGATTTTGGGAGGCCCTGAAATAATCATGACGGCCTGCCTGGGCAAAGTCGATGGGAAAAATTATTTCTGTGCAACCTTTTCCACCTCCCAATCGTATGGTATATGAAGGGCCCTTCAAAACACGATGATACACACAGGAGCTGCTATGAGACGATCTGTTGACGAAGCATTCCAGAAATACGGCGACCGGGTATTTTCCGCCGCATTCAGCATCTGCCGCTGCCGGGAGGATGCGGACGATGTGGTGCAGGATACCTTTCTGAAATATTACCTCCAAAACCGGGACTACATAGACGATACCCACCTGAAGGCTTGGCTGCTCCGGGTGGCAGTCAACCGGGCCAAGGATATTTCCCGCACCTTCTGGCGGAAAAACCGGGTGAGCTGGGAGGAGTATATGGATGAGCTGGAATTTGCCCAGCCGGAGGATCGGAGTCTGTTCCAGGCGGTGATGAGGCTGCCGGAACGGTATCGGACGGTGATCCACCTGTTCTATTATGAGGAATACTCCGTTCAGGAAATCGCTTCTATTCTGGGCCGCAGCCAGGGAACTGTAAAAAGTCAGCTGAGCCGGGGCAGACAGCTTCTGAAAACCATGCTTACGGAGGATTTGGAACTATGATCGACAAAGAGCAGTATCAGCGCACCTTCGGGGTGCTCCATGCCTCCGCTCTGAATTTGAAGGAGGAACCCAATATGAAATCAAATCATTTTCCCATTCGCAGAGCCCTTACCCTGTGTGCCGCAGTGCTGCTGGTGCTGAGCCTGACGGCGGTGTGCTACGGAGCGGACGTGGGGGGCATCCGGCGAACCATCCAGCTCTGGGTTCACGGCGACCAGACCACCGCTGTGATGGACATTCAGGAGGGCAGCTATACCCTGTCCTATGAGGACGCAGATGGAAATACCCAGGAGCGGGGCGGCGGCGGAGTCGCAATTGAGAACGACGGCTCCGAGCGTCCCCTCACCGACGAGGAGCTGCTGGAGCACCTGAGCGAGCCGGAAATTTATTATGGCGAGGATGGCACCGTCTGGGCCTATTGGAAGGAGCAGGCCATGGAGATCACCGATAAATTTAACGATCAGGGCATCTGCTTCCTCCGCCTGGAGGACGGCGACGAGGTCTGGTACTTAACCGTCAGATATGAAAACGGTTATTCCATGAGCCGCGAGGCATATGTCCAGCCGGAGGAATTTAACTAAGGAAACTCTGAACAAATCTTAAATTTTGCTTAGCCCACTCCCCAAATGCCGCAGACTGTGATATAATCACCGCAAAACATAGAAAGGATTTGCGGCAATGAAAAAATTAGTAATGTTTCTGCTTTGCCTCCTGCTGCTGACCGGCACCGCCGGCGCCCAGGACATTGCCTTTGAGGGGAGCGGGGCCACCTGCGGCGACAGTCTGAGCTGGAGCCTGGACGGCTCCACGCTGTACATCACCGGCACCGGTGAGATGTACGACTTTTCCACCGGCGCCCCCTGGATGGGAAGCCAGTACAGCATCACCCGGGTGGTGCTCTCCGACGGGATTACCTATGTGGGGGCCTATGCCTTCCAGAACTATGATTCCCTCACCACTGTGGAGTTTGGAAACAGCCTGGTTTCCATTGGAAAGGACGCCTTTTCCGGCTGTGACAGCCTGAGTTCCATTACTCTGCCTGCCACCTTTAAGAAATTCGGAGAGAACAGCTTCCGCTCCTGCACCAATTTAAAGGAAATCCATTGCAGCGGCGGCTTCCCCCGGTTTGACGAAAACTGCCTGTGGGATACCTATGCCACCATCTACTATTCCGCCTCCAACCCCTGGTCGGTGTCCCTGATCGAGCAGCTGGAAACCGCCTTCCACAACCGGATTGAGTTCCGCTCCTCTGACGGAACCGACCCCTATGTGCCCACCCAGGCCACCCAGCCCGTTACCGTGCCGGAGACAACCCAGGAGACCTTCTGGGTCACGGAGCCCACCAACGCTACGGTTCCCACTTACACCGAGCCTGCGACCACAATTCCCGTGTACACAGAGCCCACCACCGTGCCCACCCTGCCGGTGCAGACCCTGCCCCCGGCTACCCAGTCCACCCAGCCTACCATTGTCCTGGGCAATCAGGCCGCCCAGCCGGAGCCCTACCAGCCCGGTTCCGCCACGGATGGCAGCAGCATCTTTGGATTGCTGATTGTGATAATTGTCCTGACCATTTTGGCCACCACCGCCCTGCTGTTCCGGGCTGCCGGACAGGGCAAACGGCGGAAGAAACGCAAATACCGCAGATAAATATTCCCCAAAGCACCGGTTTCCCACAGGAGCCGGTGCTTTTTGACATAAGCCGGGAGGAAATTAGGAATTAGGAGTTAGGAATGAGAAATTTAACGGGATGCCCGTAGGGGAGGCTATTAGCCTCCCGCCAAGCAATGTTTTTTGAGTGTTCCGGTGAATGGCACTATGTTCCGGCTTTTGAGTCATGCCCCCTGTGTAAGGGGGGAAGGGGGGATTGGGCAGCAGGCAGTGATGGGATAGATATGTTGGGCGAAGTGGTCAGACCAAAACATTGGGGCCAAAGCCTCCCCGCATTGGGCTGTGTAATCATTTTGGTGCCTGCCGCCCAATCCCTTAGTCACGCTGTTCGCGTGACAGCTCCCTTTACACAAGGCCTTTGCTCTGAAACCGGCACCTGGTTCCATTCAACGGAATACTCAAAACCCATTACTTGGCGGGAGGATAATATCCTCCCCTACGGGTGTCACGTTAAATTCCTAACTCCTCATTCCTAATTATCTTTCTCCCCCAGCGGCGGAAATAATCACCCGTTTTTGCGGCTTTCCGGAAGTATTTTTGTGTGGAACGGAAAAAATGGGGCCCATTCAAAATAATGGTTGTAAGTTTGAAGAAAATGATGTAAAATGTTAGAAGTATCTTTACGCTTATTTTTGCGATATTTTCGTTTTGGAGGTTATAATAATGGAAAAACCCATTGTACTTGTGATTATGGACGGCGTCGGCAAGGGCGATGGCGGCAGCGGCGATGCTGTGGCCGTGGCCAAGACCCCCACGCTGGATCATCTGCTTGCCACCTGCCCCCACACCTGGCTGAAAGCCCATGGCACCGCCGTGGGTCTGCCCAGCGATGAGGACATGGGCAACTCCGAGGTGGGCCACAATGCGCTGGGCTGCGGCCAGGTCTATTCCCAGGGCGCCAAGCTGGTGGGCGAGAGCATCGAAAACGGTGTGCTCTTTGCCTCCGAAACCTGGAAGAACCTGGTGGAGAACGCCAAGTCCGGCAGGGCCATGCACTTTTTGGGCCTGCTGTCCGACGGCAACGTCCACTCCAACATCTCCCACCTGATTGCCCTGCTGAAGGCCGCCAAGGCCCAGGGCGTGAAGAGGGCCTACTGCCACATCCTGCTGGACGGCCGTGACGTGCCCGCCACCTCCGCTCTGGAGTATGTGGCCCAGCTGGAGGATGTCCTGGCAGAACTCTCCGCCGATGGAGCGGATTACGCCATCGCCTCCGGCGGCGGCCGGATGCAGATCACCATGGACCGGTACGAGGCAAACTGGGGCATGGTGGAAAAGGGCTGGCGCACCCATGTTCAGGGCCAGGGCCGGATGTTCGCCTCTGCAAAAGAGGCCATCGAGACCTACCGGGCGGAGACCGGCTGCATTGACCAGGACCTGCCCGCCTTTGTGGTAGCCCGCAATGGCCAGCCCGTGGCGAAGATCGCCAACGGGGACAGCGTGATCCTCTTCAACTTCCGGGGCGACCGGGCCCAGGAGATTTCCCTGGCCTTTGACCGGAAGGATTTTGACAAGTTCGACCGGGGAGACTACACCGGCGTCCAGTTCGCCGGGATGCTGCAATACGACGGCGACCTGAAAATTCCCGAGCACTATCTGGTTCAGCCCCCCGTCATCAAGAACACCCTCACCGAGCGGCTGTGCCAGGCAGGCGTCCACGAGTATGCCCTGTCCGAGACTCAGAAGTACGGCCACGTCACCTATTTCTGGAACGGCAACCGCTCCGGCAAGGTGGACGAGAACCTGGAGGTCTACGAGGAGATTCCCTCCGATGTGATTCCCTTCGAGCAGGCTCCCGCCATGAAGTCCAAAGAGATCACCGAGAAAATGGTGGAGAACATGGCTTCCCACAAGTTCCAGTTCCTGCGCTGCAACTACCCCAACGGCGACATGGTGGGCCACACCGGCGTGATGGAGGCGGTTGTCTATGCCATGGAGTGTGTGGACGCCGGTTTGAAGAAGATTCTGGATGCCGCCGATGAGTACGGCTACACCGTGCTCATCACCGCCGACCACGGCAACGCCGACCAGATGACCGAGACCAAGAAGGGAAAGACCTCCGTCCGCACCGCCCACTCCCTGAATCCCGTCCCCTTCATCATCTATGATCAGGATCACGATTGGGTCATCAAGGAGGGCCATTTCGGCCTGGCCAACGTGGCTCCCACCGTGGTGAAGATGATGGGCCTGTCCGTTCCCGAATGCTGGGAGCAGAGCATGGTCTGATGGCATCCCTATTTCTAAGAACAAGGAGGATTCATCCATGATCCGACATGAAAACGAAAGCGGCAGCATCACCGTCACCGACATTGTCTATACCGACATCGTGGGCACCGCCGCTGCCAACTGCTTTGGCGTAAAGGGCATGGCTGCCCGCTCCATGCGGGACGGCCTGTATCACCTGTTGCGCAAGGAGTCCGTGGGCAAGGGCGTGCTGGTCACCTTCAACGAGGACAAGACCATCTCCATCGACCTGCATATTGTGGTGGATGGGGGCGTGAATCTGTCCGCCGTGGGCGCTTCCATCATCTCCGAGGTTCGCTATGTGGTGGCCAAGTGCACCGGTACTCAGGTGCGCTCTGTCAATGTGTATGTTGATTCCATGATGATCGACTGAGAAACGGAGGAGAGAATAATTGAGGCAGACCATTAACGGAGCCGACCTCCGCCGAATGATTATCAGTGCGGCCGCTTCCATCGAGATTCACAAGCAGGCCCTGAACGAGCTGAACGTATTCCCGGTTCCCGACGGTGATACCGGCACCAATATGTCCATGACCATCAACTCCGCCGCCTCGGATTTGCGCTCTTCCGAGGATCCGGATCTCTACGCCGCCTCCAAGGTGGCGGCCTCCGCCATGCTGCGGGGCGCCAGAGGCAACTCCGGCGTGATTCTGTCGCTGCTGTTCCGGGGCATTTCCAAGGCCTTGAAAGGGGCCCAGGCGGCCGATGGCGTGCTGTGGGCCCAGGCCCTGCAAAGCGGCGTGGATGCGGCCTACAAGGCTGTGATGAAGCCCGCCGAGGGAACCATCCTCACCGTGGCCCGTCTGGCTGCGGCCAAGGCATACGACGCCTCCCAGGAGAATAACCACATCGAGTTCGTCCAGGAGGCCGCCATTGAGGAGGCCAGGACCGCTCTGGCCAACACCGTGAACCAGAATCCCGTGCTGAAAAAGGCGGGAGTGGTGGATGCCGGCGGCAAGGGCTGGGTCTTCGCCCTGGAGGCCATGCTCTGCGCCCTGCGGGGGGAGGATATTGTGGCTCCTGAGGCCAGTCAGAGCGGTCAGACCAAAGAGCAGGCGGATTTCTCCGACTTTAATACCGAGGACATCACCTTTACCTACTGCACTGAGTTCATCATCTCCCGGGAGAATCAGAACGACCCGGAGAAGCTGCGCTCCTTCCTGAGCAGCATTGGAGACAGTCTGGTGCTGGTGGACGACGAGGAGATTATTAAAGTCCATGTCCACACCAACGATCCCGGCCGGGCCCTCCACGAGGCTATCGAATACGGCTCCTTTGTCACCGTGAAGGTGGAGAACATGCGTTTGCAGCACACCGAAAAGGTGATGAGCGAAAAGGAGCTGGCTCCCAGGATCGCCGAGCCGGAGAAGCCCATCGGGGTGGTGTCCGTCTGCGCCGGTGACGGACTGGCGGACGTGTTCACCAACCTGGGGGTGGACGCCATCATCTCCGGCGGCCAGACCATGAACCCCAGCACCGAGGACATTCTGGAGGCGGTGAACCGGGTTCCCGCCCAGACGGTGTTTGTGCTGCCCAACAACAAGAACATCATCATGGCGGCTCAGCAGGTGGATGGTCTGACCCCCAAGGATGTGGTGGTGATTTCCAGCAAGACGGTGCCCCAGGGCGTGACTGCCATGCTGAGCTTCAATCCCGAGGGAACGGTGGAGGAGAACACCCAGGCCATGACAGAGGCCCTGGACACGGTGGAAACCATGCAGATCACCTATGCCGCCCGGAACTCCGACTTCGACGGCTATGACATCCACCAGGGCGACTACCTGGCCATGTTCGGCAGCTCCCTCTTCGGCACCAGCCAGGACATCAAGGTGCTGCTGAAGAGCCTGGCCGAGAAAATCCGGGACGAGGGCAAGGAGTATATCACCATCTACTATGGCTGCGACATCAAGGAAAAGCACGCCCAGAAGGCGGCGGACCTGTTTGCCGACATCTGCCCCGAGGCTGAAATCAGCCTGATTAACGGCGGTCAGCCGGTGTACTATTACCTGATCTCCGCTGAATAAACTGTATTTGGGAAGGCTCTGATGAAGGCCCTTGGGCTTTTGCCAGAGCCTTCCGGAAAAGCCCGCTGCACATACCGTCAGCGGGCCTTTTTAATTCGTGCTTGGATGATGTGCAATTGTTACCGGGCGGGTCAGGGCGAAAAGGATGACAGACCAGCTTCGAGCGAATTATCAGCGGGCATTGCCCGCCCTGCCCGCAGGAAGGAGGCATTCTGTGAAAAAACAGTCCAGACTATTCCGGCAATTGGAGGAAGCCATCCGCTGGCTCTCTTCGGTACACATCCCCCAGCTGGCGGCCAACACCGGCTATTTTATTGTGCTGTCCGTGTTCCCCGCTCTGCTGCTGGTGCTCAGCGCTCTGCGCTTCACCGGGCTGCACGTGGAAAACCTGCTGGAAATGATGGACTCCCTGCTGCCCCAGGCCATGCGGGAGGGGGCCCGGGAGCTGATCTACAGCATTTATGGCAATGCCTCCGGAGCGGTGGCGGGATTCAGCGCCCTGACTGCCCTGTGGTCCTCCAGCCGGGGAATTTATGGCCTGCTCACCGGCCTGAACACCATCTATGGCGTCTCCGAGGACCGGGGGTATCTGTACACCCGTGCCATCAGTGTGCTCTACACCTTCGCTTTTGAGGTGGTGATTCTGCTGACGCTGGTGCTTCATGTGTTCGGCAATGCCATCATTTCCTTCTTGGGCAGCATCGACCACCCAGCCATGCGGATGCTGATGAATATTCTTGACCTGCGCTTTCTGTTCCTGCTGGTGCTCCAGACATTGCTCTTTACCCTGATCTTCATGGTGCTGCCCAACCGGCGAAACCGCTTCTGGGAGAGCCTGCCCGGGGGACTGCTGTCCAGCATCGGCTGGATGGTGTTTTCCAACCTCTATTCCATCTATGTCACAAATTTCCCCAGCTATGCCAATATCTACGGCTCGGTGTATGCCATTGCCATCAGTATGCTTTGGCTTTACTGCTGCCTGGAAATCATTTTCTTTGGCGGCGCACTGAACCGGCTGCTGATGAATATGAAGAAAAATGACAATCCCGCCCAGTAACGGCTTTTGCGTGTTCCGTTGAATGGTGGAAAGTATCGGTTCCAGAAGTCAGCCAGCCTTGTGTAAAGGGCAATGTCGTCAACTTAAGACATCCCGTAGGGGAGGCTATTAGCCTCCCGCTTTCGTAACGGCTTTTGAGTGTTCCGGTGAATGGAGCCGGCAAATGGAAAATGATACGGATTTGCCTGACTTGGTGCCGCTTTTGGGGATTGTTCTGCGCGGGAGGCTAATAGCCTCCCCTACAGTAG